>VBEG01000052.1 GCA_005882115.1 Chloroflexota bacterium
TTCTTCCAAGCGCTTAATGCTCACGACTGGGAAAGCATGGAACGGTTTCTTGATGCCGAATACGTGTGGGAAATGCCGCAGTCAGGCGAACGCATTCGTGGGCTGGCAAACAACCGAACGACGAATGAGAACTACCCAGGGCTGCCCAACGTTAAGACTCATAGGATCACCGGGAGCCCGGACAAGTGGGTCACGACGCCCAGCTTTACGATTCTCAAGATCACTGGTACGGGTGACGACTACACGACGGAGTCAGTCGCCACCTACCCGGATGGGAGCGTATGGCACGCGGTCGACATTTTCCACTTCCGTGCAGGAAAGATCCTCCACCACGTCGCCTACTTCGCGGCCGCCCTGGAAGCTCCTGAGTGGCGGGCCCGATGGGTGGAACGCTTCTAAGGCGTTCCACTGGTATATCCGCAGAAATCTGTCTGGCCCGCCTGTTGGAAGGCTTGCCGAACTGGTTCCGTGACCGCCTTGCGTGGCACATTTGATGGGAGTAACATTCGCGCGAAATGGTTTCACGGCGATTGCGGCAGCGGACGCCACGCCGTTACAGGATGGTGCAGCGCGCGGCGAGGGTCGATAAGACCCGGGATCAGATAATCCACGCTGCAGTCGCCATTCAGGCGAAGCAGGGGATCACAGAAACCAGCTGGGCGGCGATCGGAGCGGCCGCGCATCTTTCGACCGCAACCGTGTACCGGCATTTCGCGAGCCTCGACTCGCTGATTCCGGCCTGCGCGCAGGTCACGTTCGCCGCCGGCGCCCGCCTGCCGACCGCTACGGAAATCGAGAAGCTTTTCGCCGGGCTCTCGTCCACCAAGGAACGCCTTCAGACGTTGGTCGTGGAGTCATGCCGCTGCTATGAGCGCGGCGAGGGATGGCTCAACGCGTGCAGACGTGAGGCGCGAAATGTTCCCGCACTTGTGGTGGCTGTGCGGACCCAGGATCGCGCGCTGGATGTCCTGATTGCGGCCGCCGCGGGCCCGCGAGTGACTGGAGAGCGCGCGGCGGCAGTAAAAACGCTCATTGATTTCCCGTTCTGGAAATCGCTCGTCGATGCGGGCGTGCCCCGCCGGCAAGTGCCGTCAATCATCGCCGACCTCGCGTTCAGCCTGGTCGAGCAAAAAGAGAGGTAGACCATGGGCACCAAGACCAAAGACCGCGTCTACTCATTGGCCGACGGGGAGGGCCCCGCTTACTGGTTCGTCGGCGCCCTCTTGCAGCATAAGGCGGGCACGTTAGAGACAGAAGGGCGGTTGGCGTTGCTCGATCAGACCATGCCGCCCGGCTATGCCGTTCCGCGTCACATTCACTTCAACGAGGACGAGGCCTGGTACGTACTCGATGGCTCGATGACGTTCTACTGCGGCGAGCGGGTTATCGACGCGGCAGAGCGCAGTTGGGTATTCGCTCCCCGCGGCGTCGTCCACACCTTCAAGGTTGGGACCAAAGGAGCTCGAGCGCTGACATTAGCTTTTCCGTCAACATTCGCGGACTTCGTGGCCGAGATGGGCGAACAGGCCGCTAAGCTCACCGTACCTCCGCCAGGTCCGGTCGATGAGCGACGTCTGTCCGAGGTGGCGCACAAATACGGAATCGAGATCGTCGGACCGCCTCCGGACTAGGACCTCGGCCGCATCTCGGGACGCACTCTGCATTACGGTCCGGATTTGCGGTTAGCTCGGTTCGAGTTGGGTATCGGATTGGTGGGCCGTAGTTTCCGTAACGGGAACCGAATCGAAATCGTCGGTTTGACCGTCAGGCTCGGCGGGCCCGTCGATTGACATCGGCACGAGCGTCGATCGTAACGATCTGGATTCGGCGCTCTACCTAGTCGATACGACGTCGTATGAGTGGCCGATTATCAAGTGTCCCGAGGCGGTACTCTCAGTGAGGAGCCTGGGGCGTTCCCAGGCTCCCCTTGGGGGGCTACCCCACTAGTCCTCATTGAGAACGAAATCAAAGTAACCCTTTGAGCCGCTCACCTTGATCTCCAAGCTCTTATCGAAAAGAGGGTTGGGCTGGTTGCGCGGCGAATTTGGAAATAGATACAACTGGGTGAACAAGATCGCGCCGTTTGGAGCCCGGACCATCACGTGGATGTGCTGCCAATATTCCCCGGGGATCACAGTTTCCAGCCGGTATGCGCCGCGCGCGTCGGTCGACTGGTGACCCTGGAGACGGTAGCCGGTCGTGTCGTAAACGCCGTTGCCGTCTGCCTGCCAGAAGTCGAGGACAGCTGCCGCGATCGGCTTGCATGAGCGTGTCAGTACATGCCCGGTAAGGCTGAATGGGGTGCCGACAACGCCTGGCTCGAGAAGCGATGTGCGCTCTGGCGATCCAGACTTGTGGTAGGGCCCTTCGCCCCGCTCAGGAGTTGTCCCGCCGTGGCAGATCGTGGGTGTGGCACTTGGCGCAGCGGTCGTTGGCGATGAGCTAGAGCACGCCGCAAGCATGACCAAGGCCATAAGCACCAGGCCGGTTCGCACGGCGCTCATTGAACACCGCATGGCTGTCGTCCGCACACATGCGTAAGTACGGAGACCCTGTCAAACATGTGGCGGGCCGTAGTTTCCGTAACGCGAACCAGGCCACTCAATTGCCCGGCCGCCCTATCGCCCTCCGGAGAAAAAGCACGACGAGCGAGCGACAGGCTGACGCCTTAGGAGTCTAATGACCACCTACCGAGTTTGACTCTGCCTCGCCAGGATTCGGCTGACCGACGCTTCGATCTCTTCGTCCTTAGCACCGAGCCGCCGCGCCGCTGACACCATGCGAGCAACCGCCTCGTCCAAGCGCTGGCGTCGCTCGGTTCGAGGGACGAATGCGACCTCGGCTACACGCGTGCCGAGCCATCGGCTGCAAACGACCATCCCACTCGCCTCTAGCTCCCGATATGCGCGCGCGACGGTCCCTGGCGCAATCTGCATATCAGCAGCCAGTTGTCGCACGGAGGGCAATGGGGTGTTGGTCCGCAACGTTCCGCTTTCGACCAGCTCGGTCACCTGGGCCCGTATCTGCTCGTAAACGGGCACGGGCGAGGCGATATCAACGGTGAGCTCCATGTCTCGAGCCTTAGGCGTGTAGCCCGCCTGGTGGGAATGACCTGGCGGTTTCGGCAATCCTGATCAGGCTAGCCAGACTCGCGATGGCGCCAAGGCCAGCCGCGAACCCAAGGATCGCAAGCGTCACTGCCAGTGGCCCGGTCCAGGCCAGGGTGCCTGGTGGCGAGCAGATGGAACCAAATATGATCGCCGCCGACAAGGAAACGCCGGCAAGAGGCACCAGACCAATCGCTACGCCGGCAGCGAGCAAGCGTCGCATCGAGGCCCGCCGGCTAGCTTCATCGGCGGTTGCACTGAGCAGGTCCGAATCGGGGCGCGCCCTCTCCACAATCCGTCGCATAGAGAGCTCGACCAGTAAAGCTCCGAGTATTAGCGCGGTGAGAGCGGGCCCTCCGTAAGACCACCCTGGCCACGGGCTGGCGCCGCCCATCGACCCATCAGTACACGCCAGCGTCAGCGACCTGCCATCCGTTCCACCTGCCAGGCCCGCGGCCACGACAGCAACTGCTGCCGCTCCAGCAGCCGCTCTCCACACCCAGATCCAGCGAGTTTGAACGTAGCGTTCGAAGCTCCTCCGGTCCAGCGATACACGACGAACCGTCCCCGACGGCGTGCTGGGCATCATCAACTCGCCCAGCAATAGGCCAGCGACATAACCACTGATGGCCAGAGGCGCAATGAGGAAGATTGCCCGCTGACCGAGACTGAATGCAGACGCTACGGCCAGGATGATTCCAATCAACCCGAAGCCCCAGCGCACGATTCGGCGTCGGCCGCGGCTTGGGTCTGGTGCTGCGGGTGGACTGGTTTTCCTGCTCCGGAATCTGTCGGCGGCTGCAATTCCCACGGCGGCAATGGCAACCAGGAAAACGAGGAACGGGATCAGCCTTATAGCCATTGTGCGCCAGTCTCCCTGTAGCGCTGTATCAGCACACTAGTACACTATCCACGGTGTGCATCGAAGTCAAGAGATTTCTCGAGAAGGGTTGAGAGCCTGGACAGCATCGCGCAACCTCCGGCTCCCGATTGCGCCGAGTGTGCGTTTACCAAAACAGTGGGCCGCGGTGGACTTGCACCACCTACCTCGCGGTAAGGGGGCTTGAGCGCTGCGCCCAATCCTCGCCTGATCTCAGGCCAGTTTCATATGGTGTCCGTCCGGCAGTACGCGAGACGAAGAGTTGACGGCCGGCCCTCGGCACAAATTGGTGAATGAGGACGGCCTCGCTGGCCAAGCACCATCCGGAGCTCGAGGGTGTTTTCGGAACACTGAGCAAGAGCCGACCGCGTGTCCATGGAGAACGCCTTCAGCCGGCAAGGACGCCAACAGACGCCGGAAAGCGCCGTCGTTGAGTTACTGAATGCCACCCGACAATTGGCATCCCTGCCTTGGACCATCCGATCGACGACCGGATGTCGAAGGCCAAGGACTTATAGGGTCAGACGTGGTGGGCCGTAGTTTCCGTAACGCGAACCGCGACTTCGCGGTTGTCGGAGAGCCGATCACGCTCTGACTCTGCGACCAGCGACGACTTCGGACTTCCTAACTCCGCCTCCCAGGTCCCCAGTCAGGTCGGAGCGCTGGAAGGTCTCTCAGCCCCGGGTCCGGCGGGAGCGAAGTGTCGCCATCGTCAGCGCTCCATGCCCTTCCGTACTGATCTGGGATTGCGCCCCAACCGAAATATGCAAGCGGTCTATCGGGAACCAAGCCAACAGTTTCAACTGGATCGATCGGTGAACCGCCGACCGTGCATAGATGGGCCCAGTCGTCACCGAAGTCGAAGACATAGATGAACTGCTCCCCGGGATTGAGTCGCGCGAGGCTCAGGTTTTGCTCGTCGACAATCGAATCGTCGTCGTCTAACTCGGGATCGATAGTTCCGACGCGAGTCCCGTCCCCCAGCGTGAATTCATGCAGGTGTGACCTGTCCCACCTCGCGAATGCGTCGTCAATCGCCGTGGCCAGTTGGGCGAATGAATGAACAGTGGCTGCCGCAAAGATGCGACCGGGGCGCGGCCAGCAGCGCTCGCCACGGCCCTCGACCAGTTCAACCTGTATAGAAATCCATCGGTCAGGTCGCGGGCGTGAAAGTCGCCGTGATGCACCGCGAGCTCGGGCGCCGGTGCGTCGCGATTGGGTTCTGAACTCCGTCATGGGCGCCGCCGCCGCCGCCCATACGCGATCGACCTGTGCCGCACAGCTCTCACGACCACGCGCTCATGCCCGGACGAGCCCTCCAGCGTGTAAACGATCCTGTAGTTGCCTACGCGGGCAGACCAGCGGCCTCGGAGCCGACCTAGTAACGGCACTCCGACCCGGCGAGGCTCGACGGCAAGCGCTTCAAGTGTGTTGGCGACCGCAACTCTGAGGGGTTCTGGTAGTTTCCGAATGTCGTCGTGGGCGCCGCGCGTGAATACAAGCTCAGGCAAGCCCAAGCTCGCGCTTGACCTTTCCCCACGGAATCACACGACCTGCTGCCACATCTTCGTCGCTTGCCGCCAGATCGGCCATAAGCTGGGCATCGCCGAGAATCTCCAGCGTCTCAATCAGCGATTCGTACTCGGCTTGCGACATCACAACCGCCGAGGGCCGGCCGTTTCGCGTGATTACGACATGCTCATGGACGCGCTCGATCTCGTCGAGGAGTTCGGTCAAGTGGGTGCGGGCCTCAGTGAAAGGCAGGATTTTGGCCACGGCCAAATTGTACAGTATTTTGATCAGTGGGGTCGTGGTTTCCGTAACGCCAACCCAGAAGTACAAGATCCGAGCATCGATTTGACCTGAATCCGGATGTCAGAGCCATCCGCGCCTAGTGGTCCATTCTCCGAGGCACTCCAAGCAGACCTTACAGTTGGGCGGGTGAGCCACCAAGGCCTCGAGGGGTGGTTCCCCGAGTGCATCAACCGCGGTATGGGCAATCTTGGTGGCGTGGTGTGCCTCCGCCCGGACCACGTGCCCGCCGACCTACCATCCAAGGATGCACCTGGTCAGTTGTCCGAACTGCAACATCTCGACGGCCACTGGTGGAAGTCCTGCGTGATATGCGACGCGCGGATCCTCGCGGATCCTTGGTCTTGGGGCGTGTACGCGCTTTGCCTCTCATGTGCGTGGCTATACGAGAAGTCAGGAGCAGACTGGCCGACGACCGCCGACCCAAAGGCGCGGCGCATATATCCTGACGATCACCCTCTGGGCTGCGGGCCGGTGAGGATTGCACCGCGGCCCAGATAACGCCTCGAGCCTTCCTCCGAGTGACTGTGGTTGGGCCCATCGGTTCGCGTTATGGAAAGCGGTCGACTTGTGGTGGGCCGCGGTGGACTCGAACCACCTACGGCCGCGCTAGCGCAATTGAGAGCGTTGTGCGACACGATGGGGAATGCCGAGCGTGAGGCGGCCTGTTATGTGGCTTGACGCCCCGGTATCGGTAACGCAAAGGTGGCGTAGCCCGCCCGACATCTAAGGAGGTCACCATGAGCTATTTCACCGAGAAGGAGACCGAGTATTTGCGTGGGCAACGGTTGGGGCGGCTTGCTACGGTCGGCAGCGATGGCTCGCCGCACGTCGTGCCCGTGGGCTTTCGCCTCGACCCTGACGGGCATGCGATCGAGGTCGGCGGTCATGGCCTGAGTGCCTCGAAGAAATGGCACGATCTGCAGGCTAACCCGCGGATCGCTTTTGTGGTCGACGATCTCGAGAGCGTCAATCCGTGGACGCCGCGCGGCATTGAGATCCGAGGGCGAGCCGAATTGCATTCCGACGGTGGCCAGAAGTTCGGCTCCGGCTGGGACTCCGCTTGGATCCGCATCATGCCGCACCGCATCGTCAGCTGGGGAATTGAGGGAGCACCGTTTTCGGCCGGCAGTCGCAAGGCGCGTTCCGTCAACGGCAACTGATTTCGAGATTTAGTGGTGGGCCGCCGCGGACTCGAACCACCTACCTCCGCTTTATTCCAGGCCTGAGCGGAATGCAGAAGGCGGTCACTCAGATCCGCCACTCTGCGTCGAATCGGGGTGTTATCAGGCGTGATTGGTCTCAGGGTAGGAAGCCTCTAGTCAGGGCGCGGCACGGCAGTGCGTTACGAGCTCTGCACGGTAACGGGGTCACGACCGAGTTAGCATTCGGATGCGGTCCTACTTGTGATTGCGAGGAGGAGCTCATGGATGCATCCGACGTGGTCACCATCGTTAAAGATCAAGTCGATGCTTACAACACGCGGGACATCGACGGCGTCATGCGGTACTACGCTGACGATGCGGTCATTCTGGACGGCTTCGGAGCTGTCATTGCGGAGGGTCGCGACGGGATCAGAGCGGTGTACGAGCGCGTCTTCACCAACAACCCGGAGTTGCATGCAGACGTCCCAACGGCTTTCAGCGTCGGCAACTGGGTCGCGATTCATTCGATAGCGGCGAACTGGGCGATGCAGGACGGCTCCAGGCAGCAAATGCAGTGGATCGAGGTCTACCAGGTGAGCAACGAGAAGATCAAACGAGTCCAGCTCTTCAGGTGACTTGCCCGCTGCACTCCGCTCGTTGATTACCCAGTGGTGGGCCGTACCTTCCGTAACGCGAACCCACCGACGATGGTGGGGCTAGCAACAGGCAACCTATGAATTTGGCTCCGTCACTGCCACGCCCTCGCCAGACGACGTCGCCGCGCTCACGATCGAAGGGTGGACCTGACCATGGCTGAGCGAGGCCTCCCACCCTTGTTCACGCCGGATTTCTACCGAAACCCCTATCCCGTCTACAGCGAGCTGCGCAGATACGATCCGGTGCACTGGGACGAAGAGCATCAACTCTGGGTGCTGACCCGATACACAGACGTGGCGGCTGCACTGGTCAGCCCCGGACTCGTGCGTGGCGCAGGAGAGCTGACCATGGAGGCGGACGATCCTCTCCGTCGAGTCCTATCGCGAATGATGCTCTTCTCGGAGCCGCCAAGGCACACCAGGCTCCGATCGCTGGCCAATCGAGCATTCACGCCGCGGCGAGTCGAAGGCATGCGCGTGCGAATCCAAGCGATTGTCGATGAGCTGTTCGAGCGAATCGGCGGGCGGCGCGACGTCGATGTAATTGCTGACCTGGCTTACCCGTTGCCAGTAATCGTCATCAGCGAGATGCTCAGCTTGCCCCGCGTCGATATCGGCCTGTTCAAGCGCTGGTCGGATGATGTCATCGCCTACTCGGCCGGAGCGATTGACATGGAAGAGCGGGCGCGCACCAGTGTCACGGCCTTGTTGGCGTACTTCAACGCAATGGTCGGCCGGCTGCGCCGCCAGCCGGACAACACGATCATGAGCGCGCTCGTCGAGGGGCAGATCGATGGCAGCCAGCTAGATGAGGAGGAGTTGCTTGCGAACGCCATCCTGCTGCTGATGAATGGGCACGAGACAACGACCGACACCATCGGGAACGGCGTGCTCGCGTTGCTGCAAAACCCCGACCAGCTCAAGAAGCTACAGGCTCACCCTGAGCTCATAGTGAGCGCGACCGAAGAGATGATGCGGTATGACGGAGCCGTTCAGCTCCGGGGCGTGCGGTCAGCCCAGGAGCTCAGGATGGGCGGTAAGGAGATTGCCTCCGGCCAGACGGTCTACATGGTGGTAGGCGCGGCCAACCGGGACGCCGAACAATTCGCAGAGCCGGACCGTCTCGACATAGAGCGATCGCCAAACCGGCATCTTGAGTTCGGCCAGGGTATTCACTTTTGTCTGGGAGCTGCGCTTGCCCGCGCCGAATCGCAGATCACAATCCACTCTCTGCTGGTGAGGTGCCCCGGATTAGAACTGGGGACTGACCTGCTCGAGTGGAAATCCGTCCCAGTCTTTCGCGGCTTGAAGTCGTTGCCCGTTCAAGTATGAGCATGCCGAGGCGAGGTGAGTGGTGTCCCACGTTCCCACAATACGAACCCCGCCGAACTATTCGAAGGTAGGGGCTTCGCCTGGACGATGGTTGCTACGGGCGCCAAACAGTTCGAAGCAGTTTGCCGCGGTCAGACCGGTTCGAGCTTGAACACAGTGTGCTGTGGTGCGATGGCGGCGAACTCGGCGTCTGACGATTGCGGCGTGGCGCCAAAGTAAGGCCGCAACATCCGGCCGCTACCGAGACCGATCCTCGCTCGGAGGAACGGTACGCGTTCGGAGACGGGAACTTCCCTCAGGCGGACATCCTCGCGCACGGCACCCCGGCTCAGGGTCACCCGACCAGCCACACGCGCGTTCCTGACGGTGTTCGTTTCGCCGAAAACTGCGACCCAGTAGCGGTCACCCGACCGTTCCACGAGCCAGATCGGCGTCGAGTATTCCCTACCAGTCGTCCGGGTGCGAACCGTCACCAGCCGAATGGCCTTTGGTCCCATCCCGCCACGCACAAGGCGAGCAAGCAGCCCGTTCCCGACCCGCTTCCCCATCGTGTGCCTGTATTCCTTCAGGCGCCTAGTATCGCGCCATCGCAATCTCAGAAACCGGCACGACCTTACGTCCGAAGACGACCGAGAATGCCGACAGGTTGCCATCGCGGAGCCTGACGAAGCCGAACATCTGGCTCGAGCCAGGCGGCCAGCAGCACCGTCATAAGTCCCAGGACGAGCGGTACCACGGCCCCGGATCGGATGCCTCCGAAATAAAACATCACGAATCCTATCCCGCCCAAGGCAAGGGCTAGCACGGTGGCTCCGGCCACTCTGGCCGGACTGGGACGCAGCGTGATGTCGGGGTCTGCGGGCATCCTTGTGGACTCTATCGACTTGCTTCGCGACCCTGGCCCCACCTTCCCAGAGGGGCACACGCTCGGCCCCGGTGGCGTGGCGACTGTCTACATAACGAGTTTCGGCGTTATGCGGTCTGTTTGAGATCAGAAACAATGGTGGGCCGCGGTGGACTCGAACCACCTGCCTCCGAGTTAGACACGGCTGGGCGCTGTGCTAACGAGAGTGGAGCCGCGAGCGAAAGCCGTCGAGTTATGTGCTGCGCTCGAAGCCAAACGCTGAAGGGCTGGTGGTGGCCCCAGACATACCCAACTCGAATCCTGCAAGTTCAGAGAGCTCACCTCGGCTTGAGGGGCGATATGCAGGCGCTCGCCGCGTCCGATTACTAATTGACCGCAAGGAACGCCTTTACTACATCGGCAAGAAGGTCTGGGGCGCTGACCATCGCAACGTGCTCCTGCCTTGGCATGACGACGATCTGAGCGTTCGGCAAAGCTCCGGCGATCACCTCCGTACCTACCCGCATGGCAGGTGAACTGGCACCGCCAAGCAGAAGAAGCGTCGGGATCCGAACGTCGGCCAGGCGCCCTGGATCGAGCTTGAAACTGATCTGGATGATGCTGTCGTAAGGGAGTGATCGGGCACATTGAAGCGCCTCCTGCCACATCGGCGTGCCGCGCCTTGCTTCCACGGCAGTGGGTGGCAGTCTGGGACCCTCGAGTAAGAATGTGGCCACCGCGTCGTCAAGTTTGGCCGCCCGAATGAGCCCAAACAATCGATCCGGCAAGTCAGAGGCGCGGGGCTCTTCGACGCCGGGAAAGTAAGGTGGCTCGTACAGCACCAACCGGCGAATCGGGAGTCCAGTCAAAGCGGCCTGGATTGACAGAAGGGCGCCTGACGAGTGGCCAAGCAGATCGGCAGTCCCGCCTGTGGCATCGATGACTGCAGCTATGTCGTCGATTTCACGCTCGGGGGTGTAGCCATTTGCATCACCGCTGCCGCCGCGACCACGGCGATCCATGACGCAGACAGTGGCCTGTCCCGAAAGCAGGTCCGCTACCTTGAGCCAGCGCCGATGGTCATAGAGCGCCCCGCCGACGATTACGAGCGTGCGACCCCGACCGACCCGAAGGTAGGCGATGCGCACACCGTCGGCAGATACCGTTGCCTGGATCCTGCCGCCTGTGCTCACGGATGAAGTCTAGGTTTCGACCAGTACGGCAGGTTTCGAGTTGTGTATGGAAGGATGGGCCGCCGTGGACTCGCACCACGCTCCTCCACGGGTCCCGCCGAATGTTTGGACTCAGCACTTGTGGATGTCCTCGGCAGCGACCAGAGTAACCGTGTCCGATATGCCAGCTCCCGGTTAGTCGTCCCGGTAGACGGCCAAACGATGGAAAGGAGGTTTGACATGGGCGGTGCACTGGAGGCGGCTACCCGACAGTATTTCGATTTCGTCGACCGAAAGGACGCCGAGGCGACCATCGAAGCAGGAACGGAAGACAGTCAAGCAGTCGACGAGATCTCTCGCCGATGGATGCGCGGCATCAATGAGCTTGGCACTTACATCCGAGACTTGTTGAAGATGGTCGAGGACGTTCACACGTCGATCAGCAATGTCCACGAAACCCTGCAAGGAGACATCGGGATTTTGACGTGCTGGATCGAGCAGGACTACACATTGGACAGAAAGCGAATACATGTCTCCGCGCCTACGACTGTGGCCTTCAGGCGAGAGAGCGGCGCATGGAAGGTGGTCCTCTTCCACTCAGTGCCGCTACCGCCCGCAGAAGAGTGACCGATGCCTTGTGGTCGGGACTGAGCGCACGCTCTGGGGCGGTCGCTCGTTTCTCGCTCGGAACTTTGGTGGGCCGCGGTGGACTCGAACCACCTACCTCCGCGGTAGACACGGCTAAGCGCTGTGCTGACGAGAGTGGGGGCCCGAGCGTTAGGCTCCGAATTATGTGGTGCGCTGAGTCTCGGATCGCGAGCGCGGCAAGGATGGCAGTCGACAAACCACACCACTTAACACGGAGTGCGTTTTACAGGGATCGCTGTAGGAAAGCGTCCCATGGAGACGCTTAACCTCCATCAAGGGATCTCTCTAACAGGCACCTCACTCAGTCTTCGATCCCGCTCGGCAAGCCCGCATGGGCCACGAACGCTAGCTTGCGTCGCGGCTGCGTGACACGAGGCGCGGCCGAAGGCAAAGATTGCCAGGTCTCCTCGGAAGCGCTACAAATCAGCATGGATCCGGCCACCGACGTGGTTCACAGATTGGGGGTGGAAAGTGTTTGGGCTTGTCAAGCGACCGTTTCGGGAGATTGGTGCCTTAGGTCTCGCGGTGCTCGTGGGGATCGTAGCGAGCACTCCTGTTCTAGCCAGCAGCAGCCTTCTGCAGTTGAGCACTGATCCGTATACAAATACGAGTAGCCAACACAAGACCGAGGTCGAGCCAGATACTTTCGCCTCAGGATCGACGATCGTCTCCGCGTTCCAGGTCGGCCGATTCTTCGACGGCGGGGCCTCGAACATCGGCTTTGCGACGTCGACCGACGGCGGCAAGAAATGGACATCGGGCTTTCTTCCCGCCAGCACGGTCTTCGCGACCCCGGCCGGCATCTACGGGCGGGCGAGCGACCCTTCAGTGGCGTTCGACGCAAAGCACAACGTCTGGCTGATCTCGTTCCTCGGGATCGCGCCAAATGGCGCGTCGATCGATGTGGTCGATGTTGTCGTAAGCCGTTCGACCGACGGCGGTATGACCTGGTCTGTTCCGGTCGCCATCAGCGCGGATGGCTTGTTCAACGACAAGAACTGGACGACGTGCGACAGCACCGAGAGCAGCCCGTTCTTCGGCCACTGCTATACCGAGTTCGACGTTGTCAACTTCGGAGATCTTGAGCAGATGAGCACGTCAGCGGACGGCGGTCAGACGTGGGGTGCGCCGCTAGCCACCAGGGACCGAGTCCACGGCATCGGTGGCCAGCCGCTGGTCCAGCCAGACGGCACCGTCATTGTGCCCTTCGACGGCTTCAGCTTCGCAACCTTCCTCCTGATGGCCTTTCGGTCGACGGATGGTGGCGCCAGCTGGAGCGCCGCCAGGGTGATCTCGCCGATCAAATTCCGGCGTCCGGCCGGAGGAATCCGGGCGGGAATCCCTCTTCCTTCCGCCGAGATGGACGCAAGCGGCCGTGACTACGTGGTCTGGTCCGATTGCCGGTTTGAGCCGCAATGTTCGGCCAGCGATCTGCTGCTGACGACCACTACCGATGGCGTCGTTTGGACGCACCCGTCGCTCATCCCCGCCGACCCTCTCGGATCGGGCGTGGATCACTTCATTCCTGGCTTGGCGGTCAACCGCTCAACCGCCGATGGATCCGCCAGGCTGGTCCTCGCGTTCTACTACTATCCCCAGGCGAGCTGCACGACATCAACCTGCCAGCTGAATGTGGGCATCGTCGCATCCGCGGATGGCGGATCCAGCTGGACTCGGACTGGTCAGATAGCCGGTCCGATGTCCTTGGGCTGGTTACCGAACACTTCTCAAGGGTTCATGGTCGGCGACTACATTTCGACCTCGTTTTCCGGCGGGACGGCATTTCCGGCATTCGCATTGGCCAGTGTCCCAAGCGGCACTGTTTTTGACGAGGCGACGTTCACTGTTAAGTACGGTATAGCGGCTGCCGGCGCCGCAGCGCCGACAACAACGACAAGCGGTTTCGGCAACACCAACGTTCAAGCGACCAGTGGTTCCGTAACCACTAGATAAGCGTCGGCGAAGGGCAAGCGATCCGGGCAGCGGTGGACACCCCGTTCACCGCTGTCCCGCGACACGACGAGCGGAGGGGGATCCGGCCGTAATCGGAGACGGCTGAGTGGACCGCGCAGAAATCGGGTGACACTACCAGTGGGCCAGTGGTGGGCCGAGGTAGACACGAACCACCTACCTCCGCGGTAATTGGCCCTGAGCGCCGTACTAACAACAGTGGGAGGCCGAGTGTAAGGCGGGGTGTTACGTGGTCCGGGGAGACTGCCGATGTCTCCCGCGCGTCACCAGGGCGTCGCCGCCTTTGCCGACCTGACGAGGGTAGTCATTTCGCCTTTGACACGCCCATCAAGCAGAGGATATTGCGGCCTGAAGCCGGGCTCTGGTTCCATCGGCTGGAGAGGAGAAACGAGATGGGTGGTGCACTCGAAGCAGCGACCCGGCAGCTATTCGATTCCCTCGATCGAAAAGACGCGGAATCGATCATCCGAGCAGCCGCTGAAGACGTCCAAGGGGTCGACGAGATCTCTCGTCGATGGATGCGCGGCATCGACGAGCTTGGCGCTTACACCCGACAACTGGTGAAGATGGTCGGGGACGTTCACACGGCGATCAGCGACGTCCACGAAACCGTGCTGGGAGACATCGGGCTCATGACGTGCTGGATCGAGCAGGACTACACATTGGAAGGAAAGCGACAACACGTATCCGCGCCGACTACGCTGGCCTTCCGGCGAGAGAGCGGCGAATGGAAGATCCTCCTCTTCCACTCAGTACCGTTGCCACCTGAGGAAAAGTAACTGATGCCGTGTCGCAGCAACTTGGCGGGAGGGTCCGAGGCATGCTGGCCGCATTAGGCGAATGGCGCCGGCGGAGACCATCCAGTCGCTCGTCTCTCAGTCGAGACTGTGGTGGGCCGTAGTTTCCGTAACGCGAACCACCTTGCTGTTGCGGCTCGCGCGATCAGCCTCGGTTAGTTCGGCGTAGGAGTTGTGGTTCACGGTGCTCAGTCGAGAACCCCCCCTCACACGAGCACTGACTTCATAAGGGTCTGATATGGAATCCCATTCTCGACACCTGCCTCATGTGCCTCCTCAACATCGGGCTCAGCCCGTGCGAGCGTCTGTGAGGAGCCTCGCCTGAACGCATAAGATGGCTCAAGGCACCCACTCTGTCGCCGTTCCGTTGACAAGTCCGGGAGCTACGGGCATGGAAACAGCTGAGAACAAAACGCTGGCCGGACGCTTCTATGAAGAGGTTTGGAATCGCGGGAATCTCGACGTTTGCCTTGAGCTATTCACAGATGACTGGATCCGGCACGACTTGCGGCCTACGCAGGCACTCCCCGGGCCTCATGGGATGATGAAAATCGCAGGCGATTTCAGACGAGCCTTCCCCGATCTCCGGTTCGCTGTTGACCTGATCCTCGCTGAGGATGACTTGGTTGCTGCTCGCTGGACCGCCGAAGGAACGTTCACAGGACCGTGGGGGGAACTCGAGCCGACCGGAAAGCACGCTCGCTTCTCGGGCGTCAACATTTTCCGCTTACGAAACGGAAGGATTTGCGAGATGTGGAATCACCGAGATGACTTCGGGCTGATGCAGCAGGTTGGCGCACCCGTGTACGCGGGCGCAGCACCGGAAACAAAGGACGCTCGATAGGACGCGGCGCTCTTTTTACGTTGCGATTGACGGTGCGAGTTCTCTGGTGGGCCGCAGTTTCCGTAACGCGAACCAGATTGAGATCCGAGGTCCCGTAATCCGATTTGGGTTAAGTGCCAAGCGGGTTTGCCGTGCCGCTCGCGTCGGGCCTGCGCAAGCCTCCGACGAAGTGCGTCACGAGCCCGCCGGGCAGGGCGCCGACGATTGTCAGGTTGTCCTGGCTCCAGGGGATGATGAAACAGAGGCTGCCCGAGCGCGAGGCGCCCGCCGGCAACTGCTGCGCGCCGAGCTTCGGCGCGGAGCCCAGCGGCTCGGCGGGGTAAGGGTGTCCGAAGGTGTCGTACAGCGTCCAGACGGCAGGGTCGATCAAGAGGGAATTCGAGCCGGCGGTATAGGTGAAGGGGACGAGAACGAAGTAACCGTCGCTGCGACTGTCATCCCAGTAGTCCCCGCCGTTGCAGTCGTACATGGCCTGGTGGATGGTGACCATGCCGCCGTCGAGAGGGATCGGGCCGTTGTACTCCGTTCCCCAGTAGCGCGGATCGAGCTCATTGCGTGGCGGGATGCTGATCTGAATGCCACGGTCAAACTTGCTCAGGTTGACCTTAAGGTCCAAGTACGGCGTCTTCTGGTTGGGCGACGACGTCAGCTGCACGGGGTATCCATCGTCCTGACGCAGCCAGACCCGAAAGGCCTGCCCGCCCGGCATGTCAGCGTCGATCACCCACGTGTCGGCGCCGTCGATCCTCTCTACGCCGACAACTCGGCCTCCCGTCGCCTGGCCGAGACTCGTGGGCAGGATGGCGCTCCAGGCGTAGGTGTCGATGCCCACCGCCTGATCGACGCCCCACGACGACTGATCGCTCTTCATGTAACGGTCCTGGCCGTCGATGATTTCGTTCAGCGGGCAGAGGTCGTAGCAGAAAGTGTCGGTCTCGCGCAGGGACGCCATCAGCTTCGGTTTGAGCACAATCTCGCCAGCGCCGCTCCACAGCTTCTTGACGTAGCGGCTGCCGGCTGCAAGCGGCCCCTCAGCCCCGAAATGAGTCTGATAGGTGATATGGGCGTCGGTGGGACTTGAGGCCTGGGCCAACAACCGGGCAGCCGGCGGGGCGGATGGGGCTGGTAGGACTCCGGTTGACACCGCTGCTCCGCCGCAAGCCGCAATGCAGCCCCAGACCGCGATCACCACCCCGGCGCACCTCCGTCGCGACATCGCTGTGTATAACTATGGAACCGGCAAGAACCGGCTCGACGATCGGCCAGCATTCCGGCTGCGGCGTGGACCTCGGGGTCGCGGACAGACCCTTGGCGGCGCCTCGTAGACTTCGTGAGCGGCATGAGCCGCATCATCTGTCGTCGCTGTGGCGACCGCCTTTCCTTGGTCGACGACCGCTGGATTCACATTGGCATCCCGATTGCTAAAGCCTGGACCCATCCAGTGCAGCCGGTTGAGGCAGGCTCTGCAGATGACCCGGGTGGTGCAGGTGCCGCAGTGCCCGCGCGACCGTACCCGCCGACCTTGTCGAGTGGCGCGGCGGCGGCCCTGACGTTTGAGCAGGATGAACCGACGACAAATGCGGTGGGCCAGGCAGACGCTGGGCGGTAGTGAGGATTGGCATGCCCAGTCTCTTGTTGGGACCGTTCAGCCCGGAGGCACCGCGGAACCTGTTTCGATATCGACAGTCAGCTGGCGGAGGCGATTACCGGCGACATTCAAGATCGTCGTCGCATGTCCACCCTTGCTCCAGGCCCGCAACCTGACGTGGACGTGAGGAGGCCCTGGAGGGATTACCTCTCCTGGGTACCACGCGATGGGGTGGCCGAATGTACAAGCAGTGGCGGATCCGTCGTACGATGCTTGAGGCTTTACTGCTGGCGCTGATCCGGCTAACCGGCGGGCGGTTGGCAGCGATCTTCTTTGGCGATGCCCCCTCTCACGACCGCCCAACGCGAACCTGCCCCTACGTCAAGCGAAGAACTTTGACGGACGAGGGGCCGAGCGTCCCCGCCCTCACTTACTCACGATAACTTCTGCGCGATCGAGTTCGCTCGGATCGGCTACGGCGTAGCTAGTATCCAGCTGAGTGATCTTCTTCTCGGTATGGCTTGTGTTCGTGGGCATCTTGTTCCTCGGGAATGCGTGGGTTCCATCTGGTCCGCCAACTCGCCGCTCATGGCTTGTCCGCTATCGCCCATTTGCATGGTTGGAGCAAGTCGGCCTAGATGGCATCCAAGTCCAGGCGCGTCTACAACGGATACTGGCGTACCGTATCGCCTGCACATTTCTAGGAGCGGTATTTGTCGCTGCTGGAACGGTGGTGCTGCTAACTCATCTTCAGTAACGATGCCCAGGTTGTATCTCTCCGTAGCGTTCCCGTATAGGGCAATAGCGCCGATTTCTAACCCGTCGGCCGACACTCTCGTTTGTACCTCCGCTAAGGACGAACTCGGGTGCCATGCTGATGACCTCATTGTCCAAGAAGATCACCGGCTACATGTGCGTGTTTTGTGGAGAGTCGATTGACTCCGGTGGACTCGACATCACTTCCCTCGTATTGATCACGAATTGGGACGGTCCGGAAGACCGACAGCAAAGTCAGCAATTCTTCGCACACTTCGAGTGTCTAGCCAAGAGCTTTCGCCCGGAAGTCTCGCGCGAGCTCGATCATCTGCGGGAAGAACAGAACGACTGACTCGAATACTCGCTGCCATCTGCTGCCTCCTTTGAGATGTGAGAGGCCGGCAAGCCTATGGCCCGCTTATCCCAATATCACGTGCGGCGTGCGAGTGCTACCGACGAGCGCGCGTTATCAGGTGCGAGTGAATTCAAGACTGTGGTGGGCCGCGGTGGACTCGAACCACCTACCTCCGCGTTAGGCACAGCTCAACGCTGTGCTAACGAGAGTGGAGCCGCGAGCGATTGCCGCCGAGTTATGTGGTGCGCTCGAAGCCAAAACGCTGAAGTTCTGGTGGTGGTGGACCTACACATACACGACTCGAATTCCGCGAGTACAGAGGACCGCACCTCGGCTTGAGGGCGATGTGCAGACGATCGTGCGACCGACTACTAATTGGCGATGGTGGCGGTGACTTCGGTCGAGTGTGGTCTCGGACTTCGGAGACCATGGACGCTACTCCGGGTGCATGACCTCGACGGGCTCACCTTTCAACAGACGGTGGCCGTTGCCGGTCGGTCGCTCTCGAAGTTAGAAGCGCCCACCCGGCGAGCAGCGTGCTCACCGGGTGGAGCGTTGGACCTTATCCGTGGTGAATGACGAGCGGATCCGCAAAAGGTTGTGGAATACCCAATCGTCCGTCTGACCAGGCGACGAAAAGGACCCCGCCTGTGAAGTAGTTGTCGGTGTAGTCACCAAAGTTGGGGACGATGATTGACGACACGGCGTTCCAGTCCGTCGATCCCGTTGTGATCTTGGTTTCCTTTCCCTTGGCGTTGGCTGTCAACCGAGGATCTATCTGGGCCGAAGCGTAGACGTCTGTCAGAGCCGTGTTTGGTGTCGCACGGCTGTAAAACGACACTGTCAGTTTGCCCTGGCTATCGGCGTTGCGGACGGCCGGTAGGAACTGCCACCCGCCTCCGCCGCTCGCGTTGTTGATCCGCACTGGTGAGCTCTGGACACGAGTCAAGCTTCCCAGATTGAAGCTCTGCATGAAGATGTCACCACTGGGTTTCAGTCGGGCATCGTTCCAGACCATGCTCACCGTCCCGGCGGGGCCGCTCACAGCCAGGCGCGGGAAGTCGTTCATCGGGAACCGGTTGTAGCCGGGAATAAACGCGGCTTCCATCGACGTGATGTTGACCGCTGCGGAGGCTGCCGGCCCACCGCATGGTGATGTGGCGGTCAGTGTCAAGCACGAGAAGGGCACGTAGTTCATCACGTTCTGGGTCGTCTCACCGCCGCAATTGAACAGACCGGAGAACCAGTCGTGCTCATACGCGACGTAGACGTCTCCGGTTTGCGTGTCTACCGCCGGGTAGGCACCTTCGTTCTCGCAGAAGTTCGGGTCGCCGGGAGCTATCACCAGGTATGGGGGTGCTTGGGATCCGGTGCTGCCGTTATGGCAGGTCGGGCTTGCCGGATTGCTGAGATCACACACCGCGAGCTCCACCACGCCGCTGAAGCCGGTGCTCGGCCCGAACTCTGTGTAAGTCATGTACAGCCTGTTACGTGCCGGGTCTATGGAGAGAAATTCTTTGTCCAGGAAGCTGCAGAAAGTGAAGCCGTAGAAGGACTGGCAATCCGAGCTGATCGCGGCCACGATTGGCTGGCTGCACGCGAGTGTGGCTGTGGATCCGGAGCCCACCACCTGACAAGCGGTTATCGACATCCCATTCTCTGGGACGAAGAACGGGATGAAGATGCTGCTTATGTAGAAGTATGTCGAACCGCCCACCGTGTAGGCCTCAACGCTCGGATCGCCGGCGATGACGGAACTATCGCAGCTGTTGTTCGGCAGACCGCCGAGGTCCCTGAAGCTCTTGCCGCCGTCGGTGGAGAACCCGTAACCGGTCAGCTGATCCTTGCTCTGAGGCGAGCCGCACGGAGCGAAGAAGCCCGTGCCGTCATTCCACGCCTCGACGACATATTGTCCCGCAGCGGCTATGGAGGTTTCCGACTGTCCGTGAATCGACACACCCGACGGGGTGACGTCCTCCTGAGGATTCGCCGCGTTGACGTTCGGAGCGTACGGATTGCCACTGGACGGACTGTTTACCGTCGCCGGCGCGAAACCCGTTGGTTGGGGCGGGAAGCAAAACATCTGCGCCCCCTGGGACGCCTGAACAGACTTTCCAAGTTTGCTACAGAATGGATTGTTGTTGGGGTTGAGCTGTTTTGCCTGGTGCTTTGGCCCAGCCGGATTGGACCGTGCGTTGACCGTCGCAATCGCCGACAAGCCGCCGATGGCGATGACCAAGACCAGACCAGAAAGGATTACGGAGGTTTTCCATCGGGACCGGTTTCTCATGAGCAACTCTCCTCACCCAGGCTGAAGGCATACGGTTCACCGGTCTGACGTCCCCGCCAGACTTGCCCTCCTTGTGCAGAGCGGCCCCACCCGCGCAGGGTCAGCGACTGCTCACTCAGCAATCCGTCCCGCCCTGCCCAGCTTTTATACCTCCTGATCGGTGCCCGGTCAATGCAGGCGCGGATTTCGTCATACCTGGCCTCAGCTAGCCGGCAAGCTCTTCGGCAAGGTATGTCCGTAAGGCCGAGTATGTCCCGTCTCGCGGCAACAGAATGTATGCCCCGCCAGAGATTTCCTCTTTGCGGAGGAAGTTGGAATCGTCGATCGTCACCCGACGGGTGTCTTGCAGCCAAACGTGTGAGAAAAGCCCAACCATCTCCCGCATATCCGTTGGGCGGAGGTTGGTTTTGACTCCGTCTTGGAGGGCGGCAGCGAGCCGCAACATGCCCGGACCGAGCTGCAACGAGGTCAGTCGATGCAAGATCGCGGTCAGAACGACCTCCTGCCGGCTCGACCGATCGCTGTCAGAGGTGCTGAGACGGGACCGTGCGTACTCCAGCGCCCGCTCGCCACTCATCCACTGCAGACCGGGATCAAAGTGGATGTGCATGGTTTGCCCCGAGTCGTCGAGGGGATAGCGGGGGTCGTCGAGAGCAACCGGAACGGTGACCCATACACCGCCCAGCGCGTCGATCAGCGGCGGAAAGGCGTCGATATCGATGACCGCCCATCCATCAATGCGTTGGCCGGTCAGTTCTGAAACCGTGGCTGCCGCGAGATCGCCCCCGCCGGTTGGCGTCCGCCAGCGCGAGCTCAAGTGTGGATCGTCGCGATGGGCGCCGAGCTCGTAAGCGGTGTATAGCTGCCCACTGATTTCTCCGCGAGCCGGAGCCGGGATGCTGACCGACAGCCAGCGCGGCAACGAGACGATAACGGGTCGCCCTGCTCCGCCAACCGAGAGGAGCAGGATCGTGTCGGTAAGGTTGGCATCCTCGGCTTCGGAGCCCCCCTTCGCCAGGAGAAGTAGGGTGATCCGTGCTCCGTGCTGGCTTTTCCAGGCGATCGATCCCGTCGGGGGTCCGGCGTGGCTCGCAAGAGCCACGAGATCGCCGGGCTGGGTATTGGGCGCGACCGTGACCAACACCGACCACAACCAACCCGCTAGTACGAGAGTGACTAAGGTGACCAGCGCCACCAGCGCGACAAGTGCCCTGCGCACCAATGCGAAAACACTCTAAGGCTGCGGCAGCGAAGGTGGTATCCGGCACCAGAGAAGGGGGCCCGGGTTTATAACTAGGGCCATGATGGCTCGAAAACTGGGCCGTCTCCTGGTTTCCGTCTTCGGCTCGGTCCTTGTGGCGGTGGTTTTCAACGCCAGTCCGGGTGTTCCGCCGTATGGGCTCGCGGCCGCTCATCCCGCCCAAGGCATGAATTCATTGGCGGCTGGCGAAAGCTTGGCGGTCGGGTCGAACAACTCACCACAGCCGAGCTCGCAGGCGGGCCCGGGCACGAGGATTCCGCCATTCAAATGCCCCGTCACCGAAAGCCCAGCCGGCGTTTGTGCTCCATGCATTCCGCTTGCCGGTAACAATCAGCCAACCCGCTTCTGCTTGCCTTGCAAGCCCATCACTACCGAAGCCCCGCTGCCCAGGATAGGCTGCCCAAGCTCATCGCCTCCCGCGCCACCCGCGCCGAATCCGACCATCATCCTCTGCTCCCTTCAACCCCTCCCGCCAGGTCAGCCAACTTTTTTGCCGGGGTCCGATGCTGTCTGCGGCATAGGTTTCAAACCCGGCGAGGGGCTGACGCTCACCGCCACCGGCTCGCGGGGCACGCTGTCATGGTCCGCGCAGGCAAACGCCCGAGGCCAGTTCGAATCCTTCTTGCCGCCGGTGCTGTGTAGGATCCTGCCGGTCAGCCTCAGGGCAACCGGGAACTCGGGCGATCACTCCAACGCGTTGGCGATAATCCGCAGCACTTGTCCGTTGGAGTAGGCGACTTGCCGCGTGGTTATGTGATAGCTGCACGACTCCCCAAGGACCGTGGGTGCGCCAAGCAAAGAAGTCATCCGCGATGCAGAGGAAGCAGTCCCGAGACGCAATGCTGAATGGAACCCCCGGTCAGCGAAAGGCCCTGCTCAAAAAGCTCGTCGTCGACGTCAGGTTTGAGAGCCGAAACAGCATCATCCCAACCTTCCGCCTTCCGACGCGTTCGATTCGCATTACGGAAAGTAAGGTGGGCCGCGGTGGACTCGAACCACCTACCTCCGCGTTAGATCGGGCTGAGCGCTGTGCTGATGACCCGTGTTGATCTCGGATAGATCGAACGTCATGCGCCGAGTTATGTGGTGCGGGGATCAGCAGGGACAGCGACCTCGGTGCTGGGTGCCGATTTGTCCGGGCACCATGAGCAGAACCAGGTTCCCGGTTGGTAAGCCAAGCCCGATCAGACCCTTCAAGAGTTGGTCTTGCACCTTGTTCCGGTGGGTGTGTATTAACCATCTGTGTCGCAGCTTACCCCTGCAGCGACAACCATTGGAGTCACGGCAAATCGTCCCAACTTCGATGAGAAACTGTGGCGACGGGTGCCGCCGCATGGTGTCTGATCCGACCCAGCGGGGGATTGCATGTCTGGTCTTGACCAAAGCGAGCAGCCGCCCCGTATCACCACTCCGATCCGGCCCCGATGCCGGAATCTATCCAGTCTGCACAGTGGCCGGCCTACCCGGTAGGCGGCCCTGTCAATCACTTCGGCTAAGTTGGATCGCCGTCAGTTCTGGATGATTACCGTCACATCTATGGTCTCTTGCAGGGTATCCGTCGCAGAAACTCCCGGCGGCAGCGGCCCGATGAAGCCGAGCTCCGAGGCAGTCCCCGTCAGGGTGGAGGTGCAGTGTGTCGTCGCCTGGTTGGGATGCGAGTTGCCGCGGCCCTGGACCTGAGTGCCCGAGAAGATCGACTTACTCGTGGTCACGTCGAAGAGGCCGAACGTGAAGGCCGTCGGCATCCCGTGCGTGCCGGTGGTGCCCACCACCTGCGCGGCACCGAAACCGCCCTGGCCGTTTCCTCCATTGGCGTTGTTCACACTGACGGTCACGGTCCCGAACTGGCCGCAGTCCAAGGTCAGCGTGCTATGGCCGTTGGCCACTCCGCTGGCCTGAGCTGGGATCGACATCAGCAGCACCGCGCCTATCGCGGCGAAGGTCGGACTAAGTCTCTTCATAAGACGCTCCCCAGTTCTCAAAACGCGGGCATAGCAAAGCCCTCTTCCATCTGTAACCCTAGGCTTGCGCGGCCCGAAGTCAATGGGAGCTTTGCCTTGGCAGTCTTGTGGACGTTCTGAACCCCCCTTTACGAATCCAGAGGTGAGGCGAGAGCGCAGGGATGGAGACCAACGACTCTCGCCCCCGGTTGGAACCGCGAAGGTGAGGGCCGAGGAGCCTCTGATGCAAACTCGGCCCCCACCGTCGAAGCTGTCGCAAATGAGCCTCGAAGACATGTTGCGCCCCACGTCTTGCTGGCGGCGTTGCAAAACTTAAGAGTTATGTAGGTTCTGGACGCGAGGACTGCGCTGGGATCGGATATCGGTGCGTCTGTCTGGCCGGAACGACGCTGGCGAAGGCGAAGGCGCCATATCGCTGAGTTGTATCGGTAATGCTGTCGCTTGACTCATCCCGCTGATCGCATGAAGCTTCGAGTGAACGGCATCGGCATGCCTCCGCCGACCGATGGTGCCATCCGCGAACTGGTCCAAGTCCTCAAGTTCCGCTGGATCTTGCGCGTGCCTAGAGATCAGATGCTTGAGCAACTCAACCCAGTCCATCGTCTCTCGCCAAGTTTGTGGGTGGGAATGACCTGTAGTCGGTCGCATGTTGCTACGCAAGCTCGTCACCCCGTTCTCGATGTCGAGCACGCCAGCGAGCCACTTGCAATGGTCAGCTGGTTTCGCTCTTCGAGGTGCGCGACCCGAAGCCGTTCGCGACAAATCCCCGACAACTTCACTGGCTGGAACATTCAGCCTGACTCCGTTGTTGGTGTACTCCGTCAAGAAGGATGCGGCAATCCGCATACCGCCCTATGTCCAGGACTAAAGCCCAACAGGGTGGGAGGACTGACCGAATGTTTCGGACGACTGGCATGGGCCGAGCTCCAGCTGGTTCGATGTGGAGACGACGAAAGCGGGGATTAACCGCCGAACGGCAGCACCGCTCTTGCGGCACGGCTTCCACCGCGCCGCCCTAGAAGCCCTCGATCTCGACCGGCTGCGCTCGAACGGGTACGCCTTGCATCTGCCTCCTCCTCCTAGGGTCTCGCCGCCGGTGCCCCAAAGGCACGCTGATAAGTCCGACGTCGGGTTCAGCGCGGGTTACGATACTTCGAGCCGTGGAAGGTCAGCGAGGTGGAGGAGTCATCTTCATCTTGTGAGGCGGAACCTTGCTGTTTGCGGCGTGGAAGCCGAAGTCGCTCCCGGGGCGGTTGTTGGTCGCGGTGACCTGAACCACAGCCGGCTTTGGTCTGTACGTAGATATTGGTGTGGTGGCTTGGGAGTGTTCCTACTCCTCCTTGGAGCTGTTTTCGGAGTCCTCGCCTGACTTCTCGAGATCATGTCGACTCGCGAGAGTCACCGTCCATCAGCCAAAACTATCGCTCGCTGGCACCGCACGATGGCGGTCCCTAGCGCCAGCTTCACGTGCGAGGCGAAAGTTCCGAACGCTTTGCTAGGGCGGCTTCGCTAGCGATGCGCCACCAATCAGGAGCCCGAGTACCAAGCACCAGCTCACTATTTCTGGAATCCGACCGGGGAATGAAAACAGCCTTCCCTGGCGAATACGGCGTATGAATCCGACCCACCAACTGATAAAGACCGCGGGCAGCAAGATCGCTGCCGCGGCGATCGCTAGTGGGGGAATGCGAAACCCAATCCTGCGACTGCAGCCCCGACCAGGGGCCAGCTGAGCGGCATACCATCTCATTGCTTCCGCAGTCAAGCCCCAATCCTCAGATCCCTGGCCGACACCTCCCGCGGGTCGCGTCGCTAGGCCCCACCGATTTAATGCGACAGTGACAGAGAGAGAGAACACACAACCCGAGACACGTAGCAGCGACGATTTGCCTCATCGGGCTCACGCGGTCACTGTCGGTTTTGGCGCTTTCGGTCGGGCTTTGGTTGCGGTAAGAGCCGGCATGCAAGCGCTGTGCTATTGCTTCGTACCAGGTCTACTTGGAAACTCGAGTTCAAGATGTGGTGGGCCGCGGTGGACTCGAACCACCTACCTCCGCGTTATCAGCACGGCGCTCTGCCAGTTGAGCTAGCGGCCCTCTCCTCGACCCCGAGCCGGACCAGACCAAGGGAGTCTAGCTGGGTCGCTTGATTCTACGAAGGCACTGAAACACG
>VBEG01000067.1 GCA_005882115.1 Chloroflexota bacterium
CCGGTTGGCCCATCTGGCCGACCAGGTCGGCGACCTTCTTGAAATCGGCGACCGGGATGCCGGTGATGCTCGAGACGACCTCTGGGGTGTACCGCGAGTAGTGCGCCTTCATCAGCTGGAAGACTGAGCGCGGGTCCTGGAGGGTCATATCGCGCTTGGCAAATCCTGATCCGCTCGTGGCGGGACCTTCGCGTGTGGCGTTTGCTTCGCCAGGGCTCGGCGGCGGGGGGATCGACTCATAAGCCCAGGTCGAGATGTCGTAGCTACGCTTGTCCGCGTTGTAGCCGGAGAACAATCCGTCCTTGAATGCGTAGCCCTCTTTGACGATGAACGAAGCGTTGGTGTAGTTGCGGACGTACGCGTCGTGGAACAGGTTGTTCTGAAGGACGTGGTTGATCAGGCCGCCGAAGTACGCGACGTCGGTGCCCACGCGCATCCGGAGGTACATGTCGGCGACCGCCGACGTCCGCGTGAATCGCGGATCCGCGTGGACGATCTTTGCTCCGCGGTCCAGCTTGGCGCGCATGAACCACTGAAAACCGACCGGGTGGGCCTCAGCCGGATTGGCTCCGTTGATCAAGATCAGGTCGGTGTTCTTGATGTCGCGCCAGTGGTTGGTCATCGCTCCCCTTCCGAATGTGGCGGCCAAACTGACCACCGTGGGGCCGTGTCAAACCCTGGCCTGTTGCTCTAGATGTACCAGTCCCAGGCCGCGCATCAGCTTGGTGGCAAAGTAGCCCTCCTCGGAGCTGAACGCTGCGCCTCCGGCGAAGGCGATGCCCTCACACCGGTTGACACTGTTGCCGTTGCCGTCGGTGGCGACGAAAGTCGCGTCCCTTGACGATTTGATGTTGTTGGCGATTTTGTCGAGCATGAAGTCCCACGAGACGCTCTTCCATCCGGTCGCCCCCGAGGCGCGGTACAGAGGTGACCCGACTCGACGCGGCGAGGTCGCGAGCTGCATCGCGGTGGCGCCCTTCGGGCACAGGCGGCCCTCGTTGACCGGGCTGTCCGGGTCGCCTTCGATCTGGAGGAGCTGCGTCTTCCCGTCGCTGGTCTGGCGCGTGTATGCGACCAGCGAGCAGCCGACCGCGCAGTACGGGCAGATGGAGTGCGATTCCTTGGCGCCGGCGATCCGGAGCGACTGCTTGACTTTGGTTGATTCAGCCAGCGCGACATCAAAGCCGAGCCCTGAGACAGCGAGTGCCCCGGCCCCGGCCCCACCCACCTTGAGGAATTCCCGACGCGTGATGGTCGGCAATCAAACCCTCCGAATGAACTGACGCTAGCTCAGGCCCGTCACCACGTCAAGTTGTCAGCCCGTTGACATCAGGAGATCGCTGCGATCGTCGGGCTCAGGATTACGGAGGAGATCGATCAATCGCGGATCCCAGGCGACGATGACCCCATGGGCGCCGGCGGCCTCGTGGGCACGGAGGCTAGCCGTCCATGAATCGCGATCGGATGGCATTGACATCTCGACCCAGGTCTCGCCCAGCGGCATCGAGGTGACAATGCGGCCGCGGCTGAGCTTCTGCAGGAGGGCGATGGCTTCCGGATCAGAAAGATGCAGCTGGACACTCTCGGTGACCGCGGCAATCGCTGCCAGAAGGATGGCTTGCTCACGGCCGTTGCCTTCTAGCCCAATCAACTTGGCGCCGGCTGCTTCGAGCGCTCTCACATCGGCCAGGAACTCACCTGCGTCGTCGATGGTGGCGGGCATGATGACTCCGACCTTGATCACACGGTCAATCTAGCGCGGCATACTCGAAGGCGTGACCGAGCCGACCGATATGGTCCGGGGCCTGATGCCGCTGGCGACTACTCTTGGCATCAGAGCCGACTCGTACACGGCCGAGAAAGTCGTGCTGTCGATGGCGTGGGCGCCGTCGCTCTGCACGGCCGGCGGCGTGCTCCACGGCGGTGTGATCATGGCCCTCGCCGATTCCGCGGGCGCGGCGTGCGCGCTCCTGAACCTGCCTGACAACGCGTCCGGCACGACGACCATCGAGTCGAAGACGAACTTCGTCGGCTACGTCAAGGGCGGACGGGTTGCGGCTACATCGACGGTCCTGCATCGCGGCGGGACCACGATCGTCGTCGAGACAGCCGTCCACGACGAGTCCGGCAAGCTCGTCGCGAAGGTCGCGCAAACGCAGCTCGTGCTGCGCTCGCGTTAAGGCTTGATGGCGGCCGCCACCTTCTCTCGCAGCTCGTGCTTGAGCGCTGACGAGTCGAGCGAGGCGCTGAGGTGACCCGCGACCGTTCTCTTGAGCCGGTCCGGCAGCATCCGCTCGAACGCCGCCCGGGCTTCGTCGGGACCTGCGATGTACATCTGCAAGTAGGACCCTGAGGCCATCTCGCGCTCCACGGTCTTGACCGCGCCCTCGAGATTGGCTTTGGCTTTGTTGTCGGCTTTGCGCTGGTTGCTCGCCGCCGAGGTTCCGCCGGCTCGCGAGTGACGGACCTCGGTCCCGTTCACGTGCTCCAGGGGAATGATGTCGTCCAGTATCGACCCGAATGTCTTGGCGTGCTCCTTGTCGACGACCGCGATCAGCGCCGGCGGGTGATGCTCCAGCTGGCGAAGGATCGGGGCGAGCAGGAGCTCACCGACCTCGAGCCTTTCATCCGTCCCGTCCCGCAGCTTGATCATCTCGAGAACTCCGTGAGGCTCGTCGGCGAAGCCTGCGAAAGCGGGGCAGCCCGCGGGCCGCACCACCGCGACGTGGTGTCGGAGGCGCCGCATCTCGTACTCCATCAGCTCGCGGTCCTTGGCGCTGAGCCGGTCGCTGTAGCGGTGCAGCAGGTCTCGAAACTCGATGTCATAGAAGCGCGCGTCATATCCCTCGGACCGCGCGGGAAGATAGATGCTCACCGCGCGGTTCGACGCGCGCCGAAGGCGCGGAGCGAGCACGAATAGCGCCAGCAGTGGGCTGTAGTTGGTCATCTCACAATCTTGAACGCATGCCGGTATCGTGGTGAGCAGACGTGTTCGAAGACGAGACGCCAGTTGCGTGGCAGGCGATGCCTCGACATGCTCCGGTGGTCGCCTCGGACGGCACCGAGATCGGAACGGCTGTCAAATGGCTTGGCGACCAGGACGACGACATCTTTCACGGCATCGTCGCCCGTCGGCGCGACGGCGAGGCGGTCGAGATTCCGGCGAAGCGAATCCAGCGGATTACCGACAAGCATGTGATCACAAACCTCGAGGTCAGCGAAGCGGAGGCGCTCCCCGGCTACAAGGGACGCTAGCGCCGAGCGTGGGCTTGCTTGGCTTCTTGGGCGCGCATGAACTGCATCGCCTCGTCCACTGATGGCACGTTGATCACGTTGTCGCGCGCGAAGCTCTCGGCGGACGACCAATCCTTGGCGCGGATACGCTCGGCGGCGGCCTCGCGATCGTAGTCGGTGCGCCTGAACTGGACACGCGGGCCGAGCATCGCCCAGCAAGCGCCCGGCTCGCCGTAGGTCATGCCCACGCTGCCGGCGTTGACGACACGGACGCGGTCGACGACACGGTCGAACTGCATGTGCGTGTGACCGCACACCACGAGATCTGCGTCTACGCCGGCCAGGATCTCGCGCATGCGTTGCTGGGACGTTTCCGTGGTCATCACGTCGATGTCGTTGCTTGGCACCGCATGGCAAAAGAGGACGCGGCCGACGCCGTCGACGGAGTCGATCCGCACAGTGCTCTCAAACGAGGCCAGGAACTCGCGCTGCTTCCGATTGATCTGCTTCGCGCACCAATCGGCGAAGGGGCCGGGCGATTCCGACGGCTTGCCGTCGAACTCGTCGACAAGACCCCGGTCCGCGTTCCCGCGGACGAAACGAGCGCCGCGGATGGTTTGCAGCAGGTCGATGGTTTCCGCCGGCATGGGGCCGGACGCGACGTCACCGCAAAACACTATGAGGTCAGGCTTCTCACGCTCCACATCTCGCAGCACAGCTTCCAGCGCCGGCAGATTGCCGTGGATGTCCGCCAGCGCCGCCACCCGCATCTCCGCAGAGCTCAGCGCTGTGTGTTCTCGCTCGGGCGCGCGCTGGCTTGGGCAGCCGCCTCGTCGGCGAAGGGCCCGTCGAGCCTGACCCCTTCAGCGTGGCCGTGCTCGTCGAGATGGGCGCTGACGACGTACCAGCGCTTGCCGAGATGAAGGATGCCCTGGTGCAGGTCCGTGGTCCAGCTTTTCGGCGTGATGCCGACCCGGTCCGGCATTAGAGTCCTCAGTCTACGTGCGTTCTGCGGCTGACGAAAGCTCCCATCAACGCGAGCCCGCCGAAGACGACGGCGAGCACGGCGCCGAGCAAAAGCAGCGGTGCGCTGAACCCATATCTGAGCGAGTTGATGAGCACGACACCGCCCCCGACGCAGAGGCCGAGGATCACGCCAAGGAGCCACGGACGTTCTGAAGGAACACCTGGCATACAGAGAAAACGCGCGAGGCGCCTCAGGGAGGGCATGAAAATGGAATTTCGATACGGGGCGCAAACGCGGCAGATGGTGCAACAGTTTCAGGCGTCTTGTTCCGCTAGCCTTGCGGCGTGAACCAGGCGCCCGTCGGCGTCTTCGATTCGGGCGTCGGCGGACTGTCCGTGCTGCGGGAGATTCACCAAGCCCTGCCCACGGAGTCCGTCTACTACGTCGCCGACTCCGCGAACGCGCCGTGGGGCGATAAGCCGGCCGCGTTCGTGCGTGAGCGTGGATTGAAGATCGCGCGGTTTCTGATCTCGCAAGGCGTGAAGGCGATCGTCATCGGTTCCAACACCGGGACCGCGGGATCGGCCGAGGCGCTGCGGGCAGCCCTCACGATCCCGGTGGTCGGCATCGAGCCCGGGATCAAGCCCGCGGTCGCGGCCACGCGTTCCGGGATCGTGGGCGCCATAGTGCCCGCCGCGGTGGGCGGCTCAGACCGCCTCGCGTCGCTGCTCGACCGCTTCGGCACCGACGTCAAGGTGATCGTCCAGCCGGTCCCGGGGCTTGTCGAGCACATCGAGGCCGCGGACATCGACGGTCCCGAGCTGAAGCGAATGGTCGAGGGCTACATTCGTCCGATGCTCGACGCGGGCGCGGACACGATCGTGCTGGGTTCGACGCACTACGTGTTCCTGAAGCCGGTGCTCGCTGAGCTCGCCGGGCCAGGCGTTTCGCTGATCGAGACCGGAGAGGCAGTCGCGCGACAACTCGCGCACGTCCTGGACGAGCAACATCTCAGGGCAGACGGTGCCGAACCCCGCGAGCGCTTCTGGACCAGCGGCGATCCGGGTGCTTCACAGAGCGTCATGACCGCGCTCTTGAAGCGATCGGTGGTCGTGGAGAAGCTGCCCGACCTGTAGCGGCCTCAGCCGCCGACTTTCAACACCAGGCCGATCCCGTACGTGATGCCGCCGACGATGACACCGGCAAGGGTCATCTCGAGCCCGGCGGACCACCAGGTCCGGAGCGTGAAGAGAGACTTCGACGCGCCGACCAGGAAGTGCGCGATCAGCGACACGATCGCAGCCGTGATCACGCCCGTCGTTCCGCGTAACCAGAAGAACGGCATGACCGGGACCATCGCGCCGACAAACGTGCTGACGCCGGCGGCGATCGCCGACTGCACCGGCTTGCTTGCTGTCTCGAGGCCGCCCAGCTCCTCGGGTGCGTGGACCCTGAGGAGCGCATCGGGATTTCCGCCCAGCTGCTCGGCCAGGCGGTCCGCCATCTCCTTGTCGATGCCTTTGAGCTGATAGAAGAGCGAGACCTCTTCTTTCTCCTCGTCGGGATGCTCGAGAATCTCCTCGCGCTCCCGCTGTACGTTCGCTGCCGCGACCTCCCCCTCCGAGCGCTCGGCGAGGTAGGCGCCGGTGGCCATCGAAAGGCCCGAGGCGATCGCTCCGAAAAGGCCGGCGGTCAGAACGAAGCTCGAGCCGCCTGTGGCGCCCGAGACGCCGGCGACGATGCCGAACACGGCGGCCAGCCCGTCGTTGGCGCCGTAGATCGCTCCTGAGATCCATCCCGCCCCCGTGCGGTGCCACGACTCGCGACCGAGGATGCGATTGAGCCTGCTCTGCACGCTCGAAGGCACGCGATCGCCGGAGTGATGGGCGACCTCCATCGACTCGAGCGAACGCGAGTGGCCCTGTTCTTCGATCCGGATCCCCTGCAGGACAGCGTCGGTTTCGGGGTCGCCGGTGGATCGCTTGTAGCGGTCGGTGATCTCGAGCTCTTCGGCCTCCTCCATCCTCGCGATGACCGCTTCCACCGGCGCCAGCTGAGCCTGCAGGCGCTGGAACAGCGACAGCTTCACCGTCGATGCGTCGGGGACGGGCTCGCCCATCGCGCGAAGCCGCTCTTCGATTCGCTCGCGATGCGAGGCTTCGGCGTCGGCGATGGCCCGGATGATCTCTCCGCGCCGCCCGTCGCGGATGCGCGCGGCGAGTATTAGGTACATCGCGCGTGCCTGCACCTCACCGCGCCATGCCTGGCGAAGGCGTTCGAGCGCTTCGCTCTTCGACGCGGTTTCCGGAGCCACGCCAATCAGGCTAAGACAAGCGAGTCGACGCCTAGCCCGCGTCGGCTGAAACCTGCTCCTCGTGCAAAGCGCCGACCACTACCGCGACACGTTGCACCGAGTTGTTCTGGACGCCCTCGAAGTTCCAGCTCGGATCGACCGGCTGCACGTTGCCGGCCTCATCAGTCGCGCGCACGCACAGCTCGTACTCCCCCAGCCGCGTCGCATCCCAGTCGAACGTCCAGCGCCGCCATCCATATTGCGACACCGGCGCTTCGAGCCTGGCGCGCGCCCAGCTCGCGCCGCCATCGTCGCTGAACTCCACCTTGACGATCGCGCCACGCCCCGACCAGGCGCGGCCTTCGATCTCGTGCTTCGACGGCTTGACGAATCGCGTTCTGGTCATGAAGTCCGGCACGCCCGGAGGCACCATCAGAGCGCGGGGCAACATCCGCGTCACGGGCTCGCCTCCCTCACCCTCCCGGGTCCGGTAGTGGTATGAGGTCGCCTGCTGGTATCCGCCAAACGCCCGGTCGGCCACTGTGATCGAACGCAGCCACTTCACGTGCGTCATGCCATACCAACCGGGGACGATCAGCCGAAGTGGAAAGCCGTGCTGCGGCGGCAAGGGCATGCCGTTGATCGCATAGGCGAGCAACACCTCCGGCCGGGAGGCATCGTCGAGCGAGAGGCTTCGCTCATACCACTGGTCGACACCACCCTGGACGCCGCGATCGAGACCCGTGAACACGAGGTCGACGGCTTCAGGGAGCGGGCCCGCCTCGTCGAGAAGTGAAGCGAGCGAGGTGCCAGTCCATTCCGCCGTGCCGACCGCTTCGCCGAGCCACGGCTGGCTCATCGGACGCGGCGACAACCGGGCGCGCCCGTTGCCCGCGCACTCGAGGGTGACAGTAAGCGTGGTCGCGGGCCGAGAGGTGATCTCGTCCAGGGTGAGGCGCAGCGGGTTGCGAACCCGCCCGCCGACACTGAGCTCGTAGTTCGCAACGTCGACCGTCGGGATGTCGAAGTGAATCAGCAGGTAGTGGAGGCCGACCGGCGTGATGGCGTGGTGCAACGCCTCGAGCGGCATGGAATGGTTTCGCACCGCGAGCTGTAGCTCTTCGGGAGTGATATCGGGAGTCGGGATCAGCGCGCCGGCCGTTCGCTGGGGTGCGATCGTTTCCGTCACGAGCCCGAGTGTAATCCCGGTCGATCAGCCCGCTCCCGGCGTTTAAGTAGGAAGGCCATGCAAGAACGAAGCGAAGAAGAGATCCTCAGCAGGCTGCTCGAGCTGGAGAACAGCGGCCAGGCCGAGAGGCGCGCGGAACTGACGGGAGAACGCTACCTGACGCTGCTGCACGATCCCGACAACGGTCGCAGCTACATCCTGCGCCACGGGTCCGACAGCACCGAGGGAGCGGAGATTCCCGAGAACACCGAGTTCTACGAGTATCCGGCGACCGACGTCGCGCAGCGCGCGTACGAGCAGCTGCTCGACGAATCACGCCGCGCCGGCGAGCTGGTGGAGGACGATTCGTCGGAAGGCATCGGCGATTTCGAGACAAGCGGCGCGGAGATCCGCGACCTCTACGCGGATAGCGACGAAGACGAGCTCACACAAGACCCAGTGATCAGCGAAGAAGAAGAACCCTAAGCCCGCCTCCCAGCAATCTCTCAGGATTCTCACAGCGCCGAACAAGCAGGCTGATGGACGATCTTGCCCATGTCACGAAGGCTCTGGATCCCGATCGCCGCCCTGGCCGCGCTTTTAGTACTTGGAGGTGGCGGCGCCTACGCGTACTTCTTCTCTGGGTTGCGAACGAGTCCGCCCACCCTCGCCCTCGCTTCGCCGAGCCCCACCGCTTCGGGGACGGCGTCGCCCACGTCCGGAACGGCCGGCACCAGCACGTGGACGATTGCCTCGGGGTCGCTCGCCGGATACCGGGTCAAAGAGCAGTTCGTGGGCCAGAGCTCGAGTCACGAGGCTGTCGCACGCACCAGCGCGGTGAGCGGCCAGGCCACGATCACTCAGTCCGGCACCACCTACCAGCTCTCGGCCGCGACCATCACGGTCCAGCTGTCAAGCCTGGCCAGCGTGGACTCCGTCGCCGGCTACAACGTCACCAACCGCGACCGCATCGTTCAGCAGTCGCTCGACGCGAGCTCATTCCCGACGGCCGTGTTCGTGGCCGAGAGCGTCACACTGCCCGCGGGAGCTTCCGCCGGTCAGACCGTGACGGTCTCGGTTCCCGGCACGCTGTCGATCCACGGCGTGACCAAGGACGTCACCGCGAGCCTGCAGCTCCGTGTCAGCGGAAGCTCGGCGCAGATCGCGGGCACGATCGCGACCAACATGACCGACTTCGGAGTCAACCCGCCGAGCATTGGGTTCACGACCGTGCAGCCGGCGGTCACGATCGAGGTTTCGCTGAACCTGACCCAGTCGTGACTTTCAGGAGGCGCGGCGCATGCCGCCAGCCATCTCCTCGAGGCGGCGGATCCGGTCCTCGATCGGGGGATGCGTGCTGAAGAGCCCGGCCAAGGTTCCGCCGCTGAGCGGATTCACGATGTAGAGATGCGCGAACACGGGTTGGGCGGTCTGCGACGGAATGGCCTGAGTGGCCCGCTCCAGCTTGCGCAGCGCGGAAGCCAGCGCCAGCTGGTCGCCTGAGACCTCGGCGCCCGTGCGGTCGGCCTGGTATTCGCGAGACCGAGAGATCGCCAGCTGGATGAGGAGCGCCGCGATCGGCGCGACGATGATCATCACCAGTCCCACGATCGCGCTTCCCGCGCCCTGCTGGCGGTCGTCACGGCCACC
>VBEG01000068.1 GCA_005882115.1 Chloroflexota bacterium
CGCCAGCCCAGGATGAGCGCGAGCGCCAGCGCCGCGAAGTCGAGGAATGTCGTGTAGTCCCAGCTTGGACGCTTCTGAAAGGCCTCGATGACGTGATGGGTGGGGACGAGCCCAAGCACCTGGAAAAGCGCCCCGATGACGAGGCCTGCCAGGACCATCGCTCCGTATGAGGTGACCAGCAGGTAGAGGCTCGTCCGCCTTCCGTAGTACTTCCGGTAGATGTTCAGGATCGGGATGATTAGCAGGTCGGCGAAGATGAAGCTGATCACTCCGCCGAAGCTGATGCCGCCGTTCCACAGCACCACCGCCAGCGGTATGTTGCCCACCGAGCACACAAACGTGAGCATCGCGATCACCGGGCCGATGATCGGGCCCCAAACCGCCGCCACCGCCGGATCGCTGGACACGAAAAGCGTCTGCCAGAAGCTGTTCGGCACCCACGCGGCCAGCGCGCCCGCGATCAGGAAGCCGAGCGCTAGGTCCTGGGCGATGCTCGCGATATCCGTGTAGAAGACGTGGCTTACGGCGGTGAAGCCACGCGCTGAGAAGAGCCTGTTCAGGAAAGATCCGCCCGTGACCGACATGTCCATCTCGCCGTGGCCTTCCATGCGGCCGCGCAAACCCTTCTCGGCCTGGGCCCGTGCTTCATCGACCATCCGATGGCGGAGCGTGTACTTGAAGGTCACGGCGAGGATCGCGATCATCAACAGCCCGCCGGCGAGCTCAGCGGTCAGGAACTCCCAGCCGAGCAGAACGAGCAGCACGAGACCAAGCTCGAACACCAGGTTGGTGCTCGCGAACTCGAAGACGATCGCGTTGGTGAAGGTCGATCCTTTCCGAAACAGCCCGCGGGCCACCGCGACCGCCGCATACGAGCAGCTCGAGCTTGCTGCGCCGAGCACGGTCGCCAAGGTGACGCCGCGAAGGTCGTCGGCGCCCAGGGCTCTGACCACCGCTTCTCGGGAGACGAGCGATTGCACGACGGCGGAGATCAGGAAGCCGAGCGCGAGGGGCCACAGGACCTCCCAGAACATGAAAAACGCCATCTGAAGCGCTTCCCTGATTGCGTTGATCACGTCCGGCATTGGAGGATTTATACCGCCACCGATGTACGTGAGGGTTGTGATCGTCTCGCTGCTGTTGTTCGTCGCCGCCTTCGGGGCGCACGAAGTGATGCACCTCCTGCTCATCTACGCCGTCGGCGCCCAGGGCTCGATCATCGCGCGGCCCTGGCACCTCGGGTACCTGGACGTCTGGATCTGGTCGCTGCACGCGCAGCCCACCCAGCCGCTCGACTTGGTCCGTCAGTCGATCGTCAACTTCTTCGGTCCGTTCCTTGCGGCCGTCCCTTTTGCGGTCCTGCTCTGGTATGTGCGTGAGCCGATTGCACTCGCGGCGCTGATCGCCAACGTGGTGATCCTGGTCTTCTACGCGATCATCGAGCTCGGCGATCTCCTGCTCGAGCAGGTCTGGAACACCGACGTTTCGCTCCTGACGACGCCGGAGTTCAACTACGGCGTTCCTCTCCTGGTCATCGTCGTGAGCGGGCTGACCCTCTCGGTCATATCAGCTATTCGCGAGCGCGGACAATCCATCCCCGAATGAGGTGCAGGTCGCGACCGGGTGCAAGCCCGGCGCGCTGCCTCCACCGCACGCCCAGGCGCGTCCTTGGAAGTCGACGAGCTCGAATCCATGCCGTGGCGCCAGCATCTTTTGCTTCACCGTCCATCCGCTCGCGCCGGTCGCACCGGTCGCGCCGGGCGCGCCGGACATGTAGACGAGCTGGTCGATGATCCGCGTCTCGCTTGCGTCCTCGCCGCCCGCCACGACGACGGTGCCACCGAGCGTGACGGCGCCGCCGCCGCTGGCGGCCCGAGGCAAGTCGGCGAGTCGCGACCACGCGCGGCGCGCGACGTCGAGGCAGTCGACGCGCGCGGTGGTGGGCGATCGGCCTCCGTCGACGCAGACCATTCCGTTCAGGGTGAAGCCGGCGACGTGGTTGCGCGGCTGCGGTAACGCCGGCAGGACGGACCAGGTGTTCGCCGCGGGGTCGTAGGCTTCGGCAGCGGCGACATTGCCCCGGCTTGTGTTGCCTCCGATCGCGTAGAGCTTTCGCGCGGCGGCGACCAGGGCGTGGCCGCCCCGCGCGAACTGCATCGGCGCCAGCTCCGTCCAGCGATCGCCATCAAGCCGGAACATGCGCGCGCTGTCACGTCCGTTGCTGTGGCCGCCCGCGATGTACACGCGATCGTCGAGGGTCGCCGCCGAGGGATGGTCCAGCGGCAGAGGAAGTCTCGGCCCGAGGGACCATGTCGTCCCGTCGAAGACGTAGACGGTGTTGAGGCTCGCGCCCGCCGCGTTGAAACCTCCCATGACGTAAAGCTTTCCGCCCGCCGCGGCCGCCGCCGTCTCTTCGATAGGGGACGGCAGTGATCGTTCGAGTCGCTGAAGAGGCATGGGCGACAGCGACGACAAGGGCGAAGAACTCGGCGAGGCAAGCGAGGGACTGGGCGACGGTCGCGCCTGCGATGCGGTGCCAGAGCTGCAAGCACCCATCAGCAGCAGGGCGGCCAACGCGGCACAGCGCTTCACAAAGTCGACTATTTCAGACCCAACTCTTCCCCGTTTACGGGGAAGTACCGACCGCGGGCCCGGATGGGGCTCACGTGCCTTGTAAAAGTAGGGCGGCCTCGATGACCCGCCCAATCACGGCGTTGAAGGGTCAGCTGGTAAAACGCCCGTGGTGCCCCGGCCTTGCGCCACAAGCCGCCGTCGCATAATCCCCACATGGCGACCGCGCTCTCGCTCACGCACCTCGGCTCCCTCATGCGCGGCGTCCGGAGCGTCGACCAGGTGGGCGCTGACGAACGCGCCGCCTCCCTCGCCAAACGCTCGATCAAGAAGTCCTCGAAGCTCTGGGCGCTCGACCTGGCGGTCCGCTGCATGGACCTGACCACCCTCGAGGGAGCGGACACCCCAGGCAAGGTCGCGGCGATGTGCGCCAAAGCAGTCCGGCCCAAGCCCGGCGACGCCACGGTGCCTTCGGTCGCCGCGGTGTGCGTCTATCCGCTTCGCATTGCGGACTGCGTGCAGGCGCTCCGCGGCAGCGCGGTGCGCATCGCGTCGGTAGCGACCGCGTTCCCTTCGGGCCAGAGCTTCACCTCGATCAAGGTCGCCGAGACCGAGCAGGCGGTGCAGGCCGGCGCGCACGAGATCGACATGGTCATCGACCGAGGCGCGTTCCTGTCCGGCGACTACCAGCGCGTCTACGACGAGATCGTCGCGGTCAAAGAGGCGTGCGGCGCCGCGCATCTCAAGGTCATCCTCGAGACCGGCGAGCTCGGCAACTACGACGCAGTGCGGCGCGCGAGCATCCTCGCCATGGCCGCAGGCGCCGATTTCATCAAGACCTCGACCGGCAAAGTGCAGCCGGCGGCCACACTGCCCGTCGCGCTTGTGATGATGGAAGCCATCCGCGACTTCGTTCGCGAGACAGGCCGTCCTGTCGGTTTCAAGGCCGCGGGCGGAATTCGCACCTCCAAGCAAGCGATTGCGTATCTCGTGATCACGTACGAGACGCTGGGCGCCGATTGGATGACGCCGGATCGCCTCCGCTTGGGCGCGTCGACCCTCCTCAACGACGTGCTGATGCAGATCGACAAGGAACGTAGCGGCGCGTATCAGTCCGCTGATTACTTCACCGTCGACTGATGGCGATCACCAAGAAGCAATCGGCCGAGCTGGCCCGGCAGGCGTTCGAGTACGCCCCGGCGCCGGAGGCGATCGACCACGTCAAGATCCAGCCGCGCCACGGGCTGTTCATCGGCGGCCGCATGGTCGAGGCGCACAGCAAGAAGCACTTTCCAACGATCAACCCGGCCACGGAGAAGACGCTTTCTCAGGTCGTGGACGCCGATGAGGTGGACGTCGACCGCGCCGTCAAAGCGGCAGGCAAGGCATTCGATTCGTGGGCGCGCCTGTCGCCCTCGCGCCGGTCGCGCTACCTATTCCGGATCTCGCGACTGCTCCAGGAGCGGTCGCGCGAACTGGCGGTCGTCGAGACGATGGACGGCGGCAAGCCGATCAAGGAGTCGCGGGACGTCGACATCCCGCTGAGCGCCGCCCACTTCTTCTATTACGCGGGCTGGGCCGACAAGCTCGAGTGGGCCTTTCCGAATCGCAAGCCGCGCCCGCTCGGCGTCGCCGGCCAGGTCATCCCGTGGAACTTCCCGCTCCTGATGCTGTCGTGGAAGATCGCGCCGGCGCTCGCCGCCGGCAACACCGTCGTGCTCAAGCCCGCGGAGACAACGCCCCTGTCGGCGATGCTCTTCGCGGAGATCTGTATGCAGGCGGAGCTGCCGCCCGGTGTGGTCAACATCGTCACCGGCGCGGGCAAGACGGGCTCGCTTGTGGTCTCGCACCCTGGCGTCAAGAAAGTCGCGTTCACCGGCTCGACCGAGGTCGGCAAGCTCATCCAACGCGCGATCGCCGGCAGCGGCAAGAGGCTGACGCTCGAGTTGGGTGGCAAAGCCGCCAACATCGTTTTCGAGGACGCGCCCCTCGACCAGGCGGTCGAGGGCATCGTCAACGGCATCTACTTCAACCAGGGACACGTCTGCTGCGCCGGCAGCCGGCTGCTGGTCCAGGAGTCGATCGCAGAGCCGCTGCTCGAGAAGCTTAAGCGGAGGCTTTCGACCCTGCGCCTGGGCGATCCGCTCGACAAGAACACGGACATCGGAGCGATCAACTCGCGGGCGCAGCTCGAGAAGATCCAGGGCCTGGTCGAGTCCGGCGTCGACGAGGGAGCCGAGCTCTATCAGCCGGAGTGCGTGCTGCCTGAGCGCGGGTTCTGGTTCCCGCCCTCGCTGTTCACGAACGTGTCGCAGTCGTACCGGATCGCGCGGGAGGAGATCTTTGGACCGGTCCTCTCGGTGCTGACGTTCCGGACGCCGAACGAGGCGGTGGAGAAGGCGAACAACACGCCGTACGGTCTTTCCGCCGGCGTGTGGACGGACAAGGGATCGCGCATCCTGTGGATGGCGGAGCGCATGCGGGCGGGCGTGGTGTGGGCCAACACCTTCAACCGCTTCGACCCGACTTCGCCGTTCGGTGGCTACAAGGAATCCGGCTTCGGCCGCGAGGGTGGCGTCCACGGCCTGCTCCCCTACGTGGATCTCAACTGATGGACGTGCGCAAGACGTACAAGCTGTTCGTCAACGGCGAGTTCGTCCGCTCCGAGTCGGGCCGCGCCTACCGGCCCGACGGCATGGTGAACGTGCCCCGCGGCTCGCGGAAAGACCTGCGCGACGCCGTGCGCGCCGCACGCACCGCCTTCCCCGGATGGGCCGGTCGCACCGCGATGAATCGCGGCCAGATCCTCTATCGCGCAGCGGAGATGCTGGACGGCCGGGCGGCCCAGTTCGTCGAGCTGCTGGGCGGGGGCGTGCGCGCGCGGCGCGAGCTCGAGCGCTCGGTCGAGACGCTCGTCTGGTACGCGGGTTGGACCGACAAGCTTCCGCAGGTCACCGGCACCGTGAACCCGGTCGCGGGGCCGTACTTCAACTTCACCATCCCCGAGCCGACCGGCGTCGTCGCGATCGTCGCGCCGGAACGGGACGCGCTCAGCGGGCTCGTACGCCGGCTCGCGCCAGTGCTTTGCGGAGGCAACGTCGTGGTTGCGCTCACGGCGGAATCGCAGCCGTTGGCCGCGCTGACGCTGGCCGAGGTGCTCGCCACGAGCGACGTGCCCGCCGGCGTCGTCAACATCATCAGCGGCCAGCGCAAGGAGCTCCTGCCCTGGCTCTCGTCTCACATGGACATCAACGCGATCGACACGGCGGGTTGCACCACCGACGAAATCAAAGCAATCGAGGAATCAGCGGCAGGCAACGTAAAGCGTGTCATCAAGCTCACAAAGGACGAGATGAGTCCTTACCTGATCTCCGCTTTCATGGAAATGAAAACGGTGTGGCATCCAATTGGTGTTTGATCGTCCGTAAAATTGCAGTTGCATGACTGAGGTCCTCACCCAGCCGGCCCCGAGCGAAGCGTCGGGACTTGCGCTGGACCGGGCCAGCCACCCCAAGCCGATGATCAGCTCGGCGCAGATCGCGCGACGGGTTCATCGCTTGGGCCGCCGTATCTCGGAGGTCTATGCCGACATCGACACACCGCTGGTGATGGTCGTCATCCTCAAGGGCGCCACCGTTTTCGCCGCCGACCTGCTTCGCAGCCTGAGCATCCCCGCCGAGCTCGAGTTCGTGCGCGCTTCAAGCTATCCGACCGGAACGTCGAGCAACGGTCGGTTGAAGCTGGCGCACATGGTGGAGGGCACACTTGTCGGCCGCCACGTGCTGCTGGTCGAGGACATCATCGACTCAGGCGTCACCGTGAACGCAGTCGCGCGACGGATTCGGCGGCTCGGCGCCGCCTCGGTGCGGCTGGCGGCGCTGCTCGACCGACCGGCGCGCCGCCAGGTCGAGGTCACGATCGACTTCACCGGCTTTGTCATCCCCGACCGTTTCGTGATCGGCTACGGCCTCGACTACGCCGGGCTGTATCGCGAGCTGCCTCACATCTACGCCCTGACATAGAGGCGCGATTCTTCGGCTGGAAGAAAGCCGAGCTGCACTCGCACCTGGATGGAGCAGTACGCCTGTCCACGGCGGAGGACCTGGCCGGAAGGCAAGGCCTTCGGATGGTCGCGCCCGACGACTGTCACAGCCAGGCCGAGTACATCACGTACTTCGACGACGCGATCGCGGTGATGCAAACCGAAGCCGCTCTCGAGCGCATCGCGCGGGAGCTGTGCGAGGACTCCGCTGCCGAAAACGTCGACTACCTCGAGGTGCGGTGGGCACCGCGACTGCACCTGCGCGGCGGGCTGGCCATGGAGCGGGTGATCCAAGCAGTGCTGACCGGCCTCGAGGCCGGACCGATCCAGGCGATGGCCATCGTCTGCGCGATGCGGCAGCACTCGCCCGAGGAGAACGTCGAGCTGGCGCAGGTCGCCGGCCGCTTCGCAGGGAAAGTGGTCGGCTTCGACCTCGCGGGCGACGAGGTTCTCTACCCCGCGGCGCCTCACGCCCCGGCTTTCGCGGCGGCCCGCGCGGCCGGGCTCCATCTGACCTGCCACGCGGGCGAGGCGGGCGATCCCTCCAACGTCGAGGACGCCCTCAGGCTTGGTGTAGAGCGCATCGCCCACGGCGTGATCGGCGCGCGCGAACCGCGGATAGTGGAACAAATTCGCGACGAGGGAGTCGTCCTCGACATGTGTCCGACGGCGAACTGGAAGTGCAAGGCCGTGCAGACGCTGGCCGAGCATCCGCTGCCGGCCCTGGTCCGCTCAGGCGTCCGCTGCACGATCAGCACAGACTCGCGAACGGTGGCAGACACGACCCTGAGCCACGAGTACGACCTCATGTCCGCCGCAGGCATGACCGACGACGAGCTGCGCCGCTGCAACGAATCCGCCTACGCCGCGAAATTCGGCTAGGGAGAGAGGAAATCTTCCCCACTTGTGGGGAAGTCCGGCCCGAAGGGCTGGGATGGGGCTGTTCTAGTTGCCCGTCCCGAACAGCCTGTCGCCGAAGTCGCCCAGCCCCGGCACGATGTAAGCCTTGTCGTTGAGGCGCTCATCCAGTGCCGCGGTGTAGACGTCGACTTCGGGGTGCCGCTCCTCGAGCACCTTGACCCCTTCCGGCGCGGCCACAATGCATACCATGCGCGTGTCGCGCCCGCCGGCCTCTTTGATCAGGTCGAGCGCCTGGGCCGCCGAACCGCCCGTGGCGAGCATCGGGTCGAGCAACAGCGGGATCTTGCCCTTGAGCTTCGGCAGCTTCTTGTAGTAGATGCGTGCGACCGCGGTCTCCTCGTCGCGCTCCAGGCCGATGTAGCCGACGCTGACCCGCGGCAGCAGCTCGAGCACTGGCGCGAGGAGTCCAAGACCCGCTCGCAGCACCGGGATCGCCACCACCTCGGCCTCGATCTCGATCGCGTCGGCCTCGGCGAGCGGCGTCCGGACCTTGCCGCGCCGCACCGGAAGGTCTGCCGTGGCTTCGTAGAGCAACATGGTGATCACGTTGCGAGCGAGAGTCCGAAATTCCTCGGGCTCGGTGGTGCTGTCGCGCAGGCCTCGCAGGCTGTCCGCGACGAGCGGGTGCTTACTGACGCTTAGCGGCACTTGCGTCGCGCTTGATCAGCCGCCGGATTGCGTCGACCGCGACCGCCAGCATGCGGTCCATATATGAAGGGTCGAGGTGATGGATCTCGCCCGCGCCAACCTCGTCCACGCACAGGCATACGGTGCCCGCCCGCATCTTGCGCAGCCGCGAAACGATCAACAGCGTGGAGGTTTCCATGTCATTGCCGATGATCCCTGCCTTCGTCCACATTTCCAGCTCGCCTCGCAGATCAGGCCGCGGCATCTGATCCGGCACCAGGTCCGAATACAGCGCGTCGACCGAGCGCATGAGTCCGACGTGGTACGGGACCCGCAAGGCCTCGGCTGACTCGATCAGGGCGTTCACCACATCAAGCGACGCAATCGCGGGGAATTCCTTCGGCACGTAGCCGTCCGGCGTCCCCTCGCTGCGCACTGCGCCGATTGCGATCACGAGATCGCCCATCTTGATCCCGGGCTGCAACGCTCCGCACGTGCCTACGCGCAAGAGCGTGTGCACGCCAAGCTCGTGCAGCTCCTCGACGCCGATCGCGACCGACGGCCCGCCCATTCCGGAGGACATCGCGGAGACGGGCACTCCCTCAACTCTGCCGGTGAACGTGCGGTACTCGCGGCTGAACGCGACCTCGTGCGCATCGTCGAGATGTTTCGCGATGAGCGGCGTCCGAAACGGATCGCCCGGCACCAGCACGTAATCGCCGACGTCGCCGGGGCCGAGACCGACGTGGTATTTCTTTTCCGTCACCGCCATCGGGCGAATACTAGCCGCCCTTGGTGATCCCGTTTTTATCGACCCGGGCCAGCACGTGAGGTGGCCGGCGCACAAGACTGTCGCTGAGTCTCCACGCACCGACCAGCCGTTTCGAAACGCGGTCGACGAGCGCTTGCGAACGCGCATGAACGGTCACCAGAGGGTCGCCCGCGGCGACTCGGGCTCCGACTTGAGCTTCGATCACGAAGCCCGCCGCAGGATCGACCTTGTCCTCCTTGCGGATCCGTCCCGCGCCGAGCTCGATCGCGGCGAGTCCAACCTCCAGGGCATCGATGGCTTCGACGTGGCCGTCGGATTCGGCCTTGACGGCGACCTGCACCGGCGCCACGGGCAGTCCGCGCTCCAGGTGCCCGTCCTGGGCCGCGAGCATTCGCTCGAAAGTCTGCCGCCCGGCCCCCGCCCGCAAGACCTTCTCGGGATCGGCCGAGACTCCGGCGACCTCGCACATCTCACGAGTCACGCGCAGACAAACCTCGAGCAGCTCGTCGTCGCCCACGCCGGCGAGCGCGTCCAGGGCTTCCTGCACCTCCAAGGCGTTACCGACTGAGCGCCCGAGAGGGTTGTCCATCGCCGTCACCAGCGCCACCGTCCGGCGCCCCGCACCCTCTCCAAGCTCGACCATCTCGGCGGCCAGCTCCTCGGCCGAGGCGACGTCGGGCATGAACGCGCCCCGGCCGAACTTCACGTCCAGCACGATCGCATCCGCGCCGGCGGCGATCTTCTTCGACATCACGCTCGAAGCGATCAGCGGAATCGACGGCACGGTCGCGGTGACGTCGCGCAGCGCGTACAGCAGCTTGTCGGCCGGCACCATGCGAGGCGATTGCGCGGCCACCGCAATCCCGACCTCGCGTACCTGCTCGATGAACCGCTCGGGCTCCAGGTCGACAGTCAGCCCGGGCACCGACTCGAGCTTGTCCAGCGTGCCCCCTGTGTGCGCAAGCGCGCGCCCGCTCAGCTTCGGAACCTTGACGCCACAGGCCGCCGCGAGTGGCGCCGCGACCAGCGTCACCTTGTCGCCGACGCCTCCAGTCGAATGCTTGTCGACCTTGATCCCCGGGATCGCGCTGAGGTCGAGCACCTCGCCGCTCGCCACCATCGTCTGGGTCAGCGCAAGCGTCTCCGCGGCGGTCATGCCCCGAATGCAAACTGCCATCAACCAGGCCGCCATCTGGTAGTCGGCGATCTCGCCGCGGATGTAGCCGGAGAGGAGAAACTCGATCTCT
>VBEG01000053.1 GCA_005882115.1 Chloroflexota bacterium
GCAACGTCCTGCTCGCTCCAGCCATCTGGATGGGGGGTGGGGGAGTGGTGGGGGCGGTGATCGGGGCGCTGGTCGCGGTCGAGGTGCCAGGCCCGATCCTGGCCCGGATCTGGGGCGGCTTTCTGGTGTTCAGCGCCTACCGCCTTTTCCTGCAAGGTTTCCACGCGGCTTCCAGAACGCCTTAGATCGTTGACAGCCGGCGGGCGCTCCGCGTAACGTCCCACCTGAAAACGGTACGTACTAGTACCAAAGCGTTGATGCAGCAGGAGCAAAGGCGGGAACCATGATTTCGTTTGAGTTGAGCGACGAGCAGAAGGAAATCCGCGATTGGGTCCACAGCTTCGCCGAGAAGGAGATCCGGCCCGTTGCGCACCAGTACGACGAGTCCGAGGAGTTCCCCTGGCCGGTCGTCAAGAAGGCGGCCGAGGTCGGTCTTTACGGCACCGAGTTCCTGCAGCAGACGTACGGCGACGGCACCGGGATCATGCCCGCGCTGGTCGCTGAGGAGCTGACCTGGGGCTGCGCCGGCATCGCGCTGGCCATCCAGGGCACGGGCCTCCCGGTGGCGGCCATCTTCTCCCAGGGCACGCCCGATCAGATCTCGACCTGGATCCCCGCCTGCTTCGGCACCCCGGACAAGCCGGCGCTTGGAGCATTCGCCGTCACCGAGCCTGACGCAGGCTCCGACGTTTCCTCCATGAAGACGCGTGCCGTGCGCAAGAACGGCCAGTGGGTGATCAACGGCCAGAAGGTCTTCATCACCAACGGCGGCATCGCCGATGTCCACGTCGTGGTGGCTGCGGTCGAGCCGGAGCTCGGCACCCGGGGCCAGGCGAGCTTTGTCATTCCGCCGGGGACCAAGGGTCTGCGTATGGG
>VBEG01000054.1 GCA_005882115.1 Chloroflexota bacterium
GGGCATCCGCGCCTCGCACACCGCAGAGGTGCTGCTCGAGGACTGCACGATCCCAGTCGAGAACGTGCTCGGCGGCATGGAGAAGCTAGAGGCCCGGCTGGCGCGGGCGCGCCAAGGCACGCACCAGCGGTCCTCAACGGCGCTCAAGACGTTCGAGCTGTCGCGGCCGATCGTGGGCGCCCAGGCGCTCGGCATCGCTCGCGCTGCCTTCGAGTTCGCCCTGAAGTACGCCAAGGAGCGCAAGCAGTTCGGACGCACCCTGATCGAGAACGAGGCGATCGCCTTCATGCTCGCCGATATGGCGACCGAGATCGAGGCCACCCGCGCATTGATCTGGCGGGCCTTGTGGGAAGGCCGCAACGGCGGCGAGTTCACCAAGGCCGAGGGCTCAATGGCGAAGCTCAAGGCCGGCGAGGTCGCGGTGAAGGTCACCGAGCAGGCGATCCAGATCTGCGGCGGCTACGGCTACATCCGCGACTTCCCCGTCGAGAAGTGGCACCGCGACGCCAAGATCTACACCCTTTTCGAAGGCACCAGCGAGATCCAGCGCTTGGTCATCTCGCGGGCCCTGGCTGCCGGATAGGCCCGGCGATGGCGGTTCCCTCGGCGCAGCTGCGGTGGTGACGCGGGCCCGGGTTTCCAAGTCGGCGTTCTACGAGTTCTTCGAGTCCAAGGAGCACTGCTTCCGCGAGGTGCTCGAGGAAGAAGGCGGGGCGCTGATCCACGAGGTGCTCACCGAGGCCTCTACGGGCCACGACCACCATTCGCGGTTGCGCTTGGGGATCAGCCGCTTCGTCCGGGAGTGCTTTTCGCGGCCGGATGTGGCGCGGCTCTTGATCGTCGAGTCGGTCGGATTGAGCGAGGGGGTGGAGGTGGTCCGCCGCCAGCTGCAGGCCCGCTTCGCGGACGCGGTGGCCGAAGAGGTCCGCCACGCCATGACTCACGATGCGTTCTACGCGGATAAGGACCCGGCGGTGTTTGGACGAGCCGTGGTCGGGGCCGTCAGCGATGCAGTCGGCTACTTCCTGACCCATCCGGGCGTCGACTCGGAGTCTCTGGCGTCGAGCCTGTGCGTGATCTTCGCCCCTTAGAGGTTCAGTAGCCTCAGCCCAAGGAGGACGAGGGCGACAAGGATCAGCGCGGCGCCGGCCAGCCGTTCCGACCTTTCGCGCGCGGCTTCACTGATGGCGTGCCCGAACCTCAAACCTGTCTGTGCCGCGACGAATGCCTGGATCGCGATCCAGACGACGATGAAGGCGATCGGCAGGGCAAGCAAGCCGGCGCTGAGCCCGATCGTCAGCTCATCGACGCTGATGCCGAGGCCCAGGTCGATGATCGCAAGTCCTCTGGTGTGCGCCAGGAGGCGCAGGCGCCGGTCTGCGGCTTCCTCATCGTTGCCGGGACGCAGCAAGAGTAGGCCCGCCAGCAGCAGAAACGCGATCCCGGCCCAACCTGCGGTCGCCCCGACCAGAGAGCCGACTGCCCGCCCAACAAGCATGCCGGCGATGGGCATGCCGGCCTCGAAGAGCGTGAAGACCAGGGCGACCCGCAACCGATCTCTTCGCTCGAGTCCGGCGACGCCGAGCGCGGCGCCCAGGGCGAAGGTGTCGAGGGCGAGGGGGAGGAGAAGTCCGGCCGTGATCAGGAGCTCGCGCACCGCGTCCGGAGCTTAACAAGCGGCCTTGCACCTCGAACGCCCGTTCGATATACTGAACTCCGAACATGCGTACGCTGGCGACCCAGGTCAAGCTGCGGCGGCTGATTCGGGCTTTCGGTGAAGCCCAGGTTCGGCTGCTCTCCGAGCCTATCGACCGGCGGATCGTCGGTTCGACCGTGGACCGGCTGCTCGAGCTGGCGGGCGACCTTCGGGAGAGCTGGCGGCGCGAGAACGCCCTGCGGCCGCTGGAGGCGCCCCTGGAGCGCTACGTCAAGGAATCGCTGCGGACGGTCGAGCTGGCGGTCGCGGGCCTGCGCCAGGCCGGCGCCGACCTGGAGCTGTTAGCCAGCGACTTCGAGTCGGCGGCGCTGCCGCTGGAAGTATTCCTACGCGGCCTGGACGCCGAGCCGGCGCTGCAGCGCTCCGCCTAACGACGAATGCCGGAGATCAAAGACACGGATTGGGCCTACGCGGCAGGGTTCGTCGATGGCGAAGGGTCGTGACCGCGCCGTCCTGGACTGGATGCGCGACCTTTGGAATGGCTGGGTCGTCGCCGGCTCCAACGCTGGTGGATTTTCTAGGCCGAGTTGGGCCTGGCGGAGCCCAGCCGGAACATCAGCGGCGATATTCCTCACAGGCATTCGGCCATGGCTCCGAATCAAAGGCCCGCAGTGCGACAACGCTTTGTCGATGATCGAGGTGTTACAGCGAAGCCGATACACCCTTGGCCGCAAGTTCTTGCCTCCGGAGTGGCAGCAGTCTCAGGAAGACCACTACTGGCGGCAGCGCGAGATGAACCATCGCGGCATCAAACAATTTGTAGCCGAGCCGATGCATTCGCCTCGCCGCATCAATAGAGCCCGCGTCGGCCTGTCCTAAAGGTGCCACGACTTTGCGCTAGGTGCACATGGGAGGTTATGTTTGCCTTCCGCCACGACACGGTCGTCGGCCAACACGACCGGCACGCGCCAGTCATAGAGGTCGTGCAGGTGATCGTCGGTGTCGACGTCGGCCAACTCGGGGTTGTGACCGAGGTCGTGGAGCAGGCTCAGGGCTTCGTCACAGAGGTGGCAGCCCTGCCGGGTAACGAGGACCAGCCTCATTTGATAGTCGCCCTGGGCTCGCCCGGCCGCCGGCCCCGGCGCCTAGCTCGGCAGCCGGAGCGTCTGCCCCACCTGGATCGTTGGCCCGGCCAGGCCGTTGGCCTGCTCGATATCGTCGACACGGACCCGCACATCATCCGCCGGGTAATGCTCCACGGCGATCGACCAAAGCGTGTCGCCGGGCTGGACGACCACCGTTGTGTAGCCCGCCGAGGTGCTTCCTTGCGCCCCCAGGGCGAGCCCGACCCCGAACAGAGAAACGGCGGCGACTGCCGCCAACAGTCGCCGCACCGACGAAAGGCCGCCGGCACGGGGTGCCCGCCAAGGTTTGATCCCGTGACCAGCGGCGTACATACGTTCGGAAGCATACCGAACGGCCGTTCGCCTGTCAAGACACCGAACAAAGGTTTGCGCGTAGAGGCCCGAAGTGCTAGCATGGCTTCAGCGTTACCCCACCACGCTCTGGAGATGAACACGAATTGACCGAACAGCTCACCGAACGGCAGAACAAGATCCTCGACTACATCCGGTACGTGACCAAGGTCCGCAACTACCCGCCGAGCGTGCGCGAGATCGGCGAGGCAGTCGGCCTGAGCTCGAGCTCGACCGTCCACAACCATCTCAACCAGCTCGAGCGCCGCGGCCTGATCAAGCGTGACCCCAGCAAGTCGCGCACGGTTCAGCTGGTCGCCGACGCCGAGATCGCCGAGCAACGGCGCAACGCTGTCTCCGTGCCGATCGTCGGCAATGTGGCCGCCGGGAGCCCTATCCTGGCGGAGCAGAACATCGAAGACCACATCCTGCTTTCGTCCGATCTGGCGAAGGATGGCTACTTCCTGCTCCGGGTTCGTGGCGACAGCATGGTCAACGCCGGCATCCTCAACGACGACCTGGTGCTCGTCCGTCCCCAGCACGAGGCTCCCAACGGCTCGATCGTCGTCGCCCTGGTCGAAGGCGACGCCACGGTCAAGCGTTTCGAGCGGGCGGACGGCCACGTCAAGCTGATCGCCGAGAACCCCGCCTACGAGCCGATTGTCACCAACAACGTCAGCCTGGTCGGTCAGGTCCGAGGTGTGATCAGGCTTTTCCGTTAGCCGCGCCGGGCGCGCGCCGGGCGCTCATTAGAAAAGCTCAGAAAGCGCCCCGCCACGTGGCGGGGCGCCCAGCCCCAGGCTAGCGTTCCACCGTCGACGTACTCGGTCTTTTCCACGCCGCCGATCTTGCGTAGCTCCGCTAGCACGCCTTCGCGCCCGTAGGGCACCAGGATCTCGAGCGCGACCGCATCGCCGCGGCTGGCGCGATCGATTGCCTTCAGCAGCTCGCTAAACCCGGTCCGCTTCAGGGCTGAGATGGCGACCGCACCCGGATAGCGCTCGGACAGGGCGGTGATCGCTCGCCGCCGCGACGCCGGACCCAGCAGATCAGCCTTGTTCAGGGCGACCACCCGTGGCTTGTCCGCCGCTGCGAGCTCGGCCAGCACCTTCTCCACGGTCGCCGCCTGCTCTGCGACCGCGGCGGAGCTCAGATCCAGGACCTGGATGATCAGGTCCGCCTCGGTGACCTCTTCCAACGTCGCCCGGAACGCGGCGACCAGGTCGGTCGGCAGCTTCTGGATGAATCCGACCGTATCGGTGAGGAGCAGCTCGCGTCCGGCCGGCAGCTCGAGCTTCCGTGTCGTCGGGTCGAGCGTCGCGAACAAGCGGTGTTCGGCCCGGACATCGGCACCGGTCAGCACGTTGAGCAAGGTCGACTTGCCGGCGTTGGTGTAGCCGACGATCGCCGCGGTTTCGAGGGCGGCCCGACGCCGGCCCGTCCGCTGCTGGTGGCGCTGGGTGCGGACCTGCTCGATCTCCCCGTCGAGGTCGCGCATCCGTTTCCGGATGCGCCTGCGCTCCACTTCGATCTGCTGCTCGCCGAATCCGCCGCGTGCCCCCACTCCCCCACGCCGCCCACCAACCTGACGGTCGTAGGCGTAGGCGCCGATCAGCCGCGGCAGGAGGTGATGCAGCCGCGCCGCCTCGACCTGGAGCCGGCCCTCGTGCGTGCGCGCGTGCTGGGCAAAGATCTCGAGGATGATCTCCGTCCGATCCAGAACCCGCGCCTTGACCTCGAGCTCGAGGTTGCGCTGCTGGCGCGGACTGAGGTCTTCGTTGCAGATCACGACGTCGAATTCGCCCTCGAGCTTCATGTCGCGCAGCGAAGCGACCTTGCCCATGCCGAGGAAATGCGCCGGGTCGACCTCGTATCGCCGCTGCACGTCGGTGCCGACGACCTCGGTCCCCGCCGTCCGCGCCAGGTCGGCGAGCTCGGCCATCTGGTCGCGCAACCTCTCTGGAGTGACGCCCGGCAGCAGGATCCCGACGAGATACGCCCGCTCGCGCGGACTCCTGGTCGTGATCACTCTGGGGATTTCAGAGCTTGAGCTTCCTCATCCGCGCCATCGCTTCCTCGAGCCGTGCGTCGGGAGCCGTGACCGAAAGCCGGAAATAGCCTTCGCCGTGAGGGCCGAAACCGACACCGGGTGTGATGTTCACGCCGACCTCATCGAGCACATGGGACGCAAAACCAATCGAGTCATACCCGTCGGGCACCGGCGCCCATACATAAAAGGTCGCGCGTGGCGGCTTGATCTTCCAGCCGAGGCTGTTCAGGGTGTCGGCCACAACGCGATGGCGGCGCGCGTAGACAGCGCACGCTGCCCGCGTCTCCTCCTCCCCACCGTTCATCGCCTCGATCGCCGCCCACTGGATCGCCTGGAAAATGCCCGAGTCGATGTTCGTCTTCAGCTGGCCGATCAGGTTCACGAGGTCCGCGCGGCCGCAGACCCAGCCGATCCGCCAGCCGGTCATGTTGTACGTCTTCGACAGGGAGTGAAATTCGAGGCCGACTTCCTTCGCGCCTGGGATCTCGAAAAGCGTCAGCGGTCGATAACCGTCGAACGCGATCTCGGAATACGGCGCGTCGTGGCAGAGCACGATGTCGTTCCGGCGACAGAAGTCCACCGCCTGGCCGAGGAAGTCACGGTCAGCCGTTGCCGCGGTGGGGTTGTTCGGATAGTTGAGCCACATGAGACGCGAGCGCTGCGCGACTTCCTGAGGAATCGCGTCGAGGTCGGGCAGCCAGTGGTTGGCCGCGGTGAGCGGCATCGTGTACGGATCCGCGCCGGCCATGATCGCGCCGGTGACGTACACCGTGTAGCCGGGATCGGGCGCGAGCACCACGTCGCCCGGGTCGACGAGGGCGAGCGGCACGTGGCTGATGCCGTCCTTGGAGCCGAGCGTGGGCAGGATCTCGGTTTGCGGGTCGAGCTTGACACCTGAGCGCTCGCTGTACCAGTGCGCGATCGCTTCACGCAATTCGCTAAGCCCGAAGTACGACGGGTAGCGGTGATTCGTCGGATCGGAAGCCATCTCCTGCAGCACGCTGACGATGCGACCCGGCGTCGGCAGGTCGGGATCGCCAATGCCGAGCGAGATCACATCGATCCCGGCGCGCTTTTTCGCCTGCACCTTGCGGTCGATCTCCGCGAAGAGATAGGGCGGAATCCGGCCAAGCCGTTTGGCACCCGTCACTGTCTCACTCCTCCCCATTTACGGGGAGGTGCCGGCGGAGGGGCTTGCCTTCCTCACGTAATTGAGGATACCCGGCAGTGGATCGGGCTCGATCTCAAACCACTGAACGCGTGGATCACGCCGCCACCAACGCAATTGCCTGCGCGCATAGCGCCGATTCGAGCGCGCCATCGCGAGTGGAAGCTCTTCTAGAGTCAGTTCACCGCGTATTCGTGCGAGCGCTTCGGCGTATCCGATGCCGGTCAAGACCAGGGCCGTCGGCGGGACACCTGCGTCGAGCGCGGCCTGCGTCTCCGCCACGAGCCCCCGTTCCACCTGAAGGCGGCTCCGCTCGTCGAGGCGGCGATCGATCGTGGCCAGGCCCGCCGTCAGCCCGATTCGCAGCGGTTGCCACGTGGGTGGTGTTCGCGTGCGCAGGCGTCGCAACGGCGGTCCGGCCGCCTCGAGGATCTCGATCGCGCGGATCATGCGCACCGGATTGTCGAGGTCGACCCCTGGGTCGGGGTCCGTCGCAAGGAGCCTCTCCCGAAGGCGCTCGACGCCAAGCGCCTCGAGATCGGCGCGTAATGAAGGATTGGGCGGAATCCCGGTCATGCTGAATCCGTCGCACAGCGCGTCGACGTAGAGCATCGTCCCGCCCTCGACGATCGGCGTCCGGCCACGTGACGCGATGTCCTCGATCGCGGCTCGCGCGCCCTCCACGTAATTCGCTGCGTTGAAGTTGGTCGCGGGATCGACGAAGTCGATCATGTGGTAGCGGACCTGTCGCCGATGCTCGGCGCTGGGCTTGTTGGTGGCGATGTCGAGGCGCTGGTAGACCTGCCGTGAGTCGGCCACCACGATCTCCCCGCCGAGCTGGAGGGCAAGCTCGAACGCCAGCCTCGACTTGCCGATTCCTGTCGGTCCGAGGACGACGGGGACCTGCGTCATGGCTGCACGTCCCCTCCCCATTCATGGGAAGGGGTGAAGGGTGGGGCAGTCAGTAGTTTCTTCGGAAGTGGCGGGTCAGCTCCTGCCACTCGACCAGAAGCCGCGTCGGGCGCCCGTGGGGACAAGTGATCGACTCTTCGGCGGCCTCGAGGTCGACCAGCAGGCGGCGCTGCTCGGCCACATCGAGCACGTCCCCGAACTTCACCGCGGAATGGCATGCGATCGCCGCGGCAGCCTTCTCGATGGCCCCGTCGCCGCGATGCTCGGCGAGCGCCGCCAGCGTTTCCTGGATCGCCGCCGTCGCGCGACCGGACGGAAGCTCAACGGGAACGGCGGTGATCCGCAGGCTGCGCGGGCCGAACTCCTCGTACTCCAGACCAAGGTTGGCGAGCTCGGCGCGGTGGTCGGATGCGGCAGCGATCAGGCTCGGATCGACGTCCACGGCCTGCGGGATCAGCAAGGGTTGGCTCGCACCTCGGCCGCTTCGCAATCGCTCCAGCAAGCGGTTGTAGAGGACTCGTTCGTGCGCTGCGTGCTGGTCCACCAGGACCAGACCGTGAGGACCTTCGGCGACCAGGTACCCAGGGCCCGCCTGGCCGATCGGCCGGAGCACGGCCGTCGCCGCATGTCCGTTGGTCTCGGCCGCAGCGACCGCGGCCGGGGCGTCATGCAACGTCAGCTGCGGGCCGGGAAGTACGACCTCTGCGGCGGACACGCTTTCCGCGGGCCGATAGCGAAACGGATCGCTCCCGTCGAGAGCCGACCGCACGGCTCGCTGGAGGGCCGCAAAGACGGCGCCCTCGTCGCGAAACCGAACTTCCTTCTTGGCCGGATGCACGTTCACGTCCACGAGCTCGGGATCAATGCCGATGTCGAGCACGGCGATGGGATGCCGCCCGCGTTCCAGGCGACCCTGGTAGCACTCCTCGAGCGCGTAAACGAGGGAGCGGGCACTGATCGGCCGGCCGTTCACGGCCAGCACGAGCGCGTCGCGGCTTCCGCGGCTGAGGCGCGGCTGGCTCACCATCCCACTCACCAAAGGCAAGCCGACCATCGGCAGCATCTCGGCCGCGACCTGCGGGCCGTAGATCGCGGCTATAGCCCGGCGTTGGTCAGCGTCGCCGTTTGTGCTCACCGCCGCCCTGCTGTCGATGGTGAGGTGAAAGCGGACGTACGGGTGCAGCAGCGCGAACGCGCCGACGATCTCCTTGATGGCCGCCACCTCCGTGGCGTCGCTCTTCAGGAACTTCAGTCGCGCAGGCACGTTCGCGAAGAGATCGCGGACCTCGATCGAGACCCCAGGCAGCAGCGGCCCGCCCCCCTGCTCGCCGACCTCGCCCGCGCGGATCCGCACGGTGGCACCGCCGCTCGCGCACTCGACGTCCGCGACAGCGGCGATGCTCGCGAGCGCCTCGCCGCGAAACCCGAACGACTGGATGACGGCCAGGTCGGCGAGCGACGTCAGCTTGCTCGTCGTGTGCCGGACGAAGGCAATCGTGAGCTCGTCGGCGGGTATCCCCGCGCCGTCGTCGCTGACTCGAATTGACGTCTTGCCGGCACCCCGGACATCGATGTTGATTCGACGGGCGCCGGCGTCGAGCGCATTCTCGACGAGCTCTTTGACCACCGAGGCGGGGCGTTCGATCACCTCGCCAGCGGCAATCGCATCCGCGACCTCTGGCGGAAGCAGCTGGATCAATTCGAGAGCCTCGCCCTCAGCTGGTAGAGCTTTTGCAGCGCCTCCAGCGGGCTCAACGCCGAGGGGTCGATGTCCTCGAGCTCCTTGCGAAGCGGATCCGCCGCCATCTCGATCGGAAGGCCGAGCTGGACCTCTGGCGGTTCAAGTGGTCTTTGGCGCTCCAGCTCGCCGAGCACATCGCGCGCTCGGGCGATGACGCTGGAGGGCAGCCCGGCGACGGCTGCCACGTGGATCCCGTAAGAGCGGTCGGCGCCACCGGGTACGACCCGGTGCAGGAAGCGGACCGTGTCTCCTTCCTCCAGCACTTCCACACGTTGGTTCCGAACACGCGGCAACCTTTCCGCGAGAGCCGTGAGCTCGTGGTAGTGCGTCGCGAACAGAGTGCGGCAGCGGAGCTTTGGTGCGTCGTGAAGGTGCTCGACGACCGCCTGCGCGATCGACACCCCATCGTATGTAGACGTCCCCCTCCCCACCTCGTCCAGGATCACCAACGACGATCGTGTGGCGTGGTTGAGGATATAAGCGGTTTCCGTCATCTCCACCATGAATGTCGACATGCCCGCACTGATGTCGTCGTGAGCTCCGACGCGCGTGAAGACCCGGTCGGCCAGGCCGATCACGGCGTGCTCGGCGGGCACGAAGCTCCCACACTGAGCAAGCAAGACGATGACCGCTGCCTGGCGCAAGTAGGTCGACTTGCCCGCCATGTTCGGGCCGGTGAGGATGACGATCTGCGCGCCGTCCGGATCGAGGTCCAGATCGTTGGCGACGAATACGCCGGCGGGCAGACCGCGCTCGACCAGTGGGTGGCGGCCGCCCTTGATCGTGAGCTGCAGGCCTGCGTTGACCTCTGGTCGTCGCCACGCATGCTCGGCTGCAGCGACCGCAAGGCTGACCAGCGCGTCCACCATGCCCATCGCCTGGGCGCTGGCCCGAAGAGACGGCGATGACTCGGCGACCTTCGCACCGAGGTCGCGCAGGATCTCGAGCTCGCGAGCTGTGATCCTCTCCTGCGCGCTAAGCACGATCGCTTCCTTTTCTTTCAGCTCGGGTGTGATGTAACGCTCGCCCCCGGTCAGGGTCTGCTTGCGGACGTAGTCGTCCGGAAGCTTCGCCGTGTTCGCGTGGCTGACCTCGATGTAGTACCCGAAGACCTTGTTGAATCCGACCTTGAGCGTGCGGATACCGGTACGACGTCGTTCCAACGCTTCGAGCTTTGCGATCCACTCCCGCGCGGTGCGCGAGCCTTCGTTGATCGAGTCGAGGTCGGCGTCATAGCCGCCCCGAATCGCGCCGCCTTCTCGAACGCTGAGTGGTGGGTCTTCGACGAGGGCATTCAGCAGAGTGCCGGCCAGCTCCGGCGCGGAGCTGACGTCCGCGGCAAGCTGCCTTGCGACCAGCGATGAGCAATGCGCCAGGGACGCCTGGACGGCCGGGATGGCCTCGAGCGCACGCCGCAGCGCCACCAGCTCGCGCGAGGTCGCGTGACCCTGCGAGGCGCGCGACACAAGGCGCTCCAGATCGCCGACGGGCCTGAGGACGGTCTGCATCTGATCGCGAAGGGGCGGCGCGTCGACCAGCTCGTCGACCGCGGCCAGCCTGAGCTCGATGGATTCCGCATCGCGCAGCGGAGCGCCCAGCCACGCCCGAAGCTGCCGTGCTCCTACGGGTGTCGATGTGCGGTCGAGCAGCTGCACCAGCGCCGGCAGCTCGAGGTTGCGCACGGTCGCGGCATCGAGCGGCATGGCCGCGTCGGGCGAGTAAGTCCGGACGGTGAAAGACCCTGGAACGACGCGGGTCTGGTTTTGTTTCAGGTAGTCGAGCACTACCCCGGCGGCGCCTATCGCCAGCGGCGAGTCGGCCGCACCGACCGACGCCGGGAAAGCGATGCCAAGCAGGTCCTTGAGCCGCTGCTGGCCCCGAACAGGGTCAAAGCGGTACTCCTCGACCTCGGGCGGCGTCAGCAGCTCGGCCGGCGCCAGCCGCTCGAGCTCGGACTGCAGACGCTCTTTGGGCAGTTGGCACAGCAGCAGCTCGCCCGTCGAGACCTCGCATGCCGCCAGGCCCGCCTCGAGTCCTCGGGTCCAAGCGGCGACGAGATAGTTCGGACGCGATGGTTCGAGGTATGCATCTTCGACAACCGTGCCTGGTGTCAGGACGCGGGTGACGTCGCGCTTGACAATCTTGTTCTTGCTTGCTGCCTCGACCTGGTCGCAGATGACGACCTTGTGGCCGGCCCGCAGCAGCTTGCCCACGTACGACTGCCAGGCGTGATGAGGCACCCCGCACATGGGCGCGCGGCCGCTCTTCCCAAGCGGGCGCGAGGTGAGCTGCACCCCCATGATCGGAGCCGCGATCTTCGCGTCCTCGAAGAAGATCTCGTAGAAGTCGCCCAGACGGAACAAGAGGATCCCGTCGGGATGCTTCTCCTTGGCCTCCCGGTATTGCCGCATCACCGGGGTCGGAGGCGGATTCACGCGGCCGGCAGTCCCAACAACTGTCCCGCGGTGGCCTGGATGACACGCAGGTTCACGACATCTCCTGGCGCGACATCTCGTCCACGCAGGACGATCGCGCGTTTGCCCTGGCGGATGCGGCCGTATGGCCGGTGCAGCTCATCGCGTCCCTCGATGAGCACCTCGACCTCGCGGCCGAGCCATCGCGCGGTCTTGCGCGCCGCGATCTCACGTTGCAACGCCAGCAGGTCGTTGAGTCTTCGCAGCTTCTCCTGGTGAGGCACGTCGTCGTCCATCCGGGTCGCCGCGAACGTCCCCGGGCGAGGCGAGTACATCGCGATGTGGACGACGTCGAACTCCATCTCCTCGACCAGCGCGCGGGTGTTGAGATAGGCCGCTTCTGACTCGCCCGGAAAGCCGACGATCACGTCGGTCACCAGTCCGATGTCCGGCATCAGCCGCCTGGCGTTGTCGACGATCGCCCGGTAGTGCCGCGTCTGGTAGCCACGTGCCATCCGCCTGAGCACGGTGTCGTCGCCGGACTGGACCGGCAGCTGCAGCTCGCGGCAGACCACGTCGCTCCCGGCCATCACCTCGAGCAGCTCGCTCTCCAGGTCCTGCGGATGCGACGTCATGAAACGGAGTCGTTTCAGGCCCGCGATCAGCTGCACCTCACGGACGAGCGCGGCCAGGCCGCCATGTCCGTCGGGATCGTGGTAGTCATCGACGTTCTGGCCGAGCAGGACGATCTCCTTGGCCCCTTCGGCGACCGCCTGGCGGCACTCCGCGACGACCGCCTGCAGTGGCACGTGCTGCTCCCGGCCGCGAACCCGGGGCACGATGCAGAACGTGCAGTTGTGATCGCATCCCTGGATGACGCGCACGTAATGGCTGATCCCGGTCCGTCCGGCCGCCGGCATCGGCTCGCCCTGTGCGTAGTCATAGCGAGCCTCGAGGTCGGTGACAAAGGACTCGTATTGCCCGATCGGCACCACCGCGTCGAGGTGAGGAAAGCGATGCTTCAAGTGGTCGCCCTCTTTGGCGACGATGCAGCCCGTGACGGCGATGGTCCGCCCGGGCGACTTCCACTCCTTCAGCTCGTGCAGTTTCGAGTAGACACGGTCCTCGGACGCCTGCCGGACCACGCAGCTGTTGAGGATCGCCACGTCCGCCCGCTCCAGCGAATCCTCGACGTAGCCGGCCGCGAGCATCCTGCGGGCGAGACTTTCGGAATCCGCCGAGTTCATCTGGCACCCGATCGTCCAGATGTGAAACGAACGGGTCTGGGTCCTCGCCGTCAGCGGCTCTCCACCAGTAACCGGATGCCGGTGCGCTCCTCGCCGTCGATCGAGATGTCGATGAACGCCGGGATGCAGACCAGGTCGAGGCCGCCAGGCGCCACGTAACCACGCGAGATGGCGATTGCCTTGACCGCCTGGTTGATCGCGCCCGCACCGATGGCCTGGACCTCAACTCGCCCTTTGCTGCGGATCACTCCCGCGATCGCGCCCGCGACGGCGACCGGCTTGGAGGTGGCCGAAACCTTGAGCACCTCTACTGGAGCGCGCTCCACTGTCATTGCTGGAACCCCTTCAAACATGTTCACGGTCGACTCGCTGGATCGATGTAGCTCGGCCTGTCGAACCATCAATGTTAACCAGTACCGAATTGAATGTCACGGGTCCGGACGCCACTGCGAAACGGCTCGGGACACCCGTGAGGAACCGCTGCACCACGATGTCTTTGTCCATTCCGATGCAGCCGTCACGAGGCCCGACCATCCCCACATCCGTCACATAGGCCGTTCCCCCAGGCAAGATCCTCGCGTCGGCCGTGGGCACGTGGGTGTGCGTGCCTACCACCGCACTCGCCCTGCCGTCCAGGTACCAGCCCATCGCGTTCTTCTCGGACGTCGCCTCAGCGTGCATATCGCAAAAGACGATGCGCGAGTCCGGATGCGCGCCGAGGATCGCGTCGGCGGTGCGGAAGGGGTCGTCGAGCGCGTCCAGGAAGATCCGCCCGATCAGGTTCATGACCAGCACCTGACGACCCCCTGCTTCGACCACGCACCACCCCTGGCCGGGGGCGGCCGGAGGGTAGTTCGCGGGCCGCAGGACGCGCTCGAGGTTCGGCAGCTCTCCGACAAACTCTTTCTGGGCGAAGACGTGGTTTCCGGTCGTGATGACGTCCGCGCCTGAGGCTTTCAGCTCGGCGGCGATCTTGGCGGTCAGGCCGAACCCGCCGGCGGCGTTCTCGCCATTGACGATCGTCAGGTTCGGACGGAGCTCCTTCTTCAGGGCCGGAAGGATCGCCTTGACGGCGTCCCGGCCCGGATGGCCGACGACATCAGCCACGAACAAAATCTTGAAGTCGGCGTCAGGCATTCGTCGATTTTGGGGCATAAGAAAAAGGGAGCCCGTCGCCGGACTCCCTTTCACTCATTTCGCGTACTCGATCGCCCTGGTCTCCCGCACCACCGTGACGCGGATCTGACCGGGGAAGCTGAGCTCAGACTCGATGCGCTTGGCGATGTCGCGCGCCATCAACTGAGCGGCCGTGTCGTCGATCTGTTCGGGTTTGACCAGGATCCGGACCTCGCGGCCGGCCTGGATCGCGTAAGACTGCTGGACGCCCTGGAAGGAGTTGGCGATCTCCTCCAGCTTCTCGAGCCGCTTGACGTAGGCCTCCAGCGACTCCCTGCGCGCCCCGGGACGTGCAGCGGAGATCGCGTCGGCGGCGATCAACAACAGCGCCTCGATGGTGTGCGGCTCTTCGTCGTAGTGGTGCGCTCGTACCGCGTGCACAACCTGAGCCGGCACCGCATGTCGCTGAAGAAGGTCTGCCCCGATCACGGCGTGCGAGCCCTCGACTTCGTGGTCGATGGACTTGCCGATGTCGTGCAGCAGACCAGAGAGCTTGGCGATGCGAACGTCGGCGCCGATCTCGGACGCCATCATGGCGGCGAGGTAGGCGACCTCTTTGGAGTGGTTCAGCACCTGCTGTCCGTAGCTCGTTCGGAAGCGAAGGATGCCGAGATGGCGGACGACCTCGGGATGCAGACCCTGGAGCCCGAGCTCCAGTACCGCCGCCTCCCCCTCCTCTTTGACCCTCTGCAGGACCTCCTGGCGGGACTTGGCGACGATCTCTTCGATCCGGGCCGGATGAATCCGGCCATCGACGATGAGCTTGTTGAGCGCGACCCTCGCGACCTCGCGACGGACAGGATCGAACCCGCTGATGATCACGGCCTCGGGGGTGTCGTCGACGATCAGGTCGATCCCCGTGGCCTGCTGAAGAGCGCGGATGTTGCGCCCCTCCTTGCCGATGATCCGGCCCTTCAACTCGTCGGTCGGTAGAGGCAGCACCGAGACCGACACCTCGGCGGTCTGGTCGGCGGCGATGCGCTGGATCGATTCGGTGACGATCTCGCGAGCGCGTCGCTCGCTTTCATCCCGGGCCGCCAGCTCCGACTCGCGGACCTTGCGTGCTACTTCGTTGCGCAAGTCCTGCTCCACCTGGGCCATCAGGATGCCCTGAGCTTCCTGTCGCGTCATGTTGGCGACGCGCTGGAGCTCCTTCTCCTGGTCGCGGTAGCTCTCTTCGAGCTTGGCTTTGATATCGTCGAGCGCCTTCTGCTGGTTGCCCAGCTCCCGCTCGCGGCGGTTGAGGTCTTCGCCCTTATGGTCGAGGTTTTCCTCTTTCTGAAGAAGACGCTTTTCGATCTGCTGTGACTGTGCCCGATACTCGCGGGCTTCCTGTTCGGCGGCGGTGCGGATCTTGACGGCTTCCTCTTTGGCTTCGAGCAGCTTTTCCTTGGCCTGCGTCTCTGCCTCGAGAAGCGTCTGCTGGGCCTTGACCTCCAGGACCTGAGTCCCGTTGCTCTGCCGGCGTCGGAGGAGCGCATACGCCACCCCGTAGCCGGCCGCGAGGCCCACCGCCGCCACCACCAATAGCAATACGTAGACGTAGACAGGCATGACAAGCACCTCGTTAATTCGATTGTCAAAGTGCGTGACCATGGCAGGACGAGAGAAGGTCCCGCCTCGGGTTGGCTCTATGACTTGCGGGCCCTGACGGGCTCGCGTGACCTAATTTTAGGCGGTGGGCTCGTCAGACGTGCCCGGCCAGAGCCCGTCGCATGCCTTGCGTACGACTTCCATGGAGAAGCCACGGCGGAGCAGCTTGGCCCCCACCGAATGCAGCAACTCCCGGTAGCTTGCGTATTGAGTGTTGCCGGCCAGCTTGTCGGCCAACTTGTGGGCGGCCAGGTACTGGGTATGGGGCCCCAATCGCTCGATGGCGGCCTCCACGAGCTCGCGGTCGACCCCCCGGGCAGCTAGCTCGGCGGAGATCGCCATTGGGCCCAACGACCGGGAGCGCCGGCGCGCGTAACGTTCGGCGAACCTGCGATCGCCCAGCCAACCGTTCGCCATGAGCCGCTCTTGGGCGGCGTCGATCTCCACGTCCGGATATCCGCGCCGGCCCAGCTTCCGACGCAGCTCGGCGACCGAGTGATCCCGACCGACGATCATCCGGAGCCCGGCGTCGAAGGCTGAGACCGTCGGGGCCGGCTTAGTACTCCTCCGGGGCACCGGCAGGGGTCCCAACGGGACCTGACGTCCTGATGGGCGGCGCCGAGGCGGCGGCCTTCTCGCGCACCCTTGCTTCGATCTCGGCAGAGAGGGTCGGGTTCTCGCGCAGGTAATTGCGGACGTTGTCTCGGCCCTGGCCGAGGCGCTGATCGCCGTAGGACATCCAGGTCCCGCTCTTGTCAAAGATCCCGTTCTCGACCGCGGCGTCGATCAACGATCCCTCGCGCGAGATGCCTTCGTTGAAAAGAATGTCGAACTCAGCCGATCGGAACGGCGGCGCCACCTTGTTCTTGACCACCTTGACCTTCACTCTGTTTCCGATCGAATCGAGGCCGTTCTTGATGACCTCGACCTTGCGGATGTCCAGGCGAACGGACGAGTAGAACTTCAGCGCCCGGCCGCCGGGCTGGGTCTCGGGGTTGCCGAACATGATCCCAACCTTCTCTCTCAGCTGGTTGAGGAAGATGACGGCACAGTTGGACTTGGAGATGGCCGCGGTCAGCTTGCGCAGGGCTTGCGACATCAGGCGGGCCTGGAGGCCCATATGCGAGTCACCCATCTCGCCTTCAATCTCGGCCTTCGGCACGAGCGCGGCCACGGAGTCGATGACGATCACGTCGACCGCGTTCGACCGGACAAGGACCTCGACGATTTCCAGCGCCTGCTCGCCCGTGTCGGGCTGGCTGATCAGAAGGTCATCGATCTTGACCCCGATCCGCGACGCGTACAGCGGATCGAGCGCGTGCTCGGCGTCGACGAACGCGGCGACGCCCCCCACCTTCTGGGCTTCCGCGATTACGTGCAGGGCAAGGGTGGTCTTGCCGGCGGATTCGGGACCGTAGATCTCGGTCACCCTGCCCCGCGGTACACCGCCCACCCCGAGGGCCAGGTCGAGCGGCAGCGCACCGGTGGAAATCGCTGTGATCTCGCTGCGCTGAGCGAAGTGCTCCCCTAGCTTCATGATCGCGCCTTTGCCGTAGCTCTTCGTGATCTGGGACATCGCTGAATCGAGAGCTCGGCCCTTCTCCTCCTGGGCTTTGTCCCGCTCCTTGTCCTTGTCCCTTTCCTTGTCCTTGTCTTTGTCCACTTTCTTCTGCAAACCCTCCTAGGTCGTTGCGGCGAGTGTTCTACGTCGAGGGGTCAAGAATCAACGTTCTTTACAGGCCGATTCGGGGAAGTCTAGCGAACATGCGTTTGGAGGTCAAGAGGTCGCCTGGCCGATGCTGCGAGCTTCGGCGATCAGCATGCGCAGCGCTTCGTCGGCGGCTTGACGCCGGTTGGAGGTGCGGTCGCCGGTGAACTTGAACTCGCGCGAGGACGTGCGCATCTCGCCGGCGACCGCGATGTAGGTGAGCCCGACCGGCTTGGCCGATCCGTCGGCGTCAGGCCCCGCGATCCCGGTCACCGCCACCGCCAGGGTCGTGCCGAAGCGCTTGCGCACTCCGCCGGCCATAGCCTCCGCGACCTCGCGGCTGACGGCTCCGACTGATTCCAGAAGCCCGCTCGGTACACCCAGCTCGCGCTGCTTCGCCTCGTTCGAGTAGGCGATCACCCCACCGCCGAAGTAGGCCGAGCTTCCCGGCTGCTCGGTGATTGTGGCGCCGACCATTCCTCCCGTCGACGACTCCGCCACCGCAACGGTGAGCCCGCTGCCGCGCAGCACGTGCGCGAGCTCCGCGCCTTGCGCGACCTCCGGCGCGCCTCCACTCGGCCCTGGGCCCACGCGGGAATTGTCGAACGGAGCGATCAGGTGGCGGAACCGCCAGAGGTAGTCGAACCCGCTCCAGAGCGTGAAGATGATCGCGACTCCGACCGCGACGTCTGCGATGGGCACCAACACTGGATAGGGCCGCTGGAGGATCAGCAGCGCGACGGCGCTCATCTGGGTGATGGTCTTGGTCTTGCCCAGCGGCGCCGCGGCGATGACGTGACCTTGAGTCGCGGCGACCGAGCGAAGGATCGTGATGATCAGCTCGCGCGAGAAGATCACAACGACGATCCACGCTGCGACGAGCCCCTCCTGGACCAGCACGATAAGGACGGACAGCACGAACAGCTTGTCCGCGAGCGGATCCAGGAATTTGCCGAAGTCGCTCACGGTGCCGCGACGGCGCGCGAGCTCGCCGTCCAGGGTGTCGGTGAGCGAGAAGAGGACGAACAGGGCCGCGGCGACCTGGTCGTGTCCGGGGAAGCGCAACAGCAACAGCGCCATCAGCACCGGGATCGCCAGCAGGCGGCTCACGGTCAGGCTGTTGGGGATGTTCATCGCTCGCCTACGCAGAAGTTTGGCGTTATTCGATGCCCAGCCGCTCCAGCAGATCATCGACGTCGGGAAGCGTCATCAAGACCTCGCGTGACTTGGATCCCTGATAGCCGCCGATCACGCGATGCTCGGCGAGCTGGTCGACGATCCGGCCCGCCCGCGAGTAACCGACGTTGAACTTGCGCTGCACGAGGGAGACAGACGCCGCGCCTTCGGCCGCCACGGCGCGCGCGGCACGCGCGAAGAGGGGATCCAGCTTGCGCTCCTCCCTCCTCTCGCCTCCCTCCCACTCGGACACAGCGCCCTCTTCGAGGATCTCTTCCATGTAGCGCGGTCCGGCCTGCGACTTCCAGAAGCTGACCACGCTGTCGACCTCGGGATCGCTGACGAAAGCGCCCTGGATGCGTGTCGGCTTGCCTGCGTCGACCGGCTGGTAGAGCATGTCGCCGCGACCGAGAAGCTTTTCCGCACCACCTGTGTCGAGGATGACGCGGCTGTCGACCTGCGAGCCGACAGCGAACGCGATGCGGGAGGGGATGTTGGCCTTGATCAGACCCGTGATGATGTCGGCCGACGGGCGCTGCGTGGCGATGATCAGGTGGATGCCGACGGCGCGGGCAAGCTGCGCGATGCGGCAGATCAGCTCTTCGATCTCGCCCGCCGCGACCATCATCAGGTCGGCCAGCTCATCGATCACGATCACGACATAAGGCAGGCGCCGGGCGAGCTTCTGCGTGGCCTTGTCGTTGTAGGCGGCGATGTTGCGGACACCCTCGGCCGAGAAGAGCTTGTAGCGACGATCCATCTCCGCCACCGCCCAGCGCAGGGCGGCCGCGGCCTGGTGCGATTCGACCAGCACGGGCAGAGCGAGATGCGGCAGACCGTTGTAGCCGGTCAACTCGACGCGCTTGGGGTCGATCAGGAGAAGACGCATGTGTTCGGGCGTGACCTGGAACAGCAAGCTCGTGATGAGCGCGTTGATGCAGACGCTCTTGCCCTGCCCCGTCGCGCCGGCGATCAGCAGGTGAGGCATGCGCGTGAGATCGGCGACGATCGACTGGCCTGAGACGTCGTTGCCAAGGCCCAGCGCGAGCTTGTTGGTTCCCTCGCGAAACGCGGCGGTTTCGATGACCTCGCGGATCGTGACGAGGCTCGCCGACTTGTTCGGCACCTCGATGCCCACCGCTGACTTCCCGGGGATCGGCGCCTCGATGCGAAGGGGCGCAGCCGCCAGAGCGAGCGAGAGGTCGTACTGCAGGGCCGTGATGCGCTTGACCTGGACTCCCGGACCGGGCTGCAGCTCGTACTGGGTCACCGCCGGCCCCGGGTTGACGCCGACGACCTTGCATTCGACACCAAACGTGGTGAGCGTGCTCTCGATGATCTTGACGTTGCGTTTGATCTCATCCGCCATTCGCTCGCGGCGAGCGGTCACCGTGTCGAGGAGCGCGATCGAGGGAAGCTTCCACTCGATCTCGGGGAGGTCGTCCTCGGGTTCGGCGACGACGCGCAGCACGGGCGCCGGCTTGTCGTCTGGCTCTTCGGCGACGGCCACCGCCACCGGTTCGTGCTGAGGCGCCTTGATCTCGGGCTTCTCGACCTCGTCGACGTCCCAGAGGTGCTTCTGGTCGGCTGCCGCGGGCGCGGTCGCGAAGCTGGCTGCCGAGCGCGTGAGGGCGTCTGAGCTCGGCACAGGCTTCGCGGGCCTGGTCTTTTCAGGCGCGGGCGTGGCGACGAGGTCGCGGAGTCGCTCACGTTCCGCGTTCGCCGCGCGCAAGGCACTGACCGCGGTTACAAGCAGCGCCCCCGGGCTGAAGTGGATCGTGACGATGAGGCCGATCACCAGCCCGGCGAGGAGGAGCCCCCACGCGCCGACGCCAGTGAAAAGGTTCGTCAGTGCGTCGTCGATTCCGTCCCCGACCGATCCGCCGGCGTGCAGGGAGACAAGACTGAAGAGCCCCACGAGCGACAGCACCGCCACCAGCCCCGCGACGATGTCGACCGTGCGAGGTCGGGGCGCCTTCGTCCACAGAAGCCATGCACTCAAGGCCACGGCGGCGATGACGGGGACGAACCACGCCCTGCCGAAGGCGGATTCGATCCCATCGCGAACGCCGCCGAGTATCAAGCCCGCGTGACTCAGGATCGCCAATAGCCCCAGCAGGGCCGCGAGCATCAGCAAGACGCCGAGGATCTCCCGTACCTGGCGTGCGCTGAGGCGCGGACGCATCGCGCGCTTGCTCCGTTTGGAACGCGAGGATGAAGCGCGGCGAGCGCCGGATCGTGTCGAGCTTCGGGATGTGGTGCGACGCATGCTGCGGGCCCTTGAGCCGATTGGATTCTACCAATCCGCCCCGCCATACTCTCGTCCGTGGCCGTCGACCCGTTCGCCGAAGCGGAGATTCGCTACAAGGTCCTGTACGAAGAGCGGCGGATCGGCAATTTGCAGCCGCGAGCGTTCAGGGTCGCGGTGCGCGACCTCGCGGTGCTTGACAACGAAGGCCGGCGCTGGATGCTCGGACCGGAAGACGGCATCTGGTACCGGCGTGAGCACGAGCGGTGGTTACAGGCCGATCCGCCCCGGCGCCTCGTCTGTCCGTCGTGCGGTCATCACAACCTCGGGCGTCACAGCTTTTGCGTTGAATGCGGGCAGCGACTCAACCGCTAGGATCGCGAGCCACCCGGCGTCCCAGACCAGCTGAGGTCCGGCGAGCAACGGCGTCAGGAGCAGCTGCATAGGAACAACTCCGATCAGCAACCACACCCGATGCCAAATCGGCGGCGACGTTCGAAGAACCAGCCAGGCAGGAAGAAGCAAGATGCAGTAGTCGGAGTTGTGAAAGTAGGTGGCGGTCGCCACGGTTCCGAGAATCCCGACCGCAAACACGATCTCGACCTCGCGCCTTCGCCTCCACGCAATCAGTAGCGCTATTGCTCCCTGCAGTCCCCACATCAAGTACGTCAACGGCCCGGCGCCGGTCGCTCCGGCTAGCGTGAACATGGTGTCCAGAGGTAGGCCCTGGACCACCTTGACCACATGCCACCACTCCGTGAGCCCGGTAGATCCAAGGCTCGCCACAGTTAGCGCGGCGAGGGCTGCGCCGCCGACCGCCCACGCGGCCACCACGCGATACCGGCCGCCGACCAGGAGCGCTACCGGAAGCAATATCACAGCCTGCGGCTTGAGAAATGTCGCCATCGCCAGGCAGGCGCCCGCGACGAACGGCCGGTCTTTCTTCGCGCAGAACCACCAAGCGGCGGCCACCAACGCGAGGACGAGCAAGGTTGGCTGCCCGAAATAAAGTGTCACCAGAACGGGTCCCAACCCGATCGCCAGCAGCAACAGGGTGAGCTTGGCCAGGCCCTTGTAGGGGACCGTGATGTGCCAGGCGAAGGCGAGCGCTGCTACCGACAGCGCCACCCAGAGCACATACGCCACCGGTTCCGAAAATTGGGTGAGCGGCGCGAAAAGCCAGGCCATGAGCGGAGTGCTCGCGAAGGTCTTCTCATTGATCGCTCGTGTGGCTTCCGGAAATGAGCTCGACACCGAGCGAAGCACGGTCTGGTCGTAAATCGTCGACCAGCCGTACCGAAGGCCTGCCTCGGCGGCCACGTAGTACAGGCGGACGTCGTCGTGCGCCGGAGAGACCGCGAAAAGAAGGATCCAACGCACGATGGAGAACAGAGCTGCCCAGGCCGAGGCGACGGCGGCTGCGGCGAGCCAGAGGGGTGGGCGCCGAGCTGCATGTGCGTTCACGGGACGACCATTCTCGACCACCGCACCGCGCTCCCAGCGCGGTTAGTGCCTAGTGGTGCACCTGGGCTTGCGCGATTCCGTACGCGAGGCCGAGCGCAACAGGCAGAAGCGCGGCCAGGAACCACAGCCGCCACCACAGCGGGCGCCTCTCCCCCTGCACCATCTCGTATCCGCAAAACCCGCAGAAGCGATCGAACGGGCCAGCGACGCCACGGCAACGCGCGCACTGGTGCAGCTGCAACCCGCAATGGGCGCAGCGCTCTTCCTCCGACGAATGGTTGAGCAACATGGCCGGTTGGTCGCAGCGCGGGCACAGGCTCGGCGCAACCAGCGCCAACGGTGGAAGCTTCAAATCTCCGTCACAACCGGAATCACCATAGGGCGCCGCCGGGTCTGCTTGTAGACCGTCTGCGAGACGGCGTCGTGAATCGCCTCCTGAAGCAGGCTGACCTCGGGCCGCGAGTCGGCGAAGCGACTGATGCTGTCGAGAGCTGCCTCGCGCGCGTCCGCCATCAGCCGCACCGAGAGCTCGGGCTCGATCACGCCGCGAGACACGAGCTCGGGCCCCGCCCGCACCGCGCCGGTGTCACGATCGAGCGTGAGCGTGACGACCAGGATGCCGTCTTCGGCCAGATGCCTGCGGTCCCGCAGCACGATCTGCTCCACGTCACCGACCCCGAGCCCGTCTACGTACACGAGTCCGGTGCCGATCTTTTCTCCCCGCTCCATGGTTTCCGCGTCCAGCTCCACGGACTCGCCATCCTCGACGACCGCGATGTGCGACTGATCCAGTCCGGCCTCGCGCGCCAGCTCGGAGTGAAGTAACAGCTGCCGATATTCGCCGTGGACCGGAACGAAGAAACGCGGCCGGACGGCGTCGAGCATCTCACGGAGCTCATCGCGCTGGGCGTGGCCGGTGACATGCACGTTGCCAACCTCCGAGTAAAAGACGCGAGCGCCGTGGCGATAGAGGTTGTTCACGGTCTGGTGGACCATGCGCTCGTTGCCCGGGATTGGTCGCGCCGAGATCACCACCCAATCGTCCTTGCGCACGTTCAGAAACGGATGCCGCTGCGCCGCGAATCGGGTCAACGCCGACATCGGCTCACCCTGGCTGCCGGCGGTGAGCAGCAGCAGCTTGGCCGGCGCGATCCGGTCGACGTCGGCAAGCGGGATGACTATCCCATCCGGCACGCTTAGGAAGCCGAGCTCCCGCGCGGTCTTGAAGTTCTGCTGCAGGCTGCGCCCCACGATCGCGATGCGCCGTTCGAACTGCGCAGCCATGCGGACCAGGTGCTGCATGCGGTGGATGTTCGACGCGAAGTTCGCGACCACTATGCGGCCAGGCGCTTCGCTGAAGATGCGCTCGAACGCGTCGTGGAGGTCACGCTCGGAGCCTGAGTGGCCGTTGCGCTCAGAGTTGGTGGAGTCACTCAGGAGAAGCAAAACGCCCGCGTCGCCGAGCTTCCGAAACCGCTCCATGTTGGTGGGAAGGCCGTCCGGGGGCGCCGGGTCGAGCTTGAAGTCGCTCGTGTAGACGACGCGGCCGACCGGCGTTTCGATCGAGAGCGCGACTGCGTCAGGGATCGAGTGGCAGACGGCGATGGTCTCGACCCGAAACGGGCCCAGCTGCACCGAATCCCCCACCCGCACCTCGCGGAGATCGGAATCGCGCAAGATCCGGTGCTCCCTGAGCTTCGGCTTGACGAGTCCGAGCGTGAGACGCGTCCCATAGACCGGCACGTTGAGCTTCCTCAAAGCAAATGGCAGTCCGCCGATGTGGTCCTCGTGCCCGTGTGTCAGGAAGATGCCGAGGACCTCGCGATCCCGTTGCAACAGGTACGAGATGTCCGGCAGCACGAGGTCGATGCCGAGCATGTCCTCCTGCGGGAACATCAGCCCGGCGTCGACGACGAGGACCTTGTTCTCCCACTCCAGCGCCCACATGTTGATGCCGACCTCGCCCAGGCCACCGAGAGGGAGATACCGGAGTCGAGGGGAGTTCATAGGGGCCCCCGCGAACTCACGCCGAAGGCTCTGAGCTCGAGGGGATTCTCACAACAGACGCAGCTGTTCGGACTCCTGCTTGGGAACAGGGACTGGAACAGGAGGTGGCGGAGGGGCGAGCAGCTGGTCGAGATACCTGCGCAGCTGATCGAAATCGTGCTCGAGATCGGCGACCAGAGATCCGTTGTGGAGGGCCGCAGCGGGATGGTACAGCGGAACGTACGCCAGCTCACCGCGCTTGATGAGGCTACCGTGGATCCGCGAGATCGATCCCTGCCCGGGCATCAAACGCTCCAGCGCGTGACGGCCGAGGATGAGCACGACTTTCGGCTTGACCAGGGCCAGCTGCTCTTTCAGGTAGGGCGAGCACGACTCGACCTCGTTCGGCATGGGGTCGCGGTTCATGGGCGGACGGCACTTCAGAACATTTGTGATGTAGACGTCGGCCCGGCTGAGCGAGATGCGAGCGAGCAGCGTGTCGAGCAGCTTGCCGGCGGCACCCACGAAGGGTTCGCCCTGGCGATCCTCATTGAAGCCCGGCGCCTCGCCGACGATCATGACGTCTGCCGGACACGGCCCAACCCCAGGCACCGCCTGGGTGCGCGTCGCGTGCAACCCGCAGTTCTTGCACGAACGGATGGTTTCGTGGAGCCGGAGCAGGGACGAGGGGGCGCTAAGCGACTTTCACTCCGGGCTTGGCGAACGTGATGTACTCGCCAGCGTCGCGGATCGTTTTCATCACGGAACGTTGCTGTTCGTCGGTGAGCGGCACCAGCGGCAGCCGGAAGGGTCCCGCACGGAATCCCATCTCGTTCAGCACCGACTTGATCGGCACCGGGTTCGCGGCGGTGGTCATCAGCGCCTTGATCACGGGGAGCAGCCCGTGGTGGATGTCCTGTGCGACTTCGTTGTCGCCTCTGCTGTGGGCGGCGATCAACTTCGCCATGGATCGTCCTGCGATGTGCGATACCACGCAGATCACGCCGTAACCGCCGACCGCGAGCACCGGCAGCGTCCAGCTGTCATCGCCGCTCCAGACCAAGAAACCGTCGGGCTTGCCCGCGCAGACAAGGCCGATCTGGTCCAGGTCGCCGCTGGCTTCTTTGACACCGATGATGCCCGGAAGCTCCGCGCATCGCAGGGTGGTCGCGGCGGTCATGTTGATCGACGTGCGGCCCTGGATGTTGTACATGATCGTCGGGCCGACCTCCGAGATCGCCTTGAAGTGCTGGTACATGCCTTCCTGGGGCGGCTTGTTGTAGTAGGGCACGACCGCGAGCAAAGCGTCAGCGCCGGCCTTCATCGCGAGCTTGGAGAGCTCGACCGAGTGATGGGTATCGTTGCTGCCCGTGCCCGCGACGACATTTTTGCCGGGAATCGCTTCTTTGACGGTGCTCACGAGCTCGATCTTCTCGGCATCGGTGAGGCTCGGCGATTCTCCGGTGGTGCCGGAAACGACGACGCCGTCCGAGCCGTCGGCCACAAGCATCGCGGCCAACTCTCCCGCGGCCTTGTAGTCGACAGACCCATCAGCCTTGAAGGGCGTGACCATCGCGGTCAGCAACCGTCCTATGTCTTTGCTCATGTCTTAACCGCTCCTAGTGCTCCAAGTTGAATGGCTTGCTCGGCGATCTGGACGGCGTTCAGCGCCGCGCCCTTGCGCAGGTTGTCGGACACGATCCACAGGAGCAGGCCGTGCCGCGTCGAGGCGTCCTCGCGAATTCTTCCGATGTACACCTCGTCTTTGCCCGCGACGTCATGCGGCGTCGGGTATAGCCTGGCGTGCGGATCGTCTTGCACCACGATGCCCGGGGCATTGCCGAGCAGCGTTCGCGCATCGTCGGCCGTGATCTTCTCAGTCGTCTCGAGAAAAACCGATTCTCCGTGGCCGATCGGCACAGGCACACGCACGCACGTCGCCGTGATGCGCAGCTCGGGATCGTGAAGGATCTTGCGCGTCTCGTTGACGATCTTGACCTCTTCCTCGTTGTAGCCGTCCGCCTCGAGACGCCATCCGCCAGGGACGACGTTGTACGCGAGCTGGTATGGATACGCTGCGACCGGCGGTTCCTTGCCGTCGGCGATTGCCTTCGTCTGCTCCTCCAGCTCGTCCACCAACGCTCGGCCGGCACCGGACGCCGATTGGTAGGTGGACACCAGGACGCGCTCGAGACCGGCCATTTTCTTCAACGGGTTCAGGGCGACCGTCAGCGGGATCGCGCAGCAGTTCGGGTTGGCGATGATGCCCTCGTTGTCGCTGATGTCGTCCCCATTCACCTCGGGCACGACCAGCGGCACGTTTTCCTTCATGCGCCACGCCGAGCTGTTGTCGATCACCAGGGCGCCGGACTCCGCCGCCACTGGGCCGTACATCAAGGCGATGTCGCCGCTCGCCGCGAACAGCGCGACGTCGATGCCCTTGAATGCCGCCTCGCTGAGCTCCTCGACCTTCAGCGAACTGCCGTTGTATGGCACGGTCAAACCCTTCGACCGCTCGGACGCGAGGGCGATGACGCGTTCGCTCGGAAACTGCCGCTGCGCGAGGACGCGCAGCATCTCGTTTCCGACCATCCCGGTCGCGCCGACGACAGCAACGTTTAATCGCTTGGAGGTGGGCACGGCCAAAGTTTACTTCGATCCAGGCAGAATTGGCGATGGCGGCGCGGGCGTGTATTGCGCCGCGCGAGCCTGCTGTTGCCGCTGCACGGCGACCACGAACGCCGGATGCACATTGCGAAGCTCGACGATGCGGTCGGTCTGCCCAGGAGCGATCGGCCAAACCTTCGCTCGCGGAGAAACCAGGGGCGTCACAAGCAGACGACCGAGCAGGCCGACGGCCAAGAACAGAAGGCCAAGCCAAAAGAACACGCCGGTGATCGTTGCTGCCGAGGAATCACCGGAAGAGAACCCGAAAATCGCAGCGATGGCCCAGGCAACTGGGCATGCGATCAGCAGTCCGACGGGAATCCAGAATGCGAGCGCCGCGGTCCGGCTGCTGGAGCGTGTCAGGGGCAGGTAACCACTGGCCCGTTGCGACACAACGGCTGTGACGATCGCGAAGGCGAGGATTCCAATCCCACCGAGGCAGACCAGAACGAGCAGGGCGTACACCCAATCGGGCGGGGTGGCGAACTTGAATTTTTTCCACGTCTCCGCTGGGCGTCCCGTCATCGCGCATACAGGAGGAAAGTCGTTCGACCACAACTGGGAGGCCCAAACCTGGACCTTACCCAAGGCCTAAACCGAGCAGCTCGTCCAGGGCGCGATAAAACCGGGGCTCCGCGGTCACCCTGCGGATCGCCAGCAACACGCCCGGGACATACGCTTCACGGCTCGTCGTCCGATGCGAGATGGTCAGCGTCTGGCCGGGCAGCCCGAAGATGACCTCCTGGTCCGCCACGAACCCCGGAAGCCGCACGCTGTGCACGGCGACTCCGCCCTCTTCCCCGCCTCGCGTACCGGGGAGGGTCTCCTTCTCCGCCTTGCGATGGGCGAATGGCTTGTCCTTGCGGCGGGCGGCGAGGCGGCGGGCGGTCGACAGGGCAGTGCCAGACGGCGCGTCCAGCTTGCCGGCGTGATGCAGCTCGATCACCTCGACGGCGTCGAAGTGCGGGGCGGCGAGCTCGGCGAGGTGCATCATCAAGACCGCCCCGATCGCGAAGTTGGGCGCCACGATCCCGCCCACACCCTTCGCCTTGCACGCCGTCTCCAGCTTGTCGACATCGGAGCCTGACAGACCGGTGGTGC
>VBEG01000069.1 GCA_005882115.1 Chloroflexota bacterium
AAACCGACCGGGGGCGGCGTCACTACTTCGCCCGGCTGTGGTACGAGCTGGGCCGGCTCGGCGGCGAGCACGACGCCTTCATCAAGGTCATCATCGTCGAGCGCATCGCGAAAGCAATTGTCCTGGTGGCGCTCGGCATCGGTCTTTTGGTCGCAGGGAAAAAGGGCTGGCTCGACACGTGGGCCAACTACGCGGAGGATCAGCTGAACCTCAGCGTCGGCCGCAACATCATCCTCGAGCTCCTGTTGCGCGCCCTTGTGTACGTCGGAGCGTTCAACCACATCACTCTACTGGCGTTCAGCGCGATCGTGTACGCCGCGCTTGAGGCGACGGAAGGTGTCGGGCTCGCGATGCGCCGCCGCTGGGCCGAATACCTGACCGTGATCGCGACTGGGATTCTGATTCCGTACGAGGCCTATGAGGTCATCCTGCATCCGACCCTGTTCAAGGTCGGCGCCTTGCTTCTAAACCTGGCTGTGGTGGGCTACCTGGCTTATCGCAAGCGCCTGTTTGTCGGCATCTGACGTCGGAGTGAGCCAACGGCAACGGAACCCGGTTCGGTGGAGGACGTAGCGCAGGAGCGCGCCTAGCGTCTTCAACCCGTAAACCGTCGATGTCTTGAAGCTCACCGAGCTCGCATCCTCGTGGTAGCGACCGATCGCAGGCACCTCACCAATCTTGAAACCGAAAGTCGCCGCCTGAATCAGCACCTGGGTGTCGAACACAAAGTCATTGCTGTTCTCGAGAAACGGAATTGCTTCCAGGAATCGCCTCGAGTACGCGCGATAGCCGGTGTGGTACTCGGATAGTCGAAGTCCGAGCACGCGGTTTTCCGACGCGGTGAGGAATCGGTTCCCCAACCGCTTCCACCACGGCATGCCCGCCTTCGCCGGATCGAGTCCGAGCCAGCGTGAACCCAGCACGATGTCGGCGTCCCCGTCCTCGATCACGCCGCAGAGGTTGGGGATGATCGCAGGGTCGTACTGCCCGTCGGGATGGAGCATGACGACGACGTCAGCGCCCATCGCGAGCGCCTGGCGGTAGCAGGTCTTCTGGTTGCCGCCGTATCCGAGGTTGCGCTGGTGGCGAATCACGTCGAGCCTCAAGGCGGTGGCGACGCTAACCGTGGCGTCAGCGCTGGCGTCGTCGACGAGGAGGATGCGGTCCGCGTGGCCCTGCGGAATTTCTCCCACGACCTCGACCAACGTCTTGGCCGCGCGATAGGCGGGAAGCACGATCACGCGCCGCGGACGTGGCCCGCTCCACTGCAATTCGCCGAGCGGGATCGGATCCGGGCGTACCGCCATACGCTCGATCGTTAGATAACCGGCGACAGCGAGGGCACCGAGCGCGGCTGACCAGAAATTGATGGCCAGCGTCAGGTCGATCGCGGCGTACGCGAAGAAGAGAACGGCGACCGCGACGTGCGGCCAGCGAAGCATTCCCGCAAGGGCCAGGTCGGCCAGCGCGAAGCCCGGGATGACGAGGAGTGCAAGGTCGTGAACGTTTTGATGCGGGCTCAGAACCAGCGATGCCGCGATTGCCAGTGCGAAGTCAAGCCTGGGTTTGTCGGGACGCCAGCTGAGCGAGAGAGCCACCAGGACCAGCAGCAAGATGAGAATGACGAACGCCACAACTTTGCCACCGCCGGGAACCGCTTCGAGGATGTTGCGCAGCGAATAGACCGCGGGGTCGGTGTAAACGAACTGGTCGCTATTAGGTAGACGTCCGGTGATGGCCCACGCGCCCACCGATCCCAGGTAGCCGATGACGGGACCGACCCCAAACCCGATCACCGAAACGACGCCCAATCCGGCAAGCGTGCCGGCAAACGCGGCCAGTGCTCGCCACGAGCGGCGGGCGATGAAAAGGATCGGTATGAGCAGCAGCAGCTGAGGTTTGGCGAGCGCGAGCGCGCTGAAAGCGCCCGCCGCGCCGTAGCGACCCTTCGCCCAAGCGGCGTAGGCGGCGGCGAGCGGAACCAGGACGACGAGGTCCGACTGACCCTGAAGAACCGTGACGAAGAGCGGGAAGAAACCACCGATCATCGCCGCGGCGACGAGCCACCCTCGCCCGCGCACACTGAGACTGCTGCGGACCAGCAAGAAGATCAGTGCGCCCGCTAGCACGACGTTGAGCGCCGCCATCACGTAGTAGGCGTTGCGGTAGTCGAGCAGCGCGAGGGGTGCGATCAGCAAGGTGTAGTAGGGCGGGTGAAAGTAGGGAAGAACGACAAATCTCGAGGGGTCCGCTCCAGTGATCTGCAGCTCAACTTGCCGCTGCATCGCGATGTCATAGACGGCGGAGCCACCGTTCGAGACGTAGAGCTTCGCAGCGGCGTAGAAGTTGAAGAAGTCAGGACCTCGCAGGTTGCCGCGAACAAACGAGAACCAGTACGCCGTCCAGAAGACAAGCGAGCCGACTCCTGCCCCGGTCGCCCCCGCATAGCCCAACCGGACCAGGCGCATCGCCAGACGGCGATTCATCGACCGCTTTCGAGGCGAAGGGCGAAACGCTCGGGGAGCCTGGCTTTCCTGATCGCCCGCTGCGCGCCTTTGATGTCGTAACGCACGCGGCGAAATTCAAATGTCTTGGCCTCGACGTCCCAGATCCCGTAGCTCGCCGTGGGTAGGCCGTCCCGGGGCTGGCCGACACTGCCCGGATTCACGAGCGCCGGACCGGCGAGAGAGAACGTATCGACGCGGTATTCATGCGTCACGGTTCCACTCGCCATGCCGAATATGCCGGGGACGTGTGTGTGACCGTGAAAGCACACGCCACCGTCGAGCAGCTCGAGGTTGGCCTGCGCCACGGCTGTGTCGAGAACGTATTCGTAGATGTGGTCGCGCGGACTCGCATGGACGAGCAGGACGTCGTGTTCAAAATGGCTGTCCGGCAGTCCCCGCAACCACTCCAGCCGCTCCGCTCCAATCACTTCAATTGTCCAGCGAACCACGGCCGCGGCGTCGTCGTTGAACCATTCGAGAATTTCAGGGTCGGTGCAGGCCCGATCGTGGTTGCCGACCAGGGTCAGCCACTGATGCTTGGTGACTTCGTCCAGACATCGCTTCGGATCGCCACCGTAGCCCACGACATCGCCGAGGCACAGCGTCTCGTCGACCGGAGGGCAGTCGCGCAAAATGGCTTCCAGGGCGTGCCAGTTGGCGTGAATGTCCGAGAGGATCGCGACCTTCAAGCCGGCCTCTCGTAGAGGCGCGGGTAGATGTGGTCGAAGAGGATGCGCAGCGTCGCCGCCACCGGCACGGCCACGAACATGCCGAGGATGCCACCCCAGCTGAAGCCCGCGAGCAGGGCGACGATGACCAGGATCGGCGGCAAGCGCACCGCGTCTCCCATGACCTTGGGAAAGATGACGTTCAAGAAGAAGTTCGAGATCACGATGTACGCGATCAGGATCACCAGTGCCTGCGCTGGGCTCTGGGATAGGCCGACAAGGACCGCCGGCACCGCACCAATAAACGGCCCGAGGTATGGGATCAGCGCCGTGATGCCGGCGATGAGGCCCAGGGCTACGGGGTCAGGAAGGCCGAAGACCGCGCAGGCCAGGCCCGAGAAGATCCCGATAAGCCCGGCGATGATGAGCTGTCCTCGAACGTAGGCGTAAAGCATCCTGCGGACCCGGCGCCAGATCTGGTCGAAGTCGCTGCGGTAGTCGCTCGGCACGATGCGCCGGAGGTCGCGGCGCACCAAAGGTGCCTCCAGCGACAGAAGGAACGCGACGATGAACATCAGGATGATCTGCAGCGCGGTCGTGAGCGCGGTGACCCCGAGGGTGACCGCGTTGCCGAACTGTCCGAGCAGGTATTCGCGGAGGTGCGAGTTGATCGTCTCGGTCACGCCTTTGAGGTCGACATCGATGCCGAAGACGCGGACGGGCTGCAGATTGTTCAGCTTGTCTTGGGCCGCAGCGGCGAGGCTTGGAGCCTGCAGCTGGAGCTGGCCGATCTCGGCGACTCCGAGCGGCACGATCAGGAGGATCAACCCCGCCAGCACGACGATGATGCCTACGAAAACGATCACGATGGCCAGCACGCGAGGCACTCCGGCGGCGTGGAGACGGATGACGGCCGGCTGGATCAAAAAGGCGATCGCCGAGCCCAGGACGAACGCGCCCAGAAAGTCGCGAAGCAGGAAGAGGACCACGATGGACACGACCAGAGCCCCCACGCCGAACGCGATCTGCAGGTAGCGACGGCGCCGCTTCGGATCGAGAACCCATGTCGAGGTCGTCACCACCCCGCTGATCGGGGTTGGACTCTCGAGTTCACTCTCGTGGGGCGCGCCCGGTTGCGGTGTGGAACGCACGTTATGCAATCACCCGCAGTATGACGAGCCGAACCCGGGCCCGGATTAGGTCTTGGCCTGGTGAAGGCCGGGCTCCGCCGTCTTGGTTTCACCATCCGTTTGGCCATTAACTCCGCCATGCATGGCGCCGTCGTCAAGTTGCTCCGAAGCGGTCCCACCCTTCGCGAGGGTCCTCGCTTCATACGCAGCACCATGAAGCGGATTGATCGAGCTCCGCCCTGCAGCAATCGCATACATTGCGAGGATTACAAGGCCAACGCCGAGCAGTCCATAAGCCGCAGTCGGGCCAAACTGGTTCGTTATCACCCCACCGACACCTACGCCGATAACGCTTGCAGTCTGCACGAGGCCAAAACGGCTTGCCATGATCGACCCTCTCGAGGCTGGATGGGCGGCCTCAATCAAGGCAGTCTGATTGGCAACGGCATAGATGGGGTTTCCTGCCGACGCTATGAACAGGGCAACGGCGATAAGGGCAACGTCAGGATTGAGGGAGACAACAAATGAAAAGACGCCAGTCAACAACAAGCCGGCCCCAACGATCCTCATGGTTCCAATTGATGTCAAGCGACTGATAAGAAGGGATCCGATAAAGATTCCAACCGACGACACAAGCTCTAGTAGTGAGTAAAACTGGCCCCCCATCAATGGAACGCGCGACTGCTGTGACAGCTGGTAAGCCAGCGATAGCAACGCTGGATAACTGATCGGAATCAAGAACGCCGCAAGCGTTCCAATGACTAGGTGCGGACGGGCGGCTACCGTATCCCACGACCGTCGAAGCGCGCCGGAGATAGGAGCTGCGGTGGAACCGCCGCCCAGCGATGGAATGCCTACGAAAATCGCCGCCGCAAGCGCGAAGGTGGCCGCGTCGGCAACGAACAAGATGCTGGTCGCACGCGGAAACAGACCAAGGATCGCACCGGCTACCCCGAAGCCAACCGCACTGCTTAACATCGTTACAGCGGCCACGACAGCATTCGCTTTTCCGACTTGGCCCGCCGGTACTAGGCTCGGTACCGCGGCTTGTCTTGCCGGCTGCACTATTGCATTGACGCAGGACAAGAAGAAAAGGATCGGTATGAGCAAGCCCCATCGCGACCTGTCTCCGATAAGTATCGGCGTGGCGAGAAGGACACCTGCGCGCAGGAGCTCTAAGCCGATTACCAAACCTCGGCGAGGAAGACGGTCGGTCAAGCCTCCGAGCACGCTCGTCATGGCGATCGTGCCGACCGCCTGAACGATGAACGCGAGTGCGACGTAGCGCGGATCCCTCGTCGCTGCGTAGATGGACACCAGCGTCGCTACTTGGGTTAAAGGGTCGCCGAGAGACGAAATGCCGATCGCTGCAATCAAGCTGGCGAAACCTGAGTTCGACCGAAGTACTCGAAGTGTCGTGATTCGCCGCGGAACATCCGGACGGTCTGCCACTTCGAGCGGTTTCAGCCCGTGAATTTCCCGAAGTGCGTCAACGACGTTCGGATCGTACCAATGGCTTGCGCGCCTGCTGATGTCCTCAACGCCCTCGATTGGCGTCATTGCCGTTTTCCTGTACAAGCGAGCGCCGGTGATTGTGTCAAAAGAATCTGCCACCGAAAGAATTCGAGCGCCAAACGGAATGACATTTCCCTTTAATCCCGCGGGATATCCAGACCCATCCCAACGCTCGTGGTGGTGCCGTACCAATGGAGCTACTTCGGCAAGTGCCGAATGCTGCGCGATCATATCGGCTCCAATATCAGGATGCCGGCGCATGATCTCCCATTCCTCCTCGCTGAGGGGGCCAGGTTTGTTGAGTATGTCGTCTCGGACCCCTATCTTCCCCAGGTCGTGCAGGGACCCAGCTGTTCGTATTAAGTCAACTTCACGATCGCCCAACTCCAGTTGCTCGCCGAGACGGCCGGCAATGTCGGCAACTCGAATCGAGTGTGACTCTGTGTATCTGTCACGTGCATCGAGTGCTTGAGCCGCCAGTTCAAGCGTCTGATCCTTCAACAAAGTTTGACGTTGCGCATCTGCGACGTTGCCTCGGACAGCGAGAACAAAGCCAAACAGACCTGGCGCCATGATGTAGCCGACGTCGCTCTGAAGAAGCAACCATATGATTCCGCCAGAGAAACTCAGCGCGGCGGTGCCTATCAGCGTGGTGACTCCAACGTTGTCGAATAGGGTCGATAACAATGACGTTCGGTTGACGTACGACATCACTAGTGCCGTGAGGATGTAGTTCAGGCTAACGGCGCTAACAACGAAAACCAAGGTGCGCAGAGGCAACTCCCAACGACCTTGGAGGTGGATCGACTGAACAGCAAGCGAAGGAAAGACATAAGCAGTCGCGAGCATCGCTCGGTTGAAAAGAAACGCCCACCAAGTGATGGTGCGGCCAGGCACTCTGCCGTCGAAGACTGCTAGCCAGGCGATTGTCGCTACGCCTCCGCCCGGAAGCAGCAAGCCCGTAGCGATCAGCAGTGGGTCGATCACCGATTGGTGACCGCTTCTCCAAGGGATGGGACGCAGAGCTGCTATCTGCGTCCCGACACCCAGATACAGCAACTTTAGGGCGCTGTCTGGGTGCACCGGATCGAGGATCCAGCCCAAGGCGAACATGGCCAGGCCAAAAGCGATAACGCCGACTGCGTACGTCTGAGCTGGCCGGGAGAGCGATTTGAAAGGCGTCAAGACCTTGGAATTCTAGACCGGACTTTTCACCCCCAACTACCGTTAAGGCATGTCGCCCCTAAGCGTGCCGGGATCGGTTCTGAACTAGATGATCCAGACGCCCGTTAACCGCTGTCTGCCACCGCCTCGCAGCAGTCGCTTGAACATGCGGACCATAATCGACTCCCTCCTATCCTCCGAGATTCCCTTCGTTGCGGCTCCGTTTCCAGGTCACTTGTGTGAGCCACAGTGTGGCCATCAGAGAGGGCGTTGAACATCATCAAATGCCATGGCCCTCCCTCATGGAAATCCATGGTTCGGGCTCTTCGCGGCGGGGTCGAGCCTTAGAGGTCGGAGAGCGAAATGACCCCAGCACGCAACGCCGCACTGACTGCCTCGCCCCGGTTGCTTGCACCCAGCTTCTTGAAGATGTTGCGCAGGTGACTTTCGATGGAAGGCGATCGCAGGCCAAGGTCTTTTGCCAATCGCTTGGTCGTGTGGCCTTTCGCGACCCCACGTAAGACTTGCATTTCGCGAGAGGTCAGCGCCACTGATGCAGCTTGGGAGAGGGGAACAGATTCGGATACCCGGCGTAACACCTCGGGGATCATCCGGCGGGGCACCGGACTCTCACTCCGTAACGCAGCAAGCAAAGCATGCTGCAGCTCGGTTGGGCCAACATCCTTGAGTACATACCCAGCGCAGCCGGCTTGCATCATCCTCAAGAGATCATCACTGGAGTCCGATACCGTCCAGGCGACGATCTTGGTTTCGGGAAATCTGGCCAGGACGACTTTAACCGTCGTTGGACCGTCCATCACCGGCATGTGCACATCCATGAGTACAAGATCCGGTTTTAGACGCTCCATTGCGCCAATCGCCTCTGATCCCGAGGACGCCTCCCCTACGAATCGCAGTGCAGATGCAGATGCCAGCATTGCACGGGCTGCGGTGCGCGGCACGATGCTATCGTCCACTACCAGGACTCGGTACTTCCTGTGAACCGACTCCACCTTGGCGATGCGGTGCAGCTTATCAACAAGACCTCCTTGCGGGCGGTCCTCAGTTACACGTATATCGTCGGCCTTGGAGTATTGACCGTTGTCGCTATTGCAGTCTGGCAGCAGCGGCATGCCGATACCCCGCCAGACGACGCGATCGAAGTCCTTTATCTCGTTTGTGTACTGATTCTGCTGAGCACCGCAGACGTCCGAATAGAGCGTGGACGCATCAACCTCTCAGGAATAGCGATAGGCGCCTCCGCCATATTGCTCAATCCGTCGAACGCAGCCGTGGTTGGACTCGCGATCGCGATTCCTATGGCCCGGAGAGGTTATTGGCCAATCCTTGCTAACGCAATCATGACTAGCGCCAATGCGTGTGTTGGTGCGCTAATTGCGTCGGAACTTCGATCTACTACGCCACTGACGCTCCAATCTCGGGTACTTGTACTAGCGGTCGTGATCGTTTCAAGTTGGGTCATAGTTGCCATCGGTCTGTCGCTTCGGGCTGGAGAATCGGTAGGCAGCATCGTCAGGCACAACTTCACCCCCCAGTTCTACGCGGCATTTGGATACTTTGGACTTGCGTCGCTGCTAACAAGCTATGTGCTTGACGGCTCCCTGCTGGGCTACTTGCTCGCGAGCATTGTGTTCGTCCTGGCGCTTGCGCTAACCGACACAATCGCGACCCGACGAGTTCGTCGAGTGCTGGAGTCGGAGCTCTCTGATGCCGACCGCCACCTGTTCCACAGTCGCGCCGTGGAGGGCGTCGTGCACAACCTGCGAAACCACATCGCAACTGCGGTTGGGTACCTGAAGGAGGTCGATTCGCGCCGGCTCGATCCTGTCGACCGCAACGCCATTGAGACAGCCACGGCGGCGGCTAATGATGCCGTGACGGTGCTTCGTGGCCTCGCCCAGGGCGCCACGCCGAGAGTCAGCTACGCGACGCAGCCGATCGACCTAAATGAACTGGCCACCCGGGGGTTGGGTATGGCGCGACCACGTGCCCGAACAAAGGAAGTCGAGCTCGCTCTGCGGGAATCACCGGAGGATGTGAGGGTTAAGGCAGATCCACTCCTGCTGCGCGAAGTCATCACCAACCTGGTCAACAACGCGATCGATGCCGCCCCCTCGAACGGACGCGTCTATTTGACGACCGGAAAACGTGGCAACGGCTGGCCTTTTTTCAGCGTGTCAGACAACGGCCCAGGAGTATCCGATGAAAATCGCCACCATCTTTTCGAGCCA
>VBEG01000135.1 GCA_005882115.1 Chloroflexota bacterium
CGCGCGCGAGGTCCTCGGTCAGGGTCGGCTTGCCGGCGACCCTTCGACGCTGGCTTAGGTTTTCGGCCGCGGGCTTGAGGAGGCGGTCGACCAGCTCGCGCGGCGTCGCACGGGCGGCCTGCGCATCGGTCGACCGAACCCTGCGTTCCTTGCGTACCCGGTCCAGGGCCCAAAAGAACACAAAGATCGCCGCGGCCATCGGCAGCGCGACGATCGTTTCCTGCGGCAGCTGCATGAAGGGCCTAGAAGAGGCCTGGGTAGGCGGCCTGGATGGTCTTGAGGGTCACGCCCTGAGCCGAGCCGACGTTTGGACACTTCGGATCCGGCGCCTGCTCGCCCGGCGAGTAGTCGTGGTACGACTCGAGCGAGTATTTGAGCGCCGCGTAGGTCAGGAACCACGTGATGATCTCCGCCTGGCACTGGGTGATGACGACGGTGAGGCTGGTCGCGCTCGCCCCGGAGGTCGATGTCTGCGTCCCGACCTTGATCACATGGAGCTGGGTGAAGATGGTCTTGGACGCCACCTTGCCCGCGGTGGAGACGGTCGCGATCACCGAGATGTAGTCACCGGCCTGGATGTAGTCGGCCACACCCTGCTGCTCGCTGGTCGGGATGGTCAGTGCGACGTAGCCGGTAGGAATTGCCAGGTACTCCGACTGCGAGCCGAGGGCCTGGTTGGGCCGCGCCACCTCGTTGGCGGTGATGGCCTTCCCTGACGCGATCGTGACCAGCGGCACCATGCCCACGAGCTGGTTTTGACTCGTGAAGTAGTTCGCCCAGGCGCCGGTGGGGATGCGCTGCATGGAGATGGAGTCGGCGGTGATCGGGACGCGTGGCTGCAGCTCTTTGCTCGCCACCACCACGGTTTGCTGGGCGGTCGCGTTGGCGGTGCTTGCGTTGAGGGCGACGAGCACGAAGGCCACGATGACGAGCAGTGCCAGGAGGACGCCCAGGATGGTGAATGGTCGGCGCGAAGTAATTGCGCTAAACGTCCGCAAGGCCGACCCATCATAGGCAAGATATCCCGGTGCCGAGCCCCCTTACGTGATACTCAAAAAGCCTGTTTTTGACCAGCGGGGGCAGTCGCTCGTCGAGTTTGCGGTGTCCTCGGTGGTTCTGCTTCTCCTGGTCGGCGGGCTGGTCGACATAGGCCGCTCGATCTATGTCTCCGAGGCCCTTTCCAACGCCGCTCGCGAGGGCGCCAGACACGGCGCCTTCTTCGATGCGCCCAACCTCTCCCATCCGTACCTCTACGACGCGCAGATCAAGGCCGCGGTGGACACCGAGCTGGCCTCGATCAATTTGCCCGCGTCGGTGCTCAAGAACCCGGGCACCACCTGCCCCTCGGTCACCGACGGGAACGGATTCCACAACCCGCCCTTCGTGTCGTCCTCCTATCCCGCGACCGCGAACCAGCCGTGGCTTTACATCTGCTACAACAACACGCCCGGCCTCGACTTCACGTCCCCCGCCACCAACCAGGGCCAGCTCGACCTCAACGTGATCGTGCTCTACACCTACGGGCCGCTGACGCCTCTGGTCAAATCGCAGTTCGGCGTGTTTCAAGTTGCGGCCAACGAGCACATGACGGTGCAGGGCAGCTGATGCGGCCCCTCCGTCCGGCCACGTCCCCACAAGTCGGGAGGAGTTTTCAGTCGGGGCAGCGCTCGCAGGCGTTGATCGAGTTCGCTCTCGTCTCGCCGGTCCTCCTGCTCCTGCTGTTCGGAGTCATCGACCTCGGTCGGGCGATCTTCTACTACGACACCATCAACCACGCCGCCCGGGAAGGCGCGCGCGTGGCGGTCCGAGCGTCGAACTCGCTACCCACCAACACCGACGTCCTGAACGCCGTCACAGGACAGATGCAAGGTGCGCCGGTGACCGCTCCATGTCCGCAGGGCCCCGTGAGCGCGGCCACGCCTGCCGCCAACTCGGCCTGGCTGTACATCACCGAGCCGAATCCGCCCGGCTCGGTCGAAACCACCCCACCGCCCAACGCGCCAGGGGGCGAGTACCCGGCCACGGCCGGCGGCGGCTGCAGCGCGGTCAATCCGGCCGTGGGCAACGACCAGTTGCAGGTCACGATCCGTTTCAACCTCGTCCTGATCACGCCGATCGTCGCGCAGGCGACGGCCAACCACATCGTGATGACGGCGGCCGCCGTATTCCGGACCGAGTACTAGATGGTCTGCCAAAGTCACCCTCCCCGCTCGCCGGGGAGGGCCGGGGAGGGGACATCCACACAAGCACAGGGCGGGCAGGCCATCGTGCTGATCGCCCTGATGCTCACGGGCGCCGCGACCTTCAGGCCGCCGCCGACGCCGCCGCCCTTGCGGCGGCCGACAAGATGCAGCAGACCAGCAGCTACGTCGCCGCCGAGCAGGCCGCCACCACCATCTTCGGCACCAACCTTCGGCTCTACAGCTCGCCTTCCTGCAGCGGGTACGGAACGCCGGGGGCCTCGCCCTGGACCGTGACCTGTACGTTCTCTGACGGTACGGTGCTGACCGATGTTACGCGGGTGATGGGCCCGCAGGGGAGCCGCTTCCAGCTCACGGCAACCAGAACCCTGCAGCTCCAGTTCGGCCGGGTCTTGACGAACGGCGCCAACCCGACGCTTGGCGCGACCGCCCACGGCGACGTGAACAACCTGCTGTACACACCCACGGTCGCTGCCCTGGATGGTGCGGGCTGCGGCGGGACGGGTGGAAACTCGATCAGCATCAACGGCAGCGGCACGCTGAACGTCATCGGCGACGTCGTCTCGAACGGCGCGATCTCAGTCGCCGCAGGCAGCCTCCGAGTCGGCGGAGACATCTACTCGCGCTGCCAATCTCCCGTCTCTGGGTCGGTAACGAACTCCTGCTACCCGAGCGGCGCGAGCGCTCCGTGCTCGTATCCCGATCTAGCGGGGGCGACGCGAGCAGGCAATCACCTCGCGGATCCCCACTACCCCGCGCCGTCAGTGCTAGGCGGCAGCCAGGGCCTTCCCAGCAGCAATGTCATCGTCCAGCCGGGGATCTACTCGGCGTTGCCGGTTCTCAACGGCGCCCACTGCTGGTTTCTGGCCGGCGGGGTGTACACCTTCCAGGCCGGGGCGATCAACACAGGCGACTTCGTCAGCAACGAGCTAAAGCCACCAGACGAGCCCGACGCATCGAACAACCAGGTCCGGGCGACCAACCAGTTCTGGAGGTCGAGCGGCGTCCAGTGTGATGGGGCGTTCCAGGTAAACAAGCAAACGGGTCCCCGGGACCTTCCGTTCGGCCAGTGGTCGTTCGTCATCACTTCGGTGCGCACCGACACGTACAACGGCGTCAGCTATACGCGCGAGAGCGCGCCCTCGATGTGCCGCTCATTGAATCTGAACAACCACTTCGATGACGTCCAGATCCTGATCAGCAACCCGCCCGGCGCCACCTCCTTCAACGTGTACGCGGCTCCGCCCAGCAGCAACGGATGCAACGGCCCGTTTGGCCTGGCCACCAACATTCCCGTCGTCGGCTCCATGACCAATGCCAACCTCAGCCCGTGCCCCAACGTCAACGGCAACGGTTGCTCGCTCGGAAATGAATCGGTGATGCTGAGCTCACAGCTCGACTCACCGTTTGCGCCCAACGGAGCCGCGGCCCCGGGCACGACCGGCGCCTACCCGCCAGATGCCGAAACAGCACCGCTCACGGCGGGCCTTCCCAACCAGAATCCGGCTCGCGGCGTGGGCGCGACCGGCGACCGTGCGAACGAGAACAACTGCAAGTCGGTCGCCAACGCGTACATGACGTGCCCGGGCCCGATCACCCCCGGCGCCGTCGAGCTTAATTTTCCGGCAGGCGGATGCCTCACAACCGGCAACGGCGGTGACACATATCTTTTCAGCGGCTACCAGTACAACTGGGTCAGCCTCTACGAGCCCGCGTCAAACAGTTGCAACAACACGCTCGGCGCGATGAGCAACAGCGCGTTCATCGGCCTGATCTACTGCCCCTCCGCATCAGTCAGCATCACCTCTCCGTACACGTTCGAGGCTGCAGGCACGGGCGGCTTGATCGCCGATAGGGTCAACTTCACTGGCTCGTTGCCTTCGATCGCCTTCAGCTCGAGCTACGCGCCCGTGCCCCCGGCAAGCCGGATTACGAGTTAGTCAGCTCCAGTTCAGGCGCGGCGACGGCCGACGGGCCCGCGCCGTTCGTTTCGTGCGACTCGCCGCGAGCCTCCAGGTGCGCGATCCGGCGGTGCATGGCATTCGCTGACTTGGTGTCGTCGAGCTCCTCGTAGCGCTGGATCGCGCCCTTCCAAGCCGCCTTGGCGTCTTCGATCCGCCCCAGGCCCCACAGCGCCTGCGCGCGACGGTCAATTGCTTCTGCACGCTCGCGCGTCTTGTCGGCTGGGACCAGCTGGAGCGTCGAGTCGATGAGGCGCAGCACTTCTTCAAAAGCGCCGACGGAAAGCGCGTTCGCCGCCGCGTGGCCCAGGAAGCCGGCGGTGCGGAAGGGATCGGCTGCCGTACCTGCCTGGTAGAGGTGGTAACCGATCTCGGCCGCATGGTCGCCAGACGACTTGCCGTAGACGCGCTCGAGTGTGTCAGCCACCGCAAGGTGGTAGGCCTGCAATCGCGGCAGTGGCAGCTGCGCGAGCACGCGCTGGCGCACGAGGTCGTGGGCAAAGCGGTACGTCGCCCCCACCGCTGCCACCAGGAAGTGGCCACGCGTCGCTTCGTCGAGGGCGTCGCGCAGCTCGTGACCTGACAACTCGCCGAACGCCTCGAGCAGCGCAACGTCGAAATCCCGCCCGATCACCGCGGCCGCGACGAGCATCCTCTGCGCGGGCTCGCTGAGGCGCTCGATGCGCCGGCTGATCAGGCC
>VBEG01000140.1 GCA_005882115.1 Chloroflexota bacterium
AAGGACGGCGCTTGGTCGGCTCAGCCGGAGAGCGGCAATTTCGAAGGCTGCGACGCGCTGATCCACTTCAACAATGCCGCCGACGCGGTGCTGACCTTCTTCCAGCGGTTCCCGGGCGGTTCGGCGAGCGGCGACGAAGAGGTCATCAAGGCGATCCGACAGCTGCACTTCCGCTTCTAGACCACCAATCCGAAGCACTTTCTGGGCGGCGGACCTGGCGCCTGCAGGTCCGCCGCTTTTTGCTGTCGAGGAGATCGACGCCACTCGCGCGCACCTCATCGAAACCGCGATGGGCCACGAAGCCGACCTCGTCGCTGCACGATTCGCGCGAGGCTGCCGTTGCTTTGCCGTCATCAGCGATGGTGCAATCGCTGGTTACGGATGGCTTTCGACGGGACCTGAGTGGGTAGGTGAGCTGCAGCTCGAGATCCGCCCTGGTGCCGGCGAAGGCTACATCTGGAACTGCGCTACGGTCCACGAGCACCGCCGAAGGGGCATCTTTCGTGCGCTCCTCGTCGGCATCTCCGAGATCGCCTTTCGTGAAGGGATCCGGCGTCTGTGGATCGGAAGCGTTGATATCCCTGCAGAAAGAGCGGTTGAACCTTCGGGGTTCCAAGCCGCCTTGCATTTCGCGACGCTTTCCCTTGCCGGACTGCACTGTATGAGGGTTACTCCATCGGCAAAGGCAAATCCGAAAATGATTTTATCGGGCCGCGAAGTCTTGGGAAGCCCGCAGCAGCCATTGCGTCTGGGGTTGTCAATTCGCCTTGCACGGCACCGCAACCACTAGAGAGATTCGGAGCGTCAGTCGCGTATCGCTCTGCTTCCTTCCAATTGCGTTCCGCAAAACCTCGCAACTAATCAAGTTCTTCAGCGTTGCTTCACGACATGCGACAATCAGCCGCACCTTGTGAGCGAGTAAGTCACAAGTGATTCCAGGGGCGGCCCAACAGGCCTAGTTGTACAAAACCGACGCCAAGCCCTCGTGCTAGGCGTTGGCCATCCGAGGGGGCAGGCCAAGCATTTGGCAGTAGAAACAGCGCCGGCTAGAGAAGCATTCGGCGGCTGGCGCGAACCGACGCGCCTTTCGTTGACTGCACCCGTCCTGGGGCATGTCCAGGTCGACGGCAAACAGTTCAGCGCAAATGGCTCGCGCTTCATGTTCCGTGGCGTTACGTACGGGACATTCGCCAACCGAGGCGACGGTGCGCTGTTCCCGGAATCAACGCAGCTGCGCGCGGACCTCCAAGAAATCGCCCACGCCGGCTTTACCGTCGTGCGCACATACACCACACCACCCCCGGACATGGTGGAAGTTGCTGGCGAGCTGGGCCTGCGAATTCTGGCTGGTATCGATTATCGCGATTGGCGCTATCTGTTCGGAAGCAGTGCAGCGGACATCAAGGCGGTGCGCGGAGAAGCGCGCGATGCGGCGCTCAATTTTGCGAAGAGCATCATGGGCAACCCGGTGATCCTCGGCATCTCGGTCGGCAACGAAATTCCAGCTGACGTGATCCGATGGATCGGAACGAAGCCGGTCAGTCAGCTGCTTTCGGAGCTGTGTGCTCTCATCCACGACGTCGATCCGGAGCGGCTGGTGACATACGCGAACTACCCAACCGCTGAGTACCTGCATGGCGACGATTCCGACTTCCTCACCTTCAATGTTTTCCTGGAGTCGCGGCAGGCGTTCCATCGCTACCTGACGAAGATCCAACACGACGCCGCGGGAAGGCCTCTCGTACTCGGTGAAATCGGACTGGACAGCGGCGGCGACGCGCGTGGCGAAGCGCGCCAGGCCGAAGTACTCGACTGGCAGCTCGAAGTGGCCATGGAGCGCGGAGTCGCGGGCTGCTGCGTCTTCTCATGGACCGATTCGTGGACCGTAGGCGGGCGGCCGGTGGAAGACTGGCACTTTGGCCTGACCCGTTCGGACCGCTCACCCAAGCCCGCGCTTGAGGTGGCCACCGAATGGAACGGCCGTAACGTCCGCGATCTGAAATCGCGCTGGCCTTCGATGAGCGTGGTCATCTGCGCCCACAACGCCGAAGCGACGATCGACGAGTGCCTCGAGCACACGTGCTCCCTCGACTACCCCAACCTCGAGGTTCTGGTCGTCGATGACGGATCGTCGGACCTGACGGCGGAAATAGCTCGCCGTCATCCGAGAGCCACGGTGCTGTCAATACCTCATTCCGGCCTGGCGACCGCGCGGAACGAAGGTTTGCTCGCTACTGCAGGGGAGATC
>VBEG01000136.1:0-2559 GCA_005882115.1 Chloroflexota bacterium
TTCTGGCCGGCATCGATTATCGCGACTGGCGCTATCTGTTCGGCCGCAGCCTCGCGGACATCAAGTCGGTGCGCGGAGAAGCGCGCGATGCGGCGCTCAATTTTGCGAAGAGTGTTACCGGCAACCCGGTGATCCTCGGCATCTCGGTCGGCAACGAAATTCCAGCTGACGTGATCCGATGGGTCGGAACGAAGCCGGTCAGTCAGTTGCTTTCGGAGCTCTGTGCTCTCATCCACGACGTCGATCCGGAGCGTCTGGTGACATACGCGAACTATCCAACCGCTGAGTACCTCCACGGCGACGATTCCGACTTCCTCACCTTCAATGTTTTCCTGGAGTCGCGGCAGGCGTTCCATCGCTACCTGACGAAGATCCAACACGACGCCGCGGGACGCCCTCTGGTACTTGGTGAGATCGGATTGGATAGCGGCGGCGACGCGCGCGGTGAAGCGCGCCAGGCTCGAGTCCTCGACTGGCAGCTCGAAGTGGCCATGGAGCGGGGAGTCGCGGGCTGCTGCGTCTTTTCATGGACCGATTCGTGGACAGTAGGCGGGCGGCCGGTGGAAGGCTGGCACTTCGGCCTTACCCGTTCCGACCGCTCACCCAAGCCGGCACTGGACGTCGCAACGGAATGGAACGGCCGCGACATCCGCGATCTGAAATCGCGCTGGCCCTCGATGAGCGTCGTCATCTGTGCCCACAACGCCGAGACGACGATCGATGAGTGCCTCGAGCACACGTGCTCTCTCGACTACCCCAATCTGTAAGTGGTGGTCGTGGACGACGGGTCGTCGGACCTCACGGCCGAAATCGCTCGCCGTCATCCGCAAGCCACGCTGCTGTCAATACCTCACTCGGGGCTCGCCACAGCGCGGAACGAAGGCCTGCTGGCAACGGCAGGCGAGATCGTCGCCTACCTCGACAGCGATGCCTATCCGGCGCCGGAGTGGCCGTACTACCTGGCGCTGGGTTTTGAGAAGGACGACGTCGTCGGAGTCGGGGGACCGAACGAGTGTCCGCCTGGCGACCCGATGCGTGCGCAGCAGATCGCATCGGCGCCGGGCGGGCCGATTCACGTCCTTCTGTCGGACGACCTGGCGGAGCACATACCCGGGTGCAACATGGCGTTTCGGCGCGCGACGCTAGAGGAGCTGGGCGGTTTCGACCCGATCTACATGGTCGCCGGTGACGACGTCGACTTCTGCTGGCGGGTACTGGATCGAGATTTAGAGATCGCCTTCCATCCGGCGGCGCTGGTCTGGCATCACCCGCGATCCGCTGTCAAGGCGTACCTGCGACAGCAGTGGGGATACGGCCGCAGCGAGGCCCTCGTGCAGGCGAGGCATCCCGATCGCTTCTCGATGGTCGGTTCAGCGCGCTGGCGAGGCCGGATTTATTCAGCCGCGCCGTTTCGCGCCTGGAGGGAGCGCATCTATCGAGGGCTCTACGGTGCCGCTCCGTATCAGTCGGTGTACCGAGGCGGGGGAGAGCTGCGGGACATCGCCCACCAGTTGGGCGTGCCATTGGCGGCGATTGCGATCCTGCTGACGCCGACTGTGTTTCTTGAACGCACTCTGCTCGTGGTTCCGGTGCTCGGCCTGGCGTACTTGTTGGCGCTCGGGGCATCCGACTTTGCGCGAATCAAGGTCCCACCGAAAGCCCGTGGTTCAGGACTTCGATTTCGGATCGACCTTACTCTGTTGAATCTTGGCCAGCCTGTGGCCAGGGCCTGGGGGCGAGCACGGAATCGCGCCCTCGCGCGCCGGAGCGCTGTCGCCGTACCCGAGATCGCGGGTCCAATTCAAAGCCTGGGACGCGGGCTGTTTCTGATGCCTGAGAAGCGGCCGCGAGCCGAGCTCGCAGAGAACATCGTCCAGCGCCTGCGCCGCACGGGCATGCGCGTGGTGCCGCCGACTGGCTGGGAATCGCACGACGCCCTTGTCATGGCGAGCGCCCTCATCGGTGCCGAATTGGTAACCAGCGCTCACCCTCCCGGTTGGGTCCAGCTACGAATCCGGCGATTCCTGCGCTGGAAGTCCGTATCCGTGTTTGCAGTCCTCATCGGTCTGGCTGCATTGACTGATGCGCGCCTTGCCGTTGCGCTCGCCGTCATTGCGGCAGCGGACATGGCGCTGGGAGCGTGGCGGACGGGACCGGGCCTACGGCGAGCTTTCGGTTCACCTGGAGCGGTCCAATGACCCGCGGCGCCTGGACGCTTTGGCGTCTGATTCCGCGGCTGTTCCCGTACCTGAAGCCATACAAGGGCCTTGTGGTCGGCTCGCTGTTGTTAAGCGCACTTGCGGTCTTGATCGGGCTGGCCGAGCCATGGCCGCTGGCTTTCATGGTGGACAACGTCCTCGGGACCCATACTCCACCCGCTCTGGTCACACAAATCATCGGACCGCAGGATCGCTACAGACTCTTGCTGCTCGCGGCGCTAGCGGGCCTCGTACTCGTGGTCGTGCGCAACGCAATGTCTGTGTTGCATGAGTACGTGAACACCAGGGTCCACCAGCGCCTTGTGCTCGACTTCCGCAGCGACCTTTTCCAGCACGCGCA
>VBEG01000136.1:2706-2964 GCA_005882115.1 Chloroflexota bacterium
TCTACAGCGCCCGCATCGTTCCGCGCCTCAAGTACGTTCGCGGCCTTGAGTGGCAGACGATGTCGATCGTCTTTGAAGCCATGGCGATGTTGCGAGTTATCGCCGCGTTCGCCCGGGAACGACATGAGTTCCGGCGGTTTCGTTCACAGGGAGAGACCGCGGCCGACGCGCGAGTCAACCTGACGGTCAAACAAACGCTTTTCTCGCTGGTTGTGAACACTTGGACGGCAGCCGGTACGGCCCTCGTACTCGGCTTTG
>VBEG01000137.1 GCA_005882115.1 Chloroflexota bacterium
AGCGATTCCACGACCCGCAATCGGGCGCGGTGCTGGTCGACGGGATTGACGTGCGCACCCTGAAGTTGACGTCGCTGCGAGAGCACGTGAGCGTCGTGCTGCAGACGCCGGAGCTTTTCTCCGGTCCGATCGTAGACAACATTCGGTACGGACGGCTGGAAGCGAGCATGCCTGAGATCGTCGAGGCCGCGAAAGCGGCAAACGCGCACGAGTTCATCGAGAAGCTGCCGAACGGATACGACACGGTGCTGGGCGAGGGCGGTGCGCAGCTATCGGTGGGGGA
>VBEG01000055.1 GCA_005882115.1 Chloroflexota bacterium
GCCGACCTTGAACAGGGTCGGATGCAGGATGACCTCATAGGCCTCGTACGGAATCAGAATCCCAGTCGCGATCACGGTCAGGTATTCGGCCCAGCGGCGGCGCATCGCGAGTCCGACACCTTCCGTCGCCTCAAGCGCGGCGTACACGATCGCGCTGAACGCCAGCAGAGTGATGTGGTTGAACGCTCCGACGTACACAAGGGCCCGCAACAGGAGCTCGAGGATGATGTTGCGGCCGACGCTGAGGTTCAGCTGATCCTCCGCGTAGTTGGCCCACGTGTCCAGCCAGCCCTTTTGCCCTGCGACCAAAAGACCGATGCCGAGCGCCACCAGGACAATTGCTTTCGCGATGCGCTCGACGATGATGACCTTGATGAAGGCGTCGTGCTCGCCGCCGAGCCGGCCCAGCTCATACCACAGCCGGGCGAAGTAGTGACGCCGCCGCAGGTCGGTTTCCGCCAACGAGCGTGACCTTAACAAGGTGGGTTGTTAACCGCCGTTGTGGTGCCTAAGTTCGTATGCCAGGCTCGGCAGGCTGGGGGAGGGCGCCGCTGGGAGAGGGAGGGCCCCGCAGGAGGGGGCGGGGAGGGTGCGGCTACGATCCTTCGTCCCGGTGCTCCCGGTGCTCCCGGAACAGCATTACCCGGCAGTTCGCGTTTTTCAGCACGTACGGCACTGTCTTGCCGAGGTTGAACTCTCCGAACCGCCGCTTGTAAGGCAAGCCCATGACGATCAGGTCCGCGCCCCATTCCACCGCCTCGTCGACCAGCGCAGGCCCGGTGTCGCGCGCCTGCACCAGCTCAGTCTCGACCGGCAGCTGCGATGCGGCCGCGAGCTTCTCGACCTCATCGAGGATCTTCTCCCCACGCTCGACGACGTCGTCCAGCACCGCGCCCAGGGGTAGCGACCGGTTGACCTCGATGATGTGCACCCCATACAGCCGGCCCCCCTGCGGATCGGTCATCCGGCAGGCGAGCCGCACCGTCTCGGCGTCGACTTCCTGACCGCCGACCGCCACCAGAACCTTGTGCGATGTCGTCGGGTGAGAGTGCTGCCCTCGGTCGGCCATCAGTGCTGCGGGCCTCGCCTGACACGGCGGATCAAAACGTACGCCGCGAAGCCAAAACAGGCCACCGCCGTCGCGCCCGCCAACTCCTGGGCAACCGGATCCAGCGACCGATGCCCGGCCAGGTACGCCACCACCCAGAGTCCGATTGCGAGCGCCATGATCCCCATGAACGTGAATGGAAAACGCACGCGTCCAAATCCTAGCAACCTGCAGCCGGAGCCCCGGAGGGCATCCATTGGGCGTCCCTATAATCAACGCGCGTTGAGGCTTCTCATCGTCGGGTGTGGGCGCGTTGGTTCGCAGATTGCCGCCAACATGGATCGCGCAGGTCATGACGTGGTCATCGTCGACCGAGACCCGAACGCCTTTTCGCGGGCGTCGACACGAGGCGTCTTGACGCGCGAGTTCAAGGGCGACCAGGTCGTCGGCAACGGGACCGACGTGGACGTCCTACGTCGCGCCGGCATCGAGCGCGCTGACGGTTTCGTCGCCGTCACCGAGGGCGACAACCGCAACATCATGGCGTCGCAGATCGCGAAGGACGTCTACAAGGTGCCGCACGTCGTCGCCCGCATTTACGACCCCGAGCGTGCCGACGCCTACGAGAAACTGGGTCTGCACACCATCTGTCCGACGATCGACGGCGCTCGACACATCGAAAAGGTCCTGCTGGAGCGGGAGAGCCGCTAGCCGGTGTACGTCATCGTCGTCGGTGGAGGAACGGTTGGCTACTACTTGTCGCGCGACCTGGTGGAGCGTGGTCACGAAGTGACGCTGATCGAAAAGGATGCACGCCGAGCGGACTGGCTCGAGACCCAGCTGGGCAGCATCGTGATGCGCGGTGATGGCTGCGAGGTCAGGTTTCTCGCGCAGACGGGGATCGAGCGCGCCGACGCGATCATCGCGGTGACCGCCGACGACGAGGACAATCTGATCGCACTGCAGATGGCCAAGCGCCACTTCCGGGTCAAGAAGACGATCGCACGCGTGAACAACCCGACGAATGTTGAGATTTTCAAAACGCTCGGCGTCGACGAGGCGGTCTCAGCGACCGATGTTCTGCTGGCCGCTCTCGAGCCTCCGCTCGCGACCTGATCAAAAGAAAGGACCGCTCTCACAAACAGAGCGGCCCTTGCGAGTTCCTACGTTTTCGCTATGTGGCCTTGCCGATCTTGTAAATCTTTGTCCCGCAGTTGGGGCATGTGCCGACTGTTGCAGGCTTGCCGTTCTTCATCGTGATCGGCTGAGGGTCTTTCATCTCAACCTTTCTTTTGTCCTTCAAGCAGTAGCCTTCCACTAAGTCACCATCCTTATCGAGATTCTGTCGTGGGGGCGGACTCGCCCATTCTAGGGGCGGGTATTTGCCCAATACAACCCCAATTCAAACTGAATTCGGACTTAGAAGCCCTCAACCCTGTGCAAAGGCGGGCCAGAAGGCGGCCTCAAAAGGCGCTTTCGCGTCCTCTCCGAAAAGGACAAAGCGCACCTCGGATGCTTGCCAGCCTTCGCTTAACGCCGACCTCAGGCATTCGCCCATCACCCGCGCGCATTCGTCGATGGGAAATCCCGCGATGCCGGTGCCGACCGCGGGGACTGCGATGGAGGCGATGTGATTTTGATGCGCCAGTCGAAACACGTGGTCCATCGATGACTTGAGCGACGCCCTGGTGGTGCGTCCGCCGAGCGACATGCTCGCCGCGTGAATGACATAACGCACGCGTAGCTTTCCGGCGCCCGTGATCGCCGCCTCGCCTACCTGGACCGGGCCGTGCAAGTCGCACTCATCCTGGACGGCGGGTCCAGCAGCGCGTCGGATCGCGCCGGCGACACCGCCGCCCAGCTGCAGGTCGTTGTTCGCTGCGTTGACGATCGCGTCCACCTTTTGCTCGACGAGGTCTCCGCTGATGATCACGACGCGGGTCTGAGCGCCTGCCATATATCGTCCATCCGATCTTCCAGCAACTGCGGCGTCGCCCCGGCGATGCCGCGAACACCGATCGACTCGATGGTCAGCGACGCGCATGCGACCCCGCACACCATCGCATCCTGCAGCCCTGCGCGCTGGGCACCGGTGGTCAGCCAGCGCGCGAGCATCCCACCCGCCAGCGCGTCGCCTGCGCCGGTCGTATCGAAGGCGGTGTACTTCGTCAGCGCGGGCACGTGAACTTTGCCATCCGCGGTGTAGGTCGTGACGCCGTCGTGGCCGGCCTTCAGGACCAGGCCCTCGAGCCACCACTGCCTTCGAAATTCCTCCGGGTCGCGTCCGCCGAACGCTTGGAACTCCTCATGGTTGCAGAAGAACCACGCCGAGCGACGCAGAACGTCCCTCGCTTCGGCGGTCTGCGCCTTGATGTAGGACAGCATCGCGTCCGCCGCCAGGAGTTGCGCCGAATGATGGATCGCTTTCACCGCCTGCGCCTGCCGGTCGGGGCGCATCGATCCGACGAACGCCCAGCCAGTGAACCCCGGTGGGATCTCGGGCTCCCATTGGTCATAGATCTCATCGGCGCTGCCCAGGTCGACGTTGCGTCCGTGTTCCTGGTGGGCGGACCAACGATACGTCGGCGCGTCGAGCACATTGATATGCGTGGTCTCGATCCGCCGTCCGTCAAACGCCTTGGCGAGGCGCTCGATCGCGTCCCGACCCACCGGCGCGGAGACCTTCACCGGCACAAGCAGGCTCGCCGCGAGCGCGAAATAGACAGCGGAGCCGCCGAGCTCCTGCTCGACTTTTCCGAACGGCCCGTCGCGCTTGTCGAGCGCGATCGAGCCGATGACGAGTAGTTCGGGCTCGTCAGGCACGCCGTCCCGTGCCACTGCTCGCGGTCACGACGTGGCGCGCGTAACGGAGCTTCTCGAGGAAATCCTGCTCGCCCGAGTATTCCTCCATCTCCATCCAGCACCGCCCGAGCTCCTCTGCGGAGTGCGAGTCCGACCCGGTGGCGGAAACCTTGCCGAGATCTTCCGCGAGCCGCGCGGCGGCCTGATTGGCGGCCGGGTCGCACCAGGGGTTGTAGGTCTCGATGATGTCGATTCGCTGCGCGAGATCCATCACACGCTCCGGACGAAAGTTCGCGCGATGCCGGTCCAGCGGATGCGGCAGGTATGTAAGGCCGCCCATGCCATGTATGAGGTCCATAGCCTCCTCCGGTGCGAGAAAAGGCGGGACGCGGCTCGTGATGAACAACCCGATGACCTCACCTTCGAGGGTCTTGACTTCCTCACCCGCGATGGCAAGCGCGGGTGCGATTCGCACGAACGTAAGGGCGCCTTCCACTGTGTTGTGGTCCGTCAGCGCGATGCGGTCGAGCTTGCATTCGTGGGCCCGGTCGATCAGCTGTTGGAGCGAGCTCTTGCCGTCGTGCGAGAAATGGGAGTGGAGATGAAGGTCGACGCGCAGCATGGAAGCCGCTACAGCGCGGCTTCTTTCAGCATCCGCTCGCGGGAGCGCGCAAACAGAGGAATCACCTGCGCGGGACCGCGACTGTTGCACGCCTGCTCCATCAAGGCGGCCTGTGCGTCGTAGATGATCTCCATCACCTGCTCGGGACGCCGTTCGCGACCAAGCCGTGCCGGAAGCTGCGGATGGGCATGGCGGAGAACCGTCATGAGACGCGGCACCAGCCAGCCGGGCACGATGCGGACCTGCTGGACAAGACACTCTTCGACCCAGAAGAGCAGCTCATCTGATTCCTGCAGCAGGCGCCGGGGCGTCATCGCTCGCCTGGTGCGGCGGTGCCAGCGCCGATAACGCTCCTGCTCCTCGATGGTCTGCTGAAGCATGGGCTGCAACCCACTATATCAGCGGGCAACCGCCGTTCTTTGCCTTGTGGGATAGCAAAGGGTGCGCCATCCATCGGAGGCAGACACGAGATGAACCTGGCGGTCGAACGTCCACTCCTTCCACTCCTGGCGAACGCTGTACCGCATCACGAGGCGGGCGACGTTGTTGTACGTGCGTTGATGCAGATGATCGGTCCAGCTGTCGAGCAGAGTCACGCTGGCAACCTGCATGTCGAGGATCTCGAGCCACTCATCGAGTCGCGGCATCTCGCGCACGAAGTTCTGCGAGCCGCCCCATGCGCGCTGCGCGTCTTCGGCGAGCATCTCCCACATCTCGTCAAACCGGCCCTCCGTGTGGAGCTTCATGAATCGCATCTCGCACATCGCTGGAGCGGGCGCCGCTGGCCGCGGGACATCTCGGACCCGTGGCGGCGCGGCGAAGATCCCTGACCCTACCGAGGTGCTGACGAGCCCCCCGAAGTCCTCCGCCATGATCTGGCGGGCGTGTGTGCGGAAGCTTTCCACCCCCGTCCAGCGCCTCAGTCGGCGAAATAACCTCTTGACCATTGGCTCTATATGTAGTGTGATCTCCCCAGACTGTATACATAATGTGGATAACCCGCAAGCCCCGACCTGGCTGCGCCCGCGCTCCCAGGCTTCGGGGTTGGCGCCGCCGGCGCTTGCGGGGTCGGGTCAGGGTGAGGCGGGCGAGATGATCCGGATAGGCGCTTCCGCCTGGCGACTCGGGCCGCGGCCTCAGCGGATGTTGAGTCGCCGCACGACAGCCGCGACCTCATCGAGCGGCAACCCGACTGGGCAGACCGCGGAAGCGGCCACTAGGTCCGGCGTCTCTCCCACCAGGTCGGAGGACGCTTCGCCAACTCGCGCGTAGAGCCGCATATAAGAGGACGCGAGGTCGGGAAGGCGAGTCTTTCCGATGCGGCCCGCGGCAAGCGCGCATAACCCGCAGTTGATGCACGTCACCAGCCGCGGGTGACGCTCGCGCTCCAATGGCTCGAGCTCACGGATGCCGTCGCTCGCATATGTCGCCGCCAGAGCGGAAAGCTGCGAGCGCGGGCGGCGCAAACGTCTTCGCGCGAGATGCACGCCGTAAGCGAGCGCGAGCTTGGCCAGCGAGTCAGCGCGCGCCATCGACTCTCATAAGGCCCCGCATCGAACCTTGCGCCAGCTCTTCCTGGGCCCAACCCGCGTGTCCGAGGACTGGTGCACGACCGAGCCACGCGCCTTTGACAAAGTCGCGCGCGGCTTCAAATCTCTGCGACGCGCTCCATCCGAGCTCGGCCCCGACGACTTCAGCCGCACGAAGGATGCACGCGGCTCCCGCACACGGCCCCGCGGCGATGCCGACGCGACGGAATGCATCCGCCAGGGTCCGCACCTGCTCATGCCTTGTGGCGTAGATCAGCTCCGCCTCGGTCACCGGCTCGCACCGGCACAGGATTCGCGACGTGTGTCCTTCGTCTAGGACCTTCTCGGAGTTCGAGCCGTGCCTGGTCTGCAGCTTGATTGCAGCGAGTGCTGGAATACCGCATCGTGCGGCAAGCGCCGCCGCTGGTTCGGGATCTGACTCGTTGCCAGGGAGCGGCTGAGTTGATGTCGTGCATGCAGCCTGGTGGCCGAGCGTCCGGCACACGGCATCGGACGTTTCCTCCGCCATCAGCCGGTACATGGAAAGCTTTCCGCCCGCGATCGAGATGAACCCGTCGGCGCCTTCGCCCGAGTGGTCGATGACCTCGTAGCGCCGTGACAGCTCGTCTTCGTAGCGGCGCCATTTGAACAATGTCGGTCGCACCCCCGTCGTCGTCCGCGCCGGGCGGTAATCCCGGATGGAGGGAAATACGCGCTCGATGCCCTGGATGAGGTAATCGACCTCGTCTTCGACCACGTCCACCGAGTCGAGGTCGCCGTAGAAGTCGTCGTCGGTCGTGCCCAGGAGCGTGAATCCGCCGTGGGCGACCATGAGCAGGTCACGGCCATCGATCGATTCCGCGCTGATCGAAAAGTTGGAGATGCGGTGCGGGTAGATGATGTGGATCCCCTTGGCCGGCCGAAGCTCCACCTTGGCGCCGGCCATCGCTGCGACCTCGGGCGACCAGGGCCCGGTGGCGTTCACGACCACGCGCGCACGGGCTTCCGAGGAGGTCCCGTCGGGGCCCTGGTAGCGAACGCCGATGACCTTGCCCGCATCGCGGATCAGCTCTGTGACGCGCGTGTGATTGAACGCGCGGGCGCCGTGCACCAGGGCGTCCTGCACGTTGGCGAAGACCAGGCGGTGGGGATCAACGCCCCACTCCTCCATCGTCACCGCGCCGATCAGGTCGGGAGTGAGGCCCGGTTCTGCCTGCAGCGCTTCCGCTGCTGTCAGGCGTCGGTGCGGGTGTGCCTTCTTCAGCGGCTGGAAGCGGTCGTAGACCTCCATCGCGGTCTCCATGCGCTCGATGTTGTTCTTGTCGTGCGGCAGGACTGGGATGAGGAACACGACGCGGTAGACGAGATTGCGGGCGATCGTGACGATGTAGCCGGCGTCCTGAGTCGAGAGCCGTGTCGTATCCCAGTCGAACTCGAGGTAGCGCGGACCACCGTGGATCATCCAGCTCGACGCGCCAGTGGTGCCCGCGCCCCAATCGCCCTTTTCCAGGAGAAGCACCGAAAGCCCGCGCAGCGAGAGGTCGCGCGTGACTCCCGCGCCGGTGATACCACCGCCAATCACAACTACGTCGTACGAGCCTGAGGCGGCCACGGCGCCGATACTAGTGCGCTGACGCGGCGGCTTCGTGCTGCTTCTGGAACTCTTCGATGATGCCCTTGGCTAGGTGGGCCGGCATCTCCTCGTAATGCGAGAACTTCTTCGAGAAGCTTCCCCGGCCCTGTGTGATGGAGCGGAGGTCGAGGGCGAAGCGAAGCATCTCCGACTCCGGCACCATCGCCTTCACGTCCTGATAGCCGTCAGTCGGCTCGGTGCCGAGGATCTTGCCACGGCGCCCGTTGATGTCCGACATGATGTCGCCGAGATTCTTCTCGGGCACGTGGATGGTCGCCTCGACCAGGGGTTCGAGGAGCACCGGTCCGGCATCGAGCGCGGCCCTGCGGATGGCCACCGAGCCCGCGATCTGAAACGCCATATCGTTCGAATCCACCGAGTGGTACTTGCCGTCGACGAGCCTTACCTTGACGTCGACCATCGGGTAGCCCGCGACGACGCCCTTGGACATCGTGTCGACAATCCCTTTCTGGACCGAGGGCCGGAAGTTCTGCGGGATCGACCCGCCAAAGATCTTGTCCTCCCAGACGAATCCCTCCCCCCGCGCCGTCGGCTCGACCTCGATCACGCAGATGCCGTACTGCCCATGGCCGCCTGACTGCTTGACATGGCGTCCCTCGGCACGGGCGTGGCCGTGCACCGTCTCCCGATACGGCACTCGAGGAGTCGCCGTCGTGGCCTCGACGCCGTACTTGCGCTTCAACCTCTCCAGGGTCACGTCGAGGTGGACATCGCCCAGTCCCGCAATCACCAGCTGCTTCGTCTCCTCGCTTCGCTCGACCTGGAGCGTCGGATCTTCCTCGCTCAGGCGGGCTAGCCCGCTCGAGATCTTCTCCTCGTCGCCTCGCGCTTTAGGCGTGATGGCCAGGCTGTATGCCGGGCCTGGAAAATCGATCGGCGCCACCGGCCCGCCGTCCTTGAGGCCAAGGGTGTCTCCGGTCAGCGTGTGGGTCAGCTTGGTCGCGGCCGCGATGTCGCCTGCCCGCACCTCGGTGGCGGCGACATGCTCCTTACCGCGGGGAAAGAAGATCTGAGCAAGCCGCTCCTCGCCGCCGCGGCTGAGGTTGGGCAGATGGGCGTCGGCTTTGACCGTTCCCGCGACAACCTTGAAGTAGCTGACGCGGCCGAACTGATCGCCACCGGTGCTGAAGACAAAGGCCTTGACGGGTTTGTCCGGCTCTGCCTCGGGCGGCGGCATGAGCTCCGCGATCGTCGACATGAGCGTGCGCACGCCGAGAAGCTTGGTCGCCGAGCAACAGACCACGGGTGCGACCTTGCCTTCGAGGATTCCCTGACGCAGACCGCGCTGGATCTCGTCTTCGCTGAGCGTGCCCGCGTCGAGGTACTTCTCGAGCAGTGAATCGTCGCTCTCGGCCGCGGCCTCGATCAGCTGGCCCCGGTACTCATCGACTCGCTGCTTCATATCGTCGGGGATCGGGACCTCGCTGCCCTTGCCGTCGTCAGCCGTGACGAACGCCTTCATGTGCAGCAGGTCGACGATGCCGCGAAAGTCCTGCTCCGCGCCGATCGGAAGATGCAAAGGAAACGGGCGCGGCGTCAGAGTCTCCCGCATCGCCGCGACGGCGCCGTAAAAGTCCGAATTTTCCTTGTCCAGCTTGTTCACGACCACGATTCGCGGCTTGCTCGATCGGTTGCAGAACTCCCACGCGACCTCGGTCCCGACGGCGAGCTGCGCGGTCGGGCCGACGACCACCACCACTCCCTCCGCGGCTCGGAGCCCGCTGATCACCTGGCCCGCGAAATCGAAGAATCCAGGCGCATCGATGATGTTGATCTTGTGGCCGTTGTGCTCGGCAAACGCGACGCCGAGTGTGATCGAGATCTTCCTCTTGTGTTCCTCGGGCTCGAAATCAGTCGTCGCGGTCGCCTGATCGGGGGATCCCATGCGAGCGACCGCCCCTGAGGCGAACAACATGGCCTCCGCGAGCATGGTCTTGCCGTCGTGCGAATGGCCCAGCAGGACCACGTTGCGGATCTTGTCGGCGGAATACTCAGTCGCCATCCAAACCCCCACCCGGAACGGCTGCTCAGGAACAGCCGCGGTAAGTACCGGACAAGTCTAAGGCCCGGTCGAAATCGACCCGGTAGAATGGCCCTTCGCATGGTCAAGAAGACGGCCTCGATCGAAGAGGTGCTCGCCGCAATCGAGGCGGCGCGCGACAAGGTGATGGCGGACGAGGTGAAATCGCTCACCAAGCTCGGCATCCCCAAGGCGATGGCCTACCAGATGATCTCGAGCCGCTTCCACCAGAAGGTCGGCAACCAGGAGGAGGCCGAGCCCGACCCGTTCGAGGGCACCCCGACCACGTCCTGGGAAGAAATTAGCTAAAGGCGCGGGTGAGGACCGCGTCCTCCCCGGCGGAACCCCCTCCTCCCACATGCGACCATGGGAGGCGTCTGGTATGCGGCGCTTGGGGCGGCCGGAGTGAATCCGGCCTACAGCTACACCTCGTCTCCTCTGTGAACCGCGCTGAGCGTCTGGCTCGGCTGCTGCGGGTGCTCGCCGCGATCATCGCCGAGCCTGGGCTCAACCCCCTCGAGCTGGCCGAAAAAGCCGGCGTCTCCGACCGGACCTTGCGGCGCGACCTCGCGCACCTCCGAGATCTGGGGTATGAGGTCGCCTACACAAGCGGCTACGAGGTCCAGGAAAAGCTCAACCTCGAAGGACGTGGGCGGCAGCGGACCCGCGGGCGTGGCGATGATGCTCTGCTCCAGGCGGTGGCCCAGGCGGTGGAGACCGCCGGCCTGTGGCGCGACCCGGACCGCGTCGACGCGACCCTACCCAGGCGAGCCAAGCCGCGTCCGTCGGGGAAAGCACCGATCGTTCTCATCCCCAGCGGCGACGAAGACGCCGACTTCATCTACGCCACAGGATTCGGCGTCGAGAACGCGCTCTACATCAGGTTCAGCGAAAAGGACGACGTCCTGGTGGCCAGCCCGCTTGAGATCGACCGCGCCCGCGCTCAATCGCGAGCCGCGACTGTCGTCGAAGACCGCGACACCTACGTCCATCAGACGTGGGCTCGACTGGCCGCCCGGATGCTGCGCGAGCGAGGCATCAGCGACGCGCGCGTCTCACCAAACCTTCGCGCCGTCCACCTCGAAGACCTGCGCGCCGGCGGGATCGACGCCCAGGTCGACCGGGAGCTATACGTTGCAGGACGGAGGCACAAATCAGCGGCCGAAGCGGCGGCGATCCAAGACGCGCAAAGCGCCGCCGAATCGGCTGTGGTCGAAGTGGTCCGCGGCCTGTCCGAGGCGGAGATCAGAGACGGAGTCCTGTGGTCGAACGGAGGGCCGCTGACCTCGGAACAGCTCTACGCCCGGGCCCAGCTGCTGCTGGGCAAGAAGGGCTACACGTGCCCCGACATGATCATCGCGGGATCGCCCGAGTGCGCCCTGCCGCATTACCGCGGCACCGGTCCGATCAAGGCCAACGCGCCTGTGATCATCGACATCTTTCCCACGAGCCGCCAGACCCACCTCAACGGCGACCTCACTCGCACAGTTGTCGTCGGTGAGATCAGCGACGATGTCAAGCGCATGCACGCAGCCGTCCTGCAGGCGCTCGACGCCGGCATCGAGTCGATTGCCGCCGGCGTGCCTGGGCAGGAGCCTCATCACGCTGTGTGTCAGGTGCTGGTGGACCGCGGCTACGCGACCACGACGAAGGGCTTTGAGGGCGCGGAGGGGGTCGCGAAGTTGAATCACAACACCGGGCACGGCGTTGGCCTGGAGGTGCACGAAGAGCCGGCGCTTCGCGATGCGGTGGTGGACGAGCTGCGTGAGGGTGACGTCGTCACGGTGGAGCCCGGGCTGTACCTGCTGGGCTTCGGCGGCGTACGGGTGGAAGACACCGGCATGGTGACCCAGCACGGCTTCCAGAACTTCACGACCCTGACCAGAAGCCTTAACCCCCAGGATTACCTGTAAACCAACTCTTTACGGTAGGGTAGGACGGATGGACGAAAAGGAGACGCTGGGGCAGCGGATCCGAAGGATCCGCCAGGACCGCGGCCTGAGCCTCGCCAAGGTGGTGAGGGACGACTTCAGCCGCGCGTTTCTCAACCAGGTCGAGCTCGGCAAGTCCCGGCCGTCGATCCGGGTGCTGCGGATCATCGCGGAACGGCTAGGCACCGAGGCGGAGTATCTCCTCGAGGGCCAGGAGGCCGGGATCGAGCGGGAGCTTGCCCTGGAGAGGGGACGCGTCCTCATGTTGCAGGGCGACCCGCGTCGGGCCTTGCTGGCCCTGAAGGCCGCGATCAACACCTACGACTGGCCGCTTGGCTCTGACGCCCGTGTCTGCCAGGCGCAAGCGTTGATCGCCCTCGGGCGCAAGGACGAGGCTGCGGCCATCATCGCCAGGGAGAGGAGCACGATCGAGCTTCACAACGACCATCACCGCCGCGAGCGCCTGCGCACGGTCGAGCGCGGCCAAGAGTTTCGCTTCGACAGCGATGCTGTGGAGTCGCACCTGCGTCTAGCCGATCGCGCCACGCGGGCAGGCAACAACCACGATGAGCTCGAGCACTACCGAGCCGCGCGGGTGCTCCTCGAAGCGGCTCCTCCCCGATTACGGGGAGGTGACGGCGAAGCCGGCGGAGGGGCTAAAGCCCGGCCTCAAACGTAAAGGCCGGCGGCGGCGTCACCTCGGGCGGCGTGATCTCGATGGTGATCACCTCGTGCGACCTCAGCAGAATCGTCCGTGGGTCGCCGGTGAAAACCTGCGCACCTTTGGCGTCGCCCAGATCGATGTAGACGATCACTTTCTGGTCCGGTTGGACGGTGATCGTCGAAACGTGTGTGGCGTCGAGCTTCTGCGCACCCAAGCCGTGCGCGTTGCTCCAGGAGTTCCACACGTCGAAGAACTGGCCGAGTGTGAACGTGTCGTTTTTTGGCGACTCGATGTGAATCACGTTCTTGTTCGCCGGATGCACGTGCAGCCAGTAGTAGCAGGAGATGTTGCCGGCCGAATCCATGTTGATGCCGATGTTGTCGGGGATGTTGTGCACCGCACCGCCGTAGACGATCTGCAAGGCAGCGTGGTAGTGGGTCTGCGATTGCTCGAGGTGATCGCACGGTACGCCGGCGACGGGCTGCGGGCCAGGTTGCGGTCTTCCGTAATAGACGATGGCCCCGATCAACGCGATCACGAGCACGGCGAGGATGGACCCGACCACGATTGGGAGCAGCGGGACGCCGGTCCCCGACTTTGTCCGAATCGGCGCCCGGCGCCCGGCTTTGCCTTTGCGTGCGCCCGCGGAAGCCTTCGCTCGGGATCGGGTGGCCATGACCCTTGGTAGAATACCGACCTCACCTTTCTGGCTTCGGCCGGTTGCGAAGGCAACCGTTGGACCGGGGCCTGAACCCATAGGAAGGAGGTTTCCGGTTGCGGGATTACGAAGTTCTGTACATCGTCCGGGCGGACTTTGACGATGACAAAGTCCAGGAAGCGGTGAAGCGCGTGAACACGCTCATCGAAAGGTCAGGCGGCACGCCCGAGCGCACCAACCTGTGGGGCAAGCGCAAGCTCGCCTACGAGGTCAAGCACCAGAAGGAAGGCTCGTACGTGCTCCAGGACTTCCAGCTCGAGCCCGAGCGCGTGCCCGAGCTCGAGGCAGGCCTCAAGATCACCGAAGAGGTCCTGCGTCACCTGATCGTGCGCAAACCCGAGAAGGTTGTCCCGACCCCCGTCCCGCCACCCCCGGCGGAGGTCGTGCTGGAGCCCGTGGCCGCAGGGTCAGTCGAGGCGGAGGGTGAATCGCGCCGGCCAGATCGGGAGCATCGGGAGGAGTCGTAAATGTCGAATCTCAACAAGGCCCTGCTCATCGGACGGCTCACCAAGGACCCGGAGATGCGCTATACGCCGAGCGGCACCGCGGTGACGAATTTCAGCATCGCGACAAACCGCTGGTCGTCGGGACCGGAGGGCGAGCGCAAGGAGTTCACCGACTACCACAACATCGTTGCGTACAACATCGGCAAACGGAACCTGGCCGAGATCGTCGCCCAGTACACCCGCAAGGGCGCGCTGGTGTTCATCGAGGGCCGCATCCAGACGCGGTCCTGGGAAGGCCAGGACGGCCAGAAGCGCAGGACGACCGAGATCATCGCCAACGACGTGCAGTTTCTCGACAGCCGCAGCAGCGGACCGAGTGACGGTGTGCCGCGCCAGAAGCCTGCCGCGTCAGAAGAAGGCATCCCCGCTCCGGACGACGCGCCGCGTGACGTCGACCCGGACGAGATCCCGTTTTAGGAGTACCCCATGGCAGTTGAACGACCCCCGACAAGAGAGGCGTCCTCATCCAGTGCGCCCCGAGGCCAGAAGCGACAGCACCGCAAGGTCTGCGCGTTCTGCGTCGAGAAGATCGATTACATCGACTACAAGGAGATCTCGCGGCTGCGCCGCTTTGTCAGCGACCGGGGCAAGATCCTCCCTCGGCGCGTGACCGGAACATGTGCCAAGCATCAGCGGCCACTCACAACGGCCCTCGAGCGCGCGCGAGCGATCGCTCTCCTTCCATACACAACCGAGCTGCACTGAGGCAGAATTTCTAGGCCGCCAAAGCCGATTACTGGAGCGCGCCCATGACATTCCACACACAGCTGCGAATCCCAGGACCGACGCCCCTTCCCGAGAGGGTGGTCCGCAGCATGAGCCGGCCGATGATCGACCACCGCGGCACCGAGTTCGCCGCCATCCTGTCTGAGATCACGGCCGGCGCCAAGCGCGTATTCAAAACCAAGAACGACCTGCTTCTCCTCACTAGCTCGGGAACCGGAGGGCTCGAGTCGGCGGTCGCCAACCTCGTGTCGCAGGGGGACGAAGTGGTCGCCGCGCTGTGCGGAAACTTCGGCGAGCGATTCGCGGCGCTGGCCGCCGCCTACGGCGCCGACGTCGTACGACTGGAGTTCGAGTGGGGCCAGCCGGTCGACCCCGACGACCTGGCGGTCGTCCTAGAGCGCCATCCGAAAGCCCAGGTCGTGCTTCTCACTCACAACGAGACGTCGACCGGTCTGACCAACCCGCTTCGCGACCTCGCGCGCGTCGCCCGGGACGCCGGGCGCCTTGTCGTCGTGGACGGCGTCAGCTCGATCAGCTCGATCGAGATCGAAACGGACGCCTGGGGGATCGACGTCGCGGTCAGCGGTTCGCAGAAGGGCTGGATGGCGCCGCCGGGCCTGGCGCTTGTCAGCGTCAGCGAGCACGCGTGGGAGCAGCAGGCCAACGCTCGCTCGCCTCGCTTCTACTTTGATTGGAAAGAGGCCAAGACCTGGGCACAGAAGGGCATGACCCCATTCACGCCGGCCGTTCCCGTCGCCTATGCGCTGCAGGAAGGGCTGCGGATGCTCGAAGAGGAAGGTCTCAACAACGTCTACGAGCGGCACGCGCGACTCGCACGCGCCACCCAGGCCGGCCTGGTCGCCCTGGGCTTCCAGCTATACGCGCAAGAAGGATTTCGCTCCCACACCGTGACCTCGGCGGTCCCGCCGCCGGGACTCGACGTGGCGGCTCTCCGCACCCTGATCGACACCAAGTACGGGGTGGTGATCGCGGGCGGCCAGGGCAAGATGACGGGGAAGATGGTCCGCGTCGGGCATCTCGGCGCGGTCGCCGAGGGCGATGTGGTGCAGGTCATCTGGGCGATCGAGCAGGCGCTCGAAGAGCTGGACATCGCGCCCGCGGACGGTCGCGGCGTGGCCGCCGTCACCGCCTCAGTGCAGGGCGTCCCCGCGGCCGCCCGCTAGGCGGCCCGACCCCAGTGGCCAAGATCCTCGTCGCCGACCCGTTGGCCGAGGACGGCCTCGAGCGACTGCGCCGCGCGGGCGAGGTCACCGTAGTCAGCAAGCTCGAAGAGTCGGAGCTGATCCGGAGAATTCCTGACTTCGACGCGCTCGTCGTGCGCAGCGAGACACGGGTCACCGCGCCGATCATCGAGGCGGGTCGCAAGCTCCGTGTCGTCGGCCGCGCCGGCGTCGGCGTCGACAACATCGACGTCCAGGCTGCCACGCGCAAGGGCATCCTGGTGGTCAACGCGCCGCGCGGCAACATCGTGGCTGCCGCCGAGCACGCGATGGCGCTGCTGTTCGCGCTTGCGCGCTGGGTGCCGCAGGCAGATGCGTCGGTCAAGCGCGGGGAGTGGAATCGCTCGAAGTTCATCGGCACCGAGATCCGCGGCAAGACACTCGGGGTGATCGGTCTCGGCAACGTGGGCTCCGAGGTGGCGAAGCGTGCGCACGGCCTCGAGATGGACGTCATCGCCTACGACCCCGTGGTTTCGGTGGAGCGGGCGGAGCTTTTCAACGTCGCGCTGGTCAGCCTCAATGACCTCCTCGAGCGTGCCGACTTCGTTACCGTGCACGTGCCACTCGTCGATTCGAATCGCAACCTGATCGGTGGGCCGCAGCTGGCGCTGATGAAACCGACGGCGCGCCTCATCAACACCGCGCGTGGCGGAATCGTCGACGAGGCGGCTTTGTGCGAGGCCCTGCAGGCGGGCCGGCTGACCGCGGCCGCGGCCGATGTGTTCGCGACCGAGCCTCCGGGCGACAACCCGCTGCTCAAGCTTTCGAATTTCATCGCTACGCCGCACATCGGCGCGTCGACGCTGGAGGCGCAGGTGTCTGTCGCCTTCGACGTTGCAGAAGAAGTGGCCGCCGTGCTTGCGGGGGACCTGCCGCGCTTCGCTGTCAACGCGCCGGCGTTGCCGCCCGAAGAGCTTGCTTATCTCCGTCCTTTTGCCGAGCTGACCGAGCGTCTCGCCGCACTGCATGCCCAGCTCTTCGGAGGTCGCGTGGGCACGATCGAGCTCGATTTCGAGGGCGAGCTCGCCGAGCATGATGTCAACCTGCTGGTCGCGTCGGCGATCAAAGGCGTCGTCCAGCCTTTCACCGAGGAACGCATCAACGCGGTCAACGCGCGCTTGATTGCTGCCAACCGCGGGATTCGTCTGGTCGAGCGGCGCAGCCGCCCGCACAGCAGCTACGCCAGCCTGGTCACCGTCCGCATGCTGGGCCACGAGATCGCTGGCACCCTGCTGATGGGTGAGCCGCGCGCGGTGCGAATCGACTCATTTCGGGTCGACTTGATACCGGAAGGGCGTTTTCTGGTCAGCCGGCACGAAGATCGTCCAGGCGTCGTCGGCAAGGTCGGCAGCATTCTCGGCGAGCACGACGTGAACATCGCCAGCATGCAGGTCGGCCGAGATGCGCCGCGCGGCAACGCGATGATGATCCTGGCGGTCGACGACCGGGTCGCGCAAGATGTTTTGTTGCGGCTGCGAGAGGTAGAGGGGATGTCGGATCTGCGTTATGTAGAACTGCTCCAACACTCCGACGCCTGACATCCGCGCTCTGCCGGGCGTCAGGTACTACCTGGCACGGGCGGGCGATCCGGGCAAGCTGGTGGCGCCACCGTACGACGTTCTGTCGGATTCAGACGTCGCTCACTATCGCTCCATGTCGCAGTACAACGTTGTGCATCTGACGAGGCCGGGCCCTGATTACGACGGTGCCGCGAGGAATTTCGAGAGGTGGCTCGACGACCGGATCCTCGAGCCGGACCCGCGGTCGATGTACGTGCATGAGGTGGCTTTCGATGGGCGTGTTCGCCGGGACTTGGTCGCCGCCCTGCGCCTGCAGCCCTATGCCGACAAGGTGGTGCTGCCGCACGAGCGGACGCACCAAGGCCCGAAAGAAGACCGCCTGGCCCTGCTTCGCGCGACGAAGGTCAGCCTGGAACCGCTCTGGTTCCTGTACGAAGGCAAGGGCAGCGGCGTCCCCGAGGTGCTCGAGCGGGTTGCGGCGAGGGCGCCGGCGGTCAGCTTCGCCGGACCCGAGGACACGACTCACCGGTTCTGGGTCATCTCCGATCCGGCGATCCACGCGTCGATTCACGCCTCGCTCGAACAGCTGCCTGTCCTTATCGCCGACGGCCACCATCGCTACGAAACCGCGCTGGCGTATGCCGAGGAGGTGGGCGGAAGCCCGGACGCTGCGTCGCGCTTCACGCTCGCTCTCCTGACCGACATCGCCGATCCGGGTCTGGTCGTGCTGCCCACGCACCGCGTCATGAAAGCCGGTATCGCTGTCACCGGAGGCGAGCCGAAGGCCTCGCTCGAAGAGACGCTGGCCGCGCTGCGTGGCCGGGTGGCGGCCGGCGCGTACCGCAACCACCTGTACCAGGTGCTTCCCCTGGAAGGCGATCTGGCGCTGGTGGAGCTCCACGAGCAGGTGATCGACAACCTGCTCGGGACGCGAAACCCCGAGGATTTCCTGCTTTACACCCGGGACCCGGAAGAGGCTGTGCGGTGGGTCGACGAGGGCGTCGGCACCGCCGCCTTCTTCCTCGACGCGCCGGATGTCCGCGAGGTTTTGAAGCTGGCTCAGGAAGGGAAGACTCTTCCCCAGAAGGCGACCTATTTCCACCCGAAGCCACCCTCGGGGATGGTGTTCGATCGGCTGGAACGAGATCGACGTTTATAGTCTAGGAACCAAAATTGCCGACTTACGGATACCGATGCACCAACTGCGGACACCAGTTCGAGATTCAGCAAAGGATGTCGGACGAGTCGCTCAAGGTATGTCCCAAATGCCAGGGCAAGCTGACCAAGGTCATCTACCCGACGGGGGTTGTCTTCAAGGGCAGCGGCTTCTACACGACCGACTACAGGGGTTCGGGCAAGGAGTCGTCGGGCAACGGCGCCGCGCCGAGCGCTGACAAGAAGCCCGAGACGAAGTCGGAATCCAAGTCCGACTCAAAGTCCGAATCCAAGTCGGAATCGAAGTCGGAATCAAAGTCGGATTCCGGCGATTAAGTCTTTTTTAGAGGGAGTGCACGTGGCAAACATCCAGGAAGTCACCGACAGCGACTTCGAGACCGCCGTTCTGAAAGCCGACAAGCCAGTGCTCGTCGACTTCTGGGCGACATGGTGCGGGCCTTGCCGGATGATCGCCCCGATCGTGGAGCAGATCCACGGTGAGTTGGGCGACAAGATCAAGGTCATGAAGATGGACATTGACGAGAACCCGTCGGTGCCGATGCAGCTCGGGATCATGTCGATCCCGACCGTGATCATCTTCAAGGACGGGAAACCTGCGGAGCGGACTGTCGGCTATCGCCCGAACATGAAGGGCGACCTGAAGGCCAAGCTCGAAGCGCTGATCTAAGGCGATCGCCGCTTTGTCCGGCGTCAGCGTCGGCCCCGATGGTGTGGCCCGGTGCTGGTGGTCGGATTCCGACGATCTGTACCGCCGCTACCACGACCTCGAATGGGGCCGGCCCGTGGCCGACGACCAGCGGCTGTTCGAGAAGCTGATCCTCGAAGGCTTCATGTCGGGGCTCAGCTGGCTCACGATCCTGCGCAAGCGGGACAACTTTCGCGCCGCGTTCCGCGGCTTCGACCCCGCTGCCGTCGCCCGTTTTGGCGCTCGCGACGCGGCGCGGTTGATGAATGACGCCGGCATCGTCCGCAATCGGGCAAAGATCGACGCCACGATCAACAACGCCCGCCGCTACGCAGACCTGGTCGAGGAGTTCGGGAGCTTTGGCGCCTATGTCTGGCGTTACGCGCCCAAGCCGCGGCGCCGCCTGCTCGAGCGCGACGAGCTGATGAGGATTGCTTCCAGCGAAGAAGCCGCCGCGATGAGCAAGGACTTGCGCCGTCGCGGTTGGGGTTTCGTCGGGCCGACGACGGTCTACTCGTTCATGCAGGCGATGGGTCTGGTGAACGACCACATCCGCGGGTGCGCGGCCGGCGTCGAGGTCCAGCGCCTGCGCAGGAAGTTCGCGCCGCCGCGCTAACCTAAGCCCTCGCCGGGGATGTATGGGAGCTGGTGCTCCCCGCGGTCTTCAAAACCGTCTGCGGGGCGCTGTTGAGGCGTCCTGGGTGGGTTCGATTCCCATCCATCCCCGCCAGTTTTGGCAATTGAGACAGCCAAGATGACAGCCACACCCGCGGACTGCCACGCATATCGGTGGATAAAGCTGGACCTGTCAGCGTAGGAAACGTTGGTAGGACTGGACCCGTCGAACTCTAACCGTGCCTGATTCGGCGGACATCGATAACTACATCAGCAATGTCGTCTACTGCCCGATCTACCGCCAATTCAATGATCGCACCGACCCTTCCGCGGGACTTTCGATAACGCTTATATGGAAAGTTACCTGGCGGCTGGAAAGTAGTGGCAATCCTGGGCTACGGGTACGGCCGAGTCGCGCCGCTGTTGATCGCTGAAAGGGTTACCCGATGTCCATGGCGTTGGAGCAGCTGCTCGCGCCGGGAGGGGAGTTGAATTTCGGGCTTAAGCCTATGTATGGGGACTCAGGTTGCGAATTGGCCTCCTGACCGACCGATGGCCCAGCCCAGCCAGCCAGACCACACCAAAGCCAGCACTGCTCCTATGGCGACCAGTGGGGAGCCGAGTTCGTTTGCGAAGGTGACGCCCGCGTCGAAAAGCACGAGGTTGGCTAGGCCCAGCCAGTAGAAGATCGCAAGGGCGATGCTAAGCCACCCCAGGCCGGTCGGGAGCGAACGCTGCTGCAAGGCGAGGCGCCCGGTCCAGAGAGTGCCGAGGCTCGCGAACAGAAGATAACCGCGCTGCAGCCAGTTGATGACGGCGGACCAAATACTCGACGAGGCGCCCAACACATTCAAATCCTGCGTGCTCATGCCCGGACTGTCGCGAACAACGACCTGTGCCGAGCCGATCTGGGCGAGCATCCAAATCATTCCGACCAGGGCCGCTGCAAGGAATGAGGTGTAAAGCAGTTCGCTGCGGACGCCACGTCCAAAAAATTCGCGCAGCACCACTGCCATCACGATCAGGCAGACGAATGCAGCCATGAAGAGAAGGAACGAGATGTAGAGCTCGGGCCAGATTTGCCGGACATAGGCATAGTGCTTCGCCAAATCTGGCGCGGTCGGCGGGATGCCGATGCTTACGATGGTGACCAGTACGCCGGCCACGATCAAGAGAGCGCCGTAAGCCCAGGCAAACAACCGGCCGCTACGTGCCCAATCCCTGTCCATTTTCATTCAGCGTGCAACACGTCGACCACGTTGGTGCGGGCCGCCCACCTGCCGGGAATCAAAGCCGCCACGATGGCGACGGCGACACCCAGCACGAGCACGACCAATAGCTCGAGCGCGCTGAACGTCGAGTAAGCGGCGGCAGGCGTGTCATTGCCGGCTGAATAGCTGACCGCGTCAAGAAGCACGCGGTTGAGCATCACGCCGAGCGGCGTCGCCACCAGCCCGCCGATCAGGGCGAGGAGGCCCGCGGAAGAAGCCACCATCACCAGGACCTGACGCGGGCTCATTCCTACCGCTTTCAACGTCGCGGTGTCCCGTACCCGCTCGCGCGTGTTGAGAAGCAGTGTGTTGAAGACTCCGCCCACCGCGATCAAAGCAAGGACGACTGCGACGATCAACAACACGGAGTCGATGATCTTGACCGGCGCAATAAGTCCGGTGTTGTTCGGCTGCACGTCAAGAAAGTCCGGTTCCACTGCTGCGACTCGGCGCATGTACGCGGCGATGTTTGCTCCTGGATTGAGCGTGACGTAGTAGACCACAGGACTTGATTCAGGGCTCACCTGAACATAAGTCGACCAATCCATAAACAGCTCATGGCCCAAGTTGGACACGTCAAAGACCTCGCCGACGACGCGCAGCTGGAGCGGCCGGCCGTTAGCGGTCGCCGCGATGGCGTCCCCAACCTTCAGGTGCGCGTCGCGAAGCAGCGCCTTCGGGGCGAGCACCTCGCCGGGAGTGCTGAACCAGCGCCCGGCCACAAGCAGATACCCCAGATGCGACGAATCTCCGCGGAACACTCTTGCGTTGACCGCGTCGCCGATGCCGGGGACATCGACGCTCGTTCCGGTCAGCGCCACCACGCGGGATGTCTCCGGCTGCGCGGCCAGGATCCGCGTGACCTCCGAGTCCGGAAAACCTTCGCTTCGCGTGACGATCACCTGCATGTTGCCCGAGGAGGTTTCGCTGTCGTTGATTTTCTGGAAGCTGCGCGGCAGGCCGATGGCGACCGTCACCGTTGCGACGCCGAGGAGAATGGCTATCAAGGTCAGTGCGCTGCGCAGTGGGCGAGCAAACGCGTCGCCGACGCCGAGCACGATCGGCTGCGGAAGCCGAACTAGGTTGGCAAGGCCGCGCAACCAGCTCCCGCTCGCGCCGCGCGGCGCCATGGCGCTCGTCAACACGACGACTGGCTTGAGCAAACCCGCCCGCAGTGCCGGCAGCGTGGCTGCCAGCCCGACCAGCACCAGGGCGCATCCCAGAGCAAGCAGCCCTACGCCGACAGAGAAGCTGGGTTCATATGTCAAGCCAAGCGCGTGAGAGCTGTTCGCAAGCAGAGGCTGGCTGGCGATTGCCCCCGCCGGAATGCCTACCAAGCAGGCCGCCAGAGCGGGAGTCACGATTTGTAAAACGAACACCGCCACCACTTCGCGGGGCGCAAAGCCGATCGCCTTCATGATCCCGATCTCTCGATAGGACGACACCACGATTCCGGTCACCAGGTTGGCGACGATCGCCGCGGTGGCCCCCAGCGCGAAGACGCTGAAGGCGACCAGAACGCTCGTGAGGATCTGGTTGGTGATGTTGAAGATGTTTCGGATAAGCAGGTAGTTGAGCGACACCACGATGCTTCCGGGAGGGAGGCCGGCCCTGAGCCGGTCGATGTAGCCCGCCAGCTGTGACGTGCTTGGGTCCATCGCGAAGCGGTAGTCCATCTTGTAGAAGGCCGAACGCGGAGTCGGAGCGGTCAGCGAAGGGACGGCGGAGCTGAGCATCCAGGCATGCTGGGTGCTCAGGTCAGCGCTCCCTTCATCGATATCGACCACTTCCGCGACCACGGTCAGGACGGGCCGCTGCGCAACGCTTACCACTTTGAGCCGGTCGCCGATCGAGATGTTGTTGAGCTCGGCGAAGGATCGTGTGAGCGTGATCTCGTCGTTGGAGGTTGGCCAATGTCCATTCGTGATCCTCAACACCTCGACATCGCCGCCAGGGTTGTCACGGCCAAATGTGTCGAGCGAGAATTTTCGGCTGCCATGCTGAAACTCGATCGTGGTCGATGGATAGGGGCCTCCGAAGGACGATGCGCCGATGAGCGCCGGCGTCGAGGCGAGCGCCTCCCGAGAAGTCGCACCGTCGTAATAGACCTGGAGGTGTGCGCCCTTCTGGGCCGCAAAGGCGGCCTGATATGGGTCGCGTGACTGCGTCAGCAGCGTTAGGGCCATCATCCCGGTGCCGACGGCCAGCAGCACCGTGATAAAAATCACCGCTGCCTGAAGCCGGCGCCGGCGAAGGTCGGCAAGCGTCTTGACGAAAACCGCTCTCATCGTGCCGTCTCCTCACCCCGCACGCGGATCACGTCCGCCGGTCGGCGCTCAGCGGTTTCGAGGCGCGCGTCGTCCACAACGCTCCCGTCAATGATGCTGATCACCCGAGCGGCGTAACGCGTGGCGAGCTTCGCGTCGTGTGTTACGAGGACGATCGTTTGCCCTTGCTCGTGCAGCTGCGCAAGCAGGGTCATGACGTGCTCTCCGCTCTTCGTGTCCAGGGCGCCAGTCGGCTCATCGGCCAGGAGAAGATCCGGCTGGTTGATCAGAGCGCGCGCGATCGCCACGCGCTGTTGCTGGCCACCGCTGAGCTTGGCCGGATAGCGATCGGCCACATCGTCGATGCCCAACTGCGACAAAAGCCTCCGACCGCCTGCCTCGGCGCTGGCCCGGCTTTTGAGCTGTGCCGGGATGAGCACGTTCTCGAGCGCGGTCAGGTTCGGCAAGAGGTGGAAGAACTGGAAGACGAACCCGACGCGATCGCGACGAAAGCGGGCAAGGCCTGCTTCCCCGAGGCGGCCGAGATCGGTTCCACCGACGACCACGCTTCCGGATGACGGTCGGTCAAGTCCCGCGATGAGGTTCAGGAGGGTTGACTTTCCACTGCCGGACGGACCCATGATGGCGGTGAACTCGCCCTGCTCAATCGCCAGTGACACGCCGCTTAGCGCGCCAGTGACACCACCTTGATAGACCTTTGTGACGTCGCTCAGCCGCACGAGCTCGCTCATTCGGTGCCCGCTCTCCCACCACTGCCCAGCTCCGAAAGTTCGTCTATCCATTTGATGTCAGCCTCCGTATGAAGTAAGGCGCCGCGGACAAGGCGCGCCAGGTCGTTCCGTCCGTCTCGCTTGGCTCTGTTCTCGAGCTGGTTCAGGTCTCGGAGCAGCTGCAGGTAGGCCCGCTTCTGCCGCGCGAGTAGCGGCCCCAGATCGCCGTTGGCGAGTCGCGTTGCGAGCAGTAGCTTCACGTAGATCTCTTCGTGTAGGCGCTGGGGGCCGAGGTCGGGTTCGGCAAGCCACGCATCGAGTGCGTCGCGGCCAGATTCGGAGACCTCGTAAAGAAGCTTGCCGCGGTCGCCTCGACGACCCACCGGGCGAACGAGCCCGTCGCGCTCCAGGCGCTGGAGAGTCGTGTAGATCTGCCCGATGTTGACTTCCCAGGTGCCGCCGAGCATCGACTCAAACCGGTTCTTGACCTCATAGCCGTGGAGGGGCTCCTCAGCCAGCAGTCCCAGAACTCCGTACTTAAGCGACATGTTTCCTGCAATCCATACTGAGTATGCATGCAAAGTATGCATCTGCCCAACCGTCCTGTCAAGACGTTGCGGGCTGGCTAGGCTACGGGCTAGAAATCAGCCGAGTTCCCGAGGTCTCGCCGGCCATTGACAGCCAAGTTGACAGCCAACTTCATGGACTTCCGCGGACGAACGATTGACAGCCAAGTTGACAGCCAACTTCATGGACTTCCGCGGACGAACGAGTTGTGTCGCAGGTGGTGGTGTAAATCCAGAGGCGCTTTGACAAAAGCGCCACCGCGTGGTTCCTAGTGGAGGTGTTCATTCACCACATGGAGGACCACGACGATGGCAAGTCTCAGGATGACACTGTTGGACCTGCTCAACAAGTCCGAGCAGGGCGCGGACCCGAACTTCCTGCGTGACGGCGTGCGGCTGCTCGCCCAGGAGCTGATGGATGCCGAGGTGACCGACCTGGTCGGTGCCGAGCCGCACCAGCGGACGGCCGGACGGACGACCTACCGAAACGGCTATCGAGACCGGGAGTGGGACACCCGCGTCGGCACCTTGGAGCTGCAGATCCCCAAGCTCCGCCAGGGCACTTACTTCCCGAGCCTGCTCGAGCCGCGTCGCCGGCATGAGCGGGCGCTGCTCTCGGTCGTCCAGGAGGCCTACATCCACGGCGTCTCGACCCGAGCGGTTGACAACCTCGCCGAGGCACTGGGCATCAAGAGCATCTCCAAGGACCAAGTCAGCCGCATTTGCAAGGAGCTCGATGCGCAGGTGCATGCCTTCCGCACTCGTCGGCTCGATGGCGAGTTCCCATACCTGTTCCTGGACGCCACCTTCGAGAAGGTGAGGGAGAACGGCCGGGTGATCTCGATGGCAGTACTGATCGCGGTCGGAGTTCGCTCGAGTGGCGAGCGTGAGGTGGTTGGCGTCGACGTCGGTCCGGCCGAGGACCATGAGTTCTGGCTTCAGTTCCTGCGCCAGCTCGTCAGTCGCGGTCTGAGCGGAGTGCGATTGGTCATCTCCGACTCCCACCTTGGTCTCAAGCAGGCGGTGGCCCAGGTCTTCGTCGGCGCCAGCTGGCAGCGTTGCCGTGTTCACTTCATGCGCAACGCCCTGGCTACCGTGCCCAAGGTCGCCCAGCAGATGGTGGCCGCGACCCTGCGCACCGTCTTCGCCCAGCCCGACCAGGGCAGTGCCCACGAGACCGTCGAGCGAATCTGCCGGCTCTTCGAGAAGCGCTATCCGCAGCTGGTCAAGGTCGTCCAAGAAGCTGAGGTCGATGTCCTCGCCTACTTCAGCTTTCCAGTCGAGCACCGGCGTCAAATTTGGTCGACGAATTCTCTCGAGCGTCTCAACAAAGAAGTCAGCCGGCGTTGCGACGTGGTCGGCATCTTTCCCAACCGAGCGTCTCTACTGCGACTGACGGGCGCGGTGCTCGAGGAGCAGAACGATGAGTGGGCTGTCGGTCGCCGCTACTTCAGCACCGAGTCAATGAACAAGCTCTATCAACCGAACAATGAGGAGGTGGTGAAGGCTCTGCTCGAGCTGGAGTCGGCTTAACCTAATGACCGAACCACGCGGCTGGATTTACACCACGTCGCGCGACATGACCGACGAACGCGTACGCGCGCGGAATCGCGACTTAACCAATCGAACGTGTACGCACCTAGGCAGACAGTTGCGCACACACAATCCGCGGTCTTCAAAACCGTCTGCGGGGCGCTGTTGAGGCGTCCTGGGTGGGTTCGATTC
>VBEG01000070.1 GCA_005882115.1 Chloroflexota bacterium
CGTGGATCACGTGCCCGTCGTGCCACTCGGGCTCGCCTTGCAGGTGCTCGAGCATGCGCCGGTACTCCTTGTCCATGTCCGGGCTGTCGGCGTTCTTGCGATAGGCCTCTTCGCTCTCGAATACGACGCTGAGCCAGATCTCGTTGGGGTCCTTGGTGCTGCGGAAGGCCGTGTGATACAGCCAGCCCGCGGGCGGATCTCCCTCGAACGATCCCATCTCCTCCATGAGCTGCTTCTCGTGGCCGGGCTTGACCAGGTATCGCGCGACCGTGCCAAACATCATGTCAGTCCACCTCCGTTGCGATCGTAACCTCGATCTGGGCATCCGGTACATATGCCACTCTGAGCGCTCTCTAGTGAGGTGCTGGGCATCCGAACAAACGTGCCCTAGTACCTTGGAGGCGATGATGCCCACATGCCGGCGAGCGATCGTCCTCGCCGGTGCGCTGGTGCTTCCGCTGGCGGCCGCAGCGTGCAGCCTCGTTCCTACGCCGGGACAGGCCAATCTCGCTCCGACGCTCTCCCTGCAGGACGAGCCTGGGGGTGTCGTCGCGTTCGAGTCCGGCCAGCCCGTACCCACTTTCGACCGGCAACCCCGTTTGGTTGTGGACCTCGATGGCGCATGGCGCTTCGATCCGCAAAAGCTGGACATAGCCGCCAGCCTCACCGATCGGAAGAGCTCGCTGAGCGATCTCACGGCGGAGCTCGGTCAGCGGGCCGCTCCGATCTATGACGATGCAACCTGGGCGGCGATCGCTGTCCCAGGCACGTTCAACCCGCCGCCCGACAGCAGCATCACCGGCGGTTTCTACAGACATGACTTCTTCGTCCCGACCGCCTTCAGCGGCAAGTACGCGCTCCTGAAGTTCGGTGCGGTTCGCTACGTCGCTGACGTCTGGCTCAACGGCAAGTACCTCGGCTACCACGAAGGGGGCGATACGCCCTTCTCTCTCGACGCCACGACGGCGCTGGTTCCAGGCGCCTACAACAGCCTCGCGGTCCGCGTCGACAATCCGGAGTGGGGGACCCGCGACGACATCGTCCCGTGGGGCCTTGCCGACTGGTGGAACTACGGCGGGATCGTCGGCGACGTCTGGCTGGAGGCTATGCCCGCGTTCAGCGTGGTGCGCGCCGACGTGACGCCCCACCTCGACGGTGCGGATGTGTCGATCGTCGTCCAGCACCGGGGTCCGGGCAACCTCCAAGGCGCCGCCGACGTGCGCCTCTGGCCGGCCCAGGTCAACGCGAGCAACGCACTCAGTCCGGACGCGCAAAGCCTGATTCCGTCCGACGCGGAAGAGTTGCTCGATCACCGGATCGACCTCGGCACGGTGAGCGGTGAATCCGTCTTTCGCGTCGCCGCTCCCTTTGCGATCCGGTCAGCCGATCTCTGGAGCCCGGGCCTCCCCGCGCTCTATGTCCTGCAGGTGACGATGCTTGCCAACGACGAGCCTGTCGACGACCTGTACACCAGCTTTGGCCTCCGCCAGGTACGCGTCGACTCCACCGCGCCTCGCGTCCTACTCAATGGTGTTCCCATAATCTTCAACGGTGTCGCGATGCATGAGGAAAAGCAGCTTCCTGTCACAAAGGGCCGTCCGGCAGGCGGCCCGCTCACCTCGGCGGCCGCAATCGAGTCACTCCTGCAGCGGGCGGTCAAAGTCCACGCGGACCTGATCCGGGTCGACCACCATCCGCCGAACCAGATGCTGCCCGTGCTTGCCGATCGGCTTGGAATCGCCCTGTGGGAGGAGATTCCGCTTTACCACTTCACGCCGCAAACGTTTTCGATCGCGATGGATCGTGGCATCCCGCAGCAGATGCTCGCCGAGATGGACTTGCGCGACTTCAACCGACCCAGCGTCCTTTTTCATGGTTTCGCGAACGAATCGACCGGCTCGTTCGAACGAGCCAGCGCGCTGAATACGCTGCACTCCCTCGATCGGAAGATCGACGGCACCCGTCTCACGGGCCAGGCGGCCTATGGCACCGAACCCACCGACCAGACCAGCGCGAACCTCGACGTCGCCGGATTCACGATGTACTACGGAGTGCTGTACGGCGGGCGGCTGTCCGGATTAACCGTGCAAAAGGCGTTGATGGATGCGCACAAGACCTACCCTCGCAAGCCGATCATGGTGCTCGAGTATGGACACTGGGCCGACAATCCGGCTGACGAGAACCAGCAACTCCGGGTCTTCAACACCTACTACGCGCAGCTTGCGCCGGTCTTCGACACGGAGCAGCAGGGGTTCATCGGGGCTGCGGTGTGGTGGACGCTCGATGACTACTGGACGCAGCGACCGGGTATCACGGTGGAGACTTTTGGTCTGTATACGCCAGGCGGTTATCTGCGCAAAGCCGGGGTGGTCGCCGGCCGTAACTGGGCGCGCACCGCACCGTCCGCTCCACCCGGCGGCATCCGGTCCACCGGAGTGGCGGTTGCCTTCGAGCCGAGTGAGCGACATGCGCGTCTGGTTCCGTATCTCGCCTACGGCTTTGTCCTGCCGGCAGCCTTCCTGGTCGCTTTGATCATTGTTCTGTCCCGCGTGAGGCGGCGCGCATGGTGAACGATTTTCTGGTCCGGTTGTCGATCCGCAGCGCGATGTTCGCGGGTGCGATCACCGGCTTCGTTTTCGGCCTGTTCGCCGGCGCGACTCTGGGCGCGCTGATCAGCTGGTTTGCAGGCGCGATCGTCGACTGGCAGGCGCAGCTTGGGTTCAGTCTCGGCGTGACCCAGCAGCTGCTTCCCCTCGGCGACCAGGTCAGGTCGCTTGAGTTGGTCGCCGATCGTTGGTTTCTTGTGATCCCCGGGGTGGGGCTCGCGGTCGGGATGCTCGGAGCGCTTATCGGCTTGCTGGCGGGCGGCCTGTGGGCTGCGCTCGTCAACATGGGCGTGCTCCCTATCGAGGTCGCTGTCTACCGCCAGGGAAACACGCCGATGCGCAGGGCAACAGATCGCCGTCGGGTGCGGACGCGTACACGTAACGCGGTGGGCGAGTAGTACGTTAGGCGCGTGATCGAGACTCGCATCCAGGGTTTCGTCAAGCCCGGGTTCGAGCCCGTGAGCGAAGCTTTCGCCGGAAACTTCGAGCGCCTTGGCGAGGTCGGCGCGGCTTGCTGCATCTATCGAGAGGGCCGCGTCGTCGTCGACCTCCAGGGCGGCGTCGCAACGCCCGCGGAATCGAATCCCTACGCCGCGGACACCCTGCAGATGGTCATGTCATCGACGAAGGGTGTGGTCGCAGTCGCCGCGCACATGCTTGCGCAGGAGGGCAACCTCGACTTCGATGCGCCCGTGGTCGAGTACTGGCCCGAGTTCGGAGCCGAAGGCAAGAAGGACATCCCGGTGCGATGGCTTTTCAGCCACCGTGCCGGACTTCCGGCCATCGACCGCCGGCTCACGATCGAGGACGTCTTCGCCTGGACGCCGGTGGTCGATGGTCTAGCCGCCCAACGTCCGTTGTGGGAGCCGAACTCCGCGCACGGTTATCACGTCGGCACGTACGGCTGGCTCGCGGGTGAGGTGATCCGCCGGATCGTCGGCGTGTCGGTAGGCGAGTTCGTCGCCAGGCGCATCGCCGAACCCTTGAAGCTCGATCTGTGGATCGGCCTTCCGGAGGCCATGGAGCCACGGGTGGCGCCGATGGTCGCCCCGCCGCCGCCCGCTCCCGGAACCCCGGTCGACATCTTCACGGCGCGGCTGCTCGACCCGTCAACGCTGCTGCACAAGGCGTTTGTCAACCCGCCGCTGCCGGCCCCGGTCTTCAACCAGCGCGCCTTTCATGCCGCAGAGATCCCTGCCGCCAACGGGATCACAAACGCCCGCTCCCTGGCGCGCATGTACGCCGCCTGCATCGGGGAGGTGGATGGCGTGCGGCTGCTCCAGCCGAAAACTGTCGAGGCGGCGACCCGCGTTCAGTCGGCAGGGGAGGATCTCGTCCTGGGTTACGAGACTCGCTACGCGACCGGATTCCAGCTCTCCTTCCCGTTCCGGCCCATGGCCGGCCAGGGCTCGTTCGGCCATTACGGCATGGGCGGGTCAGTGGGTTTTGCGGATCCTGGCCGAGGCATCGCGTTTGGGTACGTGATGAACCAGATGCTGCCATCGGGTGGCGTCGACCCCAGGACGCGGAGCCTGGTGGACGCCCTGCTGGGCTGTTTGTAGGCGGTTCTGCCGAGCGCCGTCCTAAGATGCAGTCGCTGGTGGACTGGGAATGACCACGGCGGATCTCGTATTCGGCGGATGTCTCCTGATCGGGGGCGGCCTCCTACTGCTGACCCTGATCTTCGACGACCTTTTGGGCGGTTTCCTGAACGCCTTCCACTTCGGCCTCGACCTGGGTGGCGTCTCGCCGACCCCGGTGCTGCTCGGCTTCGTCGCCATGTTCGGCGTGGGCGGGCTGCTGGGAATCCATGGATTCGGCATCGGCGTGGGCTTGGCCACTCTGGTCGGGGTGGTCGCCGGGGTGATCGGGGCCGGCGTGGTCCTGATGGCCTTCCGGTTCCTCCGCCAGGCGGAGTCGACCGACACCTTCAGCCTCGAGGACATGGTGGGCTCGACGGGCCGCGTTTCGGTGGGGATCCCTGCCAACCGCTTCGGAAGTGTCCTCATCAGCTTCGCCGGCGCGTCACACAACATGACCGCCACCGCGGACGCCGAGATACCGGCTGGTCGCGTGGTCAAGGTCGTCGCCGTCGCCGGGACCAATCTGGTCGTAGCCCCCACATCCCCGGTTAGCACTTAAGGAGCACCGTCCGATGCCTGACTTTGTGACATCAACACCATTCCTCGTCGTGACCGGCGTGGTCATCCTCATCCTCCTCATCGCTTTCGTGTCCAGCCGTTACCACGTTGCCGGCGCAAACGAAGCCCTGATCGTCGCCGGCTCGCGCGGCGCCAAGGTGCGCGACGAGCGTGGCCAGGTTGTGGCGAGCCCGGGCGACAAGGGCGTCAAGGTGGTGGTCGGCGGGGGCACGTTCGTGCGGCCGCTGCTCGACCGTGTCGGCAAGCTGAAGCTGACGGCGCGTCAGATCAGTGTCCAGCTCGCAGACGCCGTGACGAGCCAGGGCATCAAGGTTCAGGTGCAGGGCGTGGCCACGTTCAAGATCGGCCGCGACGTCGAGTCGCTGCGCAACGCGGCGGAGAGATTCCTCGACGCCAAGCCCGAGCAGGTGGACTCGATCGTGAAAAACGTCCTCGAGGGATCGCTGCGGTCGATCGTCGGCACGCTGACGATCGAAGAGCTCATCCGCGACCGCCAGAAGCTCCTGCAGCAGGTACAGGACGCGGCCAAGGGCGACCTAGCGACGAGTGGGCTTCAGATCGACGCCTTCACCATCCAGAGCTTCTCCGACGAATCGAACTACATCGAGCTGCTTGGCCAGCAGAGCGTCGCCACGGTGTCCCGTGACGCCCGCATGGCAAAGGCCTCGACTGACCAGGAGGCCGCGGTGCGGGAGGCGGAGGCCCAGCAGATCAAGATCAACGCGGCTCGCGACGTCTCACTTCGCGAGGCCGAGACAAGGACTCAGGTCCAGGCCGCCCAGGCGCGCGCCGACCAGTCTGGGCCACTGGCCCAGGCAGAGGCGACCCAAGAGGTCGTTCGCAAGCAGACCGAGCTCGCCCAACTCGAGGCGGACCGCAAAGAGAAGGAGTTGCTCTCCACCACCGTCAAGCCAGCGGCGGCGGAGGCACAGGCCGTGATCGCGCGAGCGGAAGGCCAGAAGCGAGCGCGCATCGCGTCCGCCGAAGCGGATGCCGAGACGACGCGACTGGAAGGTGGGGCGGAGGCGCAGATCGTGCTCACCAAGGGTGAAGCCGAGGCCAAAGCGCTTGCGATGCGCGCGGACGCTTACAAGCAGTTCAACGAGGCGGCCATCATACAGACCGTGCTCGCCGCACTTCCGGATATCGTCCGTGCCGCCGCGGAGCCGATGAGCCACATCGACTCGCTGACCGTGATGAGCGCCGACGGCGCATCCGACATCGTGAAGAACGCAACCCGAGCCATGATCGAATCGACCACTGCCATCAAGGGCTTGACCGGACTTGACGTGCCGAGCCTGGTCGGTGGCGCTCTGGGCCGCGGTTTCGGCGAGAAGCTGCGCACGGGCGAGGGCAACGGGGACGCTTCTCGCGAGTCGGCGACCGACCGCATAAGCCAGATCGCCGGCGAGGGGTTGGCGACCCTCAAGGCTCGTGCGGCCGCCGCCGCCGCGTCCACGGAAGCTGCAGCCGAGGAAGTCGAGGCCAAGGTGGATGCCGCGGCCGACAAGGTCCAGGCCGCCGCGGATCAGACAGCCGCTGCCGTACAGAAGGCAGCTTCGGTCACCGCGCCGAAGGTGGCGGCAGCCGCCAAGGCGGCACCGACGGAGGGCAACCTCGTGCAGTGGGCCAAGTGGTTGGCGGATCAGCTACGCCGCGTGCCAGACATCCAGGTTTACGACGCTCTTCGACTTGCCGATCTCGAATCCAGGGGTCCCGTCGCGGCGCGCGGCGTGTGGGCTACCGCCAAGCAAGTCCTGGCCAAGGAGTACGGCACGGTCACGATCGGTGAGCTTCTAAAGCGGTTCTAGCCAAAAGGAGGGAAGCCCGCTTGCGCGAGCTTCCCAGGCTGGGGTGGGGGCGTGGAGTCGAGATTCAGTGGCCGGTTTGATCGACCGCCGATATAGTACCACCGAGCCGCGCCGTCCACAAGATATAGACACCTGGGGATAAGTTTGAAGTTACCGCTTCCGCTCGACATGGAACCGATGCTCTCTGCGATCTCCGATTCGGGGATTCCCAAGGGGGATGGCTGGGAGTACGAGCCCAAGTGGGACGGCTTTCGCACGCTAGTTTTCCGTGACGGGGAGGAGGTTGCCTTGATGAGCCGGGGCGGCCGGGCGATGACCCGGTACTTCCCCGAGGTCCTGCCCGCCTTGAGGAAGCTGGGTCCATCGAAGCTCGTCCTGGATGGCGAGCTTGTCGTCGTGGGGGCCAACGGCCTCGACTTCGGCGCGCTTCAGCAGCGCGTCCATCCAGCGGAGTCGCGCGTTCGCATGCTGAGCGAGCTCACGCCGGCGTGGTTCATCGCCTTCGACCTGCTCGCGGAGGGAGCGGACGACCTGCGCAAGCAGCCCCTCGGCGAACGGCGCGCGCGGCTCGAGAAGCTGCTCCAAGGCGTGAAGAAGCCGATCTTTCTGACTCCTTACACGCGTAACCCGAAAACGGCCGAAGAGTGGTTCGAGAAGTTCGAGGGAGCGGGGCTCGACGGCGTGATCGCCAAGGCATGGGATGGAGCCTACGTGCCCGGGAAGCGGCTGTGGGTGAAGATCAAGCACAAGCGGACCGCGGACTGCGTGGTCATCGGTTGGCGGAAGACGAGCGACGGCTCAACCCTCGGAGCCTTGCTTCTCGGGCTGTACGACAAGAAGGGAAACATCCACTACGTCGGTCACACGTCATCGTTCAGCGCCGCCGAGCGCAGGGAGCTGATCAAGAAGCTCAGGCCACTGGAGACCGAGATCCCCGAGGAGGAGTGGCAAGCGAACCCCGGCCGCATGCCTGGGGGGCTCAGCCGCTGGTCACGAGGCAAGGACACCGAGTGGGTGGCGGTGCGTCCCGAGCTCGTCTGCGAGGTCACATACGACAAGCTCGAGGCGGGCCAGCGCTTCCGTCACGCGACTGGTTTCCTTCGCTGGCGAACTGACAAGCCGCCGAAGAAGTGCGGGTTCGATCAGATCGCTTCAGCGGCCGAGTTCGACGTGCGAGGGATCTTCCAGAGCAAGTAGCAAGGGCCGCGCGCCGGGCCCGCCAGGACCGTAATACCTCATCGCCGCGCGGCCGAGCCCGGTGACTGCGACCCAGTCGAAGCCGGCGCCGATACCAACACCGACCCCAAGCGGCACCACTCGCGCGGCGACCTTGGCCGCGCCAGTGGTCGCGAAGCGGCTGAGGATGCGCGTCACAAAACGTCCGCCACCATGGACCAAAAGGAGGCTGGGCACGTGTCGAAACGCGGCGATGGCGAGACGCTCCCCACCGGCGACGACGACGTCTTCGCGAAGCTTCAGCGCCCCGCTTGTGACGCCCACGACAACCAGCGCCTCGAGGACGCGTCCCTCCGATCCGCTCAGCTCGTGCCCGAAGATCATGGCGATACCCAGCACGAGCTCGATCTCCTGCTCGAGGGCATAGAGGGTCTGGCTCGTCACCGTGCCGATTGCGAGGGCAGTGCCCAATCCGGGCGCGATCGAAGCCGCGCCGCTGATCGCACCGGTCGCTGCGACACGGCGACGTGTGGAACGGATCAACCACAGGGCCAGTTGATCGTTGGTGTAGGTCGGGTGCGCGGCGCGAAGCTGATCGACTTTGGATCGGATCGCCGGCTCGCGGCTCTTCATGGCTTGATCCAGGGAACGGAGGACGAAACGAACCTGTGGCGGGAGCTCGTCGACGTCCATGGCGGTGAAGCCTACCTATCTCCCCCGCTTGCCGGCGGAGTACCTTGCCGCAGGCACGGAAAGGGACACTTTTGTGCGAACAGTTCGCACCGCGGAGGCGCTCTTTTGAATACGTACTTGCGACCTTGTCGCGATAAGGCTTAGGCTCTTCCGGTGGCGAGCATGAGGGCGCTTTTCACTCAGTCGTTCGATCTGGGAGAGCGCCGCCGGCTCGCCGGCTTCTTCGGCTCCGTGGCCCTGCTTCACCTGGTCGGGTGGGGACTGCTCCTCGCTTACGCCGCGAACCATCCCGCCTTCATCTGGCTCGGGGGGATCGCGTACACGCTGGGTCTGCGCCACGCGTTCGACGCGGATCACATCTCGGCCATCGACAACACCACGCGCAAGCTGCTGCAGGGCGGCAAGAAGCCGATCGGGGTGGGCTTCTTCTTCTCGCTCGGCCACTCCACGGTTGTGCTCATCGTCGCGATCGCGTTGGGCCTCGCCGTCAAGTGGATCGTGCAGGGCGTCGTGGGCCAGACCGGCGAGCTGCGCAGCATCGGCGGTGCGGTGGGGACGTTCGTTTCAGGCGCATTCCTCGTCCTGATCGGAATCCTCAACCTGCTAGTGCTGATCGACTTGCTTCGCGTCTATCGCAGGATGCGCAACGGCGAATACGACCGCGAGGGGCTCGAGCACGAGCTCGTCGCGGGTGGCCTGATGACAAGGCTCTTCGGCAGGCTGTTCCGCGTCATTGAGCACAGCTGGCAGATGTATCCGATCGGGTTTCTGTTCGGACTGGGCTTTGACACGGCGTCGGAGGTGGCGTTCCTCGCGATCTCCGCCGGTGCTGCGGCGCAGGGCGTGCCCTTGGTCGCAATAGTCTCGCTGCCCTTGATCTTCGCGGCGGGCATGTCCCTGATGGACACCACCGACGGAGCCTTCATGGCGAAGGCCTACTCGTGGGCCTTCGCGAGTCCGATCCGCAAGGTTTATTACAACCTGACTGTCACGTCGCTTTCGGTCTTTGTCGCATTGTTCGTAGGCGTGGTCGAGCTGGGCCAGATCTTGATCCAGGTTCTCGGCCTGCATGGTCCGATTTTCAACGCGATCGCGCGCTTCAACTTCCTCGGCGTGGCGGGCTACGTCATCGTGGCGGCGTTCGTCGTGACATGGGGCGCCGCCTTTGTGATCTACAAGGTGAGGCGCATCGACGAGCGTTGGTCCGCCGCGGTGGACAGGGTCGCCTAGTTTCGGTCGTCCGGCGATACGGTCTCGGCTCCGCTCCGAATCAGCTCGGCGCAAAGGGCGCGCGAACCACCGATGAGCGTGTAGTCGAGGTCGATCTCGGAAGCGACGCACCACGACCGATCGTCGGGCCACCACAGGTTGGGTCCCTCTTCCCAGCCTTCAGCTTCCGCGGCGGCTCCGGTGAACAGAAGGTAATCCCGGTGCGGCAGGCGTACGCGACTCTTTCTCAGGGGCGGTGGCGGGGGAGGAGGTGGAGGTGGTTTTGCATGGGGATCGTCTGACGCCCATAAATAGGCGACCACCGGCCAGCCGTGCAGGTTGCCGTAACCGTCCCATAGGCAGAACCAGCAGCGTTCCGGTGTCGTCGTGTGGCGAGCTAGCAGCGCGGCAAGACCGAGGCGCTGTTCGCTTCGCACATAGGCCTCGAACCCGGTTGGGATCACTGAGCCGATTCGTGCGTCGCGAAACGGAAGGAGGCGGCCGCCGATCCAATCGGCCGCCGAGACCTCATCGCTAGGGGTTACATCCTTCCAGCCCATAGGTCCTCGTCGCCGTGCCCCCGAACACGTCTTCGTCGTCGCCGACTATCGCGCGCGTCGTCGCCATGACCTCAGCGTAATCGGCCGCCAGCAGGCAGACCGGCCAGTCGGAGCCGAACATGCAGCGCCCAGGACCGAACCAATCGAGCACTCGCTCCAGATACGGCCGCAGCTGCTCCCGCGTCCATGTTTTCCAGTCGGCCTCGGTGACGAGTCCCGAAAGCTTGCAGCTGACGTTCGGCTCGTCCGCAAGCGGTGCCAGCGCCATCTCCCACGCAATGTCCCAGGCACCCCCCGCGACGCGGGGCTTGGCCGCGTGGTCGATGACGAAGCGCATCTCAGGGTGCGCGCGGACGGTCGCCAGCGCGGCGGGTAGCTCGCGCGTGCGGACGAGCACGTCGTACACGAGGCCGGCCGCACCCACCGCGGCGATCCCGCGCTGGACGTCATCCCTCAGCAGCCAGCTCGCGTCGGGCTCGTCGTGCACCTGATGCCTGATCCCGACCAGACGGTCTCCGCCCTTCGCGCTCCGCAGGCTCGCGATCAGCTCCGCCACCGAGGGATCCGTGAGATCCACCCAACCCACGACGCCGGCGACGAAATCAGTTTGCGACGCCGTCTCGAGAAACTCGCGTGTCTCGTCGAGGCTGGAGACCGTCTGGACAAGCACCGTGCGATCGACGTTGTTCTGGACCAACTCGGGACGAAGGTCATCGGGAGCAAAGGGCCGGCGGATCGGTGAGAGCTCATCGCCCATCCATGGGTAGTCGCGGCGCCGTGGATCCCAGAAGTGATGGTGCGCGTCGACGATCACGCGTCGAGCTCGTCCCACAGCGAGGATGGAATCGGCGCTTGAAACATGCGCACGTTCTCTTCGACTTCGCGAACCGACCGGCAGCCTGTGAGCACGGACGCGACCGCCGGATGGCGTAGGGGGAACTGGATCGCCGCCGCCTTGAGCTCAACACCGTGGCGGGCGCAGATCTCTTGCATACGGAGCGCGCGGTCGACGAGCTCGGGCGGCGCCTGCTGGTAGTTGAAGGTCGTCCCCGGCCTGGGATTCGCCAGGATGCCGCTGTTGAATACGCCGCCGGCGATGATCGCGATGCTTTTCTCGACACAGAGAGGCAGCAGCTCGGCGGCGCCGGTGCGGTCGAGCAGCGTGTAGCGACCCGCGAGCAGGAAGCAGTCGAAATCTGCCTCGCGCGCGAAACGCACCAGCATTTCGGCCTGGTTCATCCCTGCCCCGACCGCTCTGATCGTGCCTTCGGCTCGCAGACGGTCGAGGGCGCGGTACGCGCCTGCTAAGGCGTCTTCGAAATGCTCGTCGGGATCGTGGATGTGAAGCACGTCAACCCTGTCCAGCCCAAGCCGAGCCAGGCTCTCCTCGACCGATCGCATGACCCCGTCGTAGGAGAAGTCATAGGTGGGATTGACGGGCGGTACACCCTTGTATGCCTGGCCTGGCTCAGGTGGGGCGTCCGCCCGGAGAAGGCGCCCGACCTTGGTCGCGAGGACGAACTCTTCACGGGGCTTCGCTCGCAACACCGCGCCCAGGCGCTGCTCGGCGAGGCCGTGGCCGTAGAGGGGCGCGGTGTCAAAGAAACGTATGCCTGCCTGCCAGGCGGCCTCGACCACGCGATGCGCTTCATCGTCGGCCACCTCTTCGAACAGCCCGCCGAGAGGCGCGCTGCCGAGGCCGAGGCGCGTTACGTGCAGCGATGTCTTGCCGAGCTGGGCGCGCGCGGACGGTTTCAGGGCAGCTCAGCCGGGCGCGCGCACGACGCTCTACAGATCAAAGATCTTGGGAAGCCGGTCGCTGCTCTGGCCGCTGAAGTCGTGCGCCTTCGCCATCATCGGGGCCATCTCCGCCTGCCAGCGGATGTTCACCGGATCGGTGGCCAGCTCTGCGATCGCGCGATCGTAGTCGTCGCACTCGATGTAGTGAAACAGGTCGAGGCCGTCGCGAAAGATCACGTACTTGCTGATGCCGACCCGCTGGATCGCCTTCAGCACGTCGGGCCACACCGCCCGGTGGTACTCCTCGTAGCGCTCCTCGGCGCCCGGTTTGAGTCGCGTATGGAGGCCGACCTGCATCAAGCGGAGTGGCCCGCTCGGAGCTGGCCGCGAAGCCAACGCTCTCCGCTGGCGATGTGCGCGGTTGCGGTGGCGCGGGCGAGCTCCGGGTCGCCGGCGATGAGCGCTTCGTAGATTCGCCGATGCTCTTCACGAGTCTCCTCGAGCGCGTCGTCGGCGGCGCGCCCGTGCCACAGGCGGATTCGCATCGTTCGCGTCGAGAGGCTTGCGAGAAGCGACGTCAGGACCGTGTTGCCAGCGGCCTTGGCGATCAAGGCGTGGAACGCGACGTCGGCCTCGACCAGCTCCTCAACGCTGTGCGCCGCTCGCATGCGCTCGAGGCTCTGCCCGAGGTCGACCTTCTCCTGGGCGTCGATCCTGCCGGCCGCCAGGGCCGCGGCCGCCGCCTCGAGGATGCGCCGCACCTCGTACAGCTCGAGCTCGGTCTCGCCGAGTAACAGGTGACTGATGAAGCCGGTGCTCTCGAGCAAGAGACCCGGCTCGAGGCTGCTGACGTACGTGCCGTCGCCTTGTCTTACTTCCAGCACACGCAGTTGGGACAGCGCCCGGACGGCCTCACGCAGCGAGTTGCGCGAGATCCCCAGCTCTCCTGCGAGCTCGCTTTCCTTGGGCAGACGGTCCCCGGCACCCCAAGCCCCGGAAACGATGCGCTCGCGGATCTTGTCGATCGCGTGCTCGGTGACGCTCGGCGCCCGCTGGGTCCGCCGTCCCCGGCGGGGCGAGCCATTGGCGCCAAGAGATCGGACGTTCACGGCCTTGGAGCCGGCGCCCAGCCCGGATTTGAACCTGGCAGGTTGACAAACATCGGAGCTTCAGCATATAGCTAAGTCCGCAGATGGGCGACCGCCTCAACGACAAGGTCTGTTTGATCACGGGCGCGGGCTCGGGGATCGGCCAGGCTAGCGCTCGTCGCTTCGCCGAAGAGGGCGCACGCGTGGTGGTCGCTGACATCGATCTCGATGCCGCCCGGCGAACGGTCGACGAGATCTCCACCCTTAGCCCGGATTCGGTGGCGGAGGAGGTCGACGTGACCGACGAGACGCAAACCGTCGCGATCGCCGACCGGGTCGCGCGCCGCTTCGGTCGGATCGATGTGCTCTTCAACAACGCCGGCATCGCCGGCGTCGGAGACCTGCTCGAGACGGAACCGGAGCTGTTCGACCGGGTGATGCGGGTGAACGTGCGTGGCGTCTACTTGATGAGCCGAGCCGTCGTCCCGCAGATGATCAAGCAGCGTTCGGGGTCGATCATCAACATGTCTTCCTGCATCGCCGAGATCGGCCTGGCTCGCCGCGTGTCATATGCGGCGTCCAAGGGCGCCGTCTTCGCGATGACGAAGTCGATGCAGGTTGATGTGGCTCCATACGGCATCCGGGTCAACGCCCTGCTGCCCGGCACCATCCTCACCCCATTTGTCGAGCGCTACCTGAAGGAGTCCTACGCGGACCCCGAAGAGGGAATGGCCTCGATCCGCAAGCGACAGCTGAGCAACGATCTGGGCCGGCCGGAAGACGTCGCCCAGGCAGCGCTCTTTCTGGCGTCCGACGAATCGAAGTTCATGATGGCGTCGGGCCTCATCATCGACGGCGGAATCACGGGCGCCAGATAGCCGCCGGGGGCGGTGATTCATTGAAGCTGACGCGCCGCGACCGGATCGCTCTGCTCACGCCCCTCGCGCTCCTACTGTTGGCCGGCCTGGTCGGACCCGCACTCATCGGATTGGTGGCGACAGTGACGACCTACTCCCCGTTTGGCACGAAGGTTGAGTTTGCTGGTCTGCAGAACTACTTGACCGTGCTTCAGGATCCGCAGTTTCTTCCCTCGCTCCGGAACATCGTCGTGTTCACGCTTGTCGCGGTCCCACTGGAGCTGTTGATCGGGTTCGGACTTGCCTACGTCCTTCGGGAGCCAATCGCGGGCCGTCCTGTGTGGAGGGTGCTCTTGTTGCTGCCCTGGCTCATCAGCCCGATCGCCAACGGCGTGATGTGGCATTTCTTGTTTGGCAGCGCCACCGGCATTGCCGACTTCGTGGGAGCTTGGTTCGGCCAGTCTGAGGTTGCGTCCCCGATCGGCGATCTCCGACTTGCGCTTCCCGCGACCATCGCGGTGGAGGTGTGGCGGATCGCGCCTTTCGTGACGTTCCTGCTGCTGCCCAGCCTTTCCTCTGTTCCCGCCGAGCGGTGGGAGGAGGCGAGCCTTGCCGGCGCTTCAACCGCGAATCGAATTCTGCGCATCGCTGTACCCGCGGTGCGTCCAGTCCTCCTCACGATCGCCATGCTGCTGATCGGCCTGTCGCTTGGCACGTTCGACACGGTTCTGATCCTCACGGGAGGCGGCCCAGGCACCGCCACCCTGACGCCGGCTCTCTACAGCTACGCGCAAGCGTTCCAGATCAACGATTGGCCGGCCGGGGCCGCGGCTGGATGGCTGATCGCCGCCGGAGTCCTCGCGGTGGGAGCTGTCTACCTAAGGCTCGCGAGGCGAGGCGTGGAGGAATGACCACGCTGGGGGCTGAGCGCCGCCGCAAGACTGCGGTCCGAGGCTCGGTCCTGGTGCTCGCACTCGTCTTCTTTCTTTTGCCGCTCGCATGGACGATCCTGGCCTCGCTTGGTGTGCTCCCAGACAACAACACGCATCCTCCGTCGTGGAGAGGACCTATCACCTTCGACCATTTCTCGGAGGTCGGGGTCGCCGAGCCCGGCTTCTGGGAGGAGCTGGCGACGAGCACGGTGTCCGCTGCCTTCGCCACCACGCTGGCGATCGCATCCGCCTTCCTCGCGGCTTACTGCCTCGCCCGGACTTCGTTTCACGGCCGCCGCCTGGTGACGCAGGGATTCCTCGTGCTGGCAAGCCTGCCGGCCATGGCCTATGTGATCCCGCTCAGCGACGTGATGCGCCGCGTCCATCTTGCCGACACGCTGACAGGTGTTGCGCTGGCTGAGGCTGCGGTCACCGCGCCGCTGGCCGTCTACGTGCTGCATGGCGCGATCGCCCAGCTGTCGCCGGAGTGGGAAGAGGCCGCAGTCCTGGACGGGGCGGGATTGTTCCGGGTCATGGGCCAGGTGGTGCTGCCCCTGGTCGGGCCAAGCGTCGCGGCCACGGCAATCGTCCTGTTCGTGATCAACTGGAACTTGCTGCTCGTCCCTCTGGTGCTGACCTCCGGAGACGTCAAAACCGTGCCCGTCGCTATGAGCGACTTCTTCACCTTCGAGCGAGAGCTGGACTGGCCGACCGCCGCGGCGGCACTGGTCGCGTCTCTGGTTCCAATTGCCCTCTTGGTGGCTGCGTCCCACCGCCTTGTGGAGCGGTTCAGCCTGGAGCAAGGCGCCCGAGACATCGGATGACTAGGGGACTGGTCGGGGTTAGTTGTACTGAGTCACGCTTGACAAACCGGTCGAAACGCGCTAAACATCCCACATTCAGCGGTTTCGGCAGATGCGGCCGGAGCCACCGGCAGCGTCGGATTCAAAGGGGAAAAATAGACATGAGCCGACATCTGGCGAAAGCCCTGGGCCTGGTGGTGGGGGTGGGTTTGATGGCCGCCTGCGCGAGTAGCTCCAATACCAATTCGGGCCAAAAGTTCAGCGGCGTCACCGTCCGGGTGGTCACGTTCACCGGGCCCCAGATCGCCGAGCCGCTGCAGCGCCGCGCCCCAGATTTCGAGAAAGCGACGGGCGCCAAGGTCCAGATCATCACCGTCCCGTTCTCAGACCTCTATCAGAAGGTCCTCACGGACTTCGCAACGAAGACCAATTCCTACGACGCCACGGTTTTCGACCCGCAGTGGATGGGCGACTACGTCCCGCCCGGCTACCTCGAGGACCTTACTGACAGGGTCAAGAACGATTCGACCCTGCAGTGGGATGACATCGCGCCCTTCTTCCGCGACTTCAGCGCGACCTTTAAGGGCAAGGTCTACACGATCCCGCTCGACGGCGACTTCCAGATGGTCTACTACCGGAAAGACCTCCTCCAGAAGGACGGCCTCAAGGCACCCGAGACCTGGCAGGACTACATCGACATCGCCAGGCACTTTCAGGGCAAGGACCTGAACGGGGACGGCAAGGCCGACTACGGATCCTGCCTGGCCATGAAGCGCAGCGCGCAGTCCTACTGGGCATGGATCTCGATCGCCTCCGCGTTCCTGCAAAGCCAGGGGACCAAGCAAGGCGCGTTCTTCGACCTCAACAACATGCAGCCGCTGACGAACAACCCGGGCGCCGCGGCCGCGCTCGACGTCTATAAGCAGCTTTCCAAGATCGGACCTCCGACCCAGCTCAACGATGACGTGGGCAACTCTCGCGGCCTGTTCATCACCGGTCGCTGCGCGCTTTCCCTGGACTGGGGTGACATCGGCACGCTGGCCATCGACAAGACCCAGTCCAAGGTTGAGGACAAGGTCGGCGCGGTGATCCTGCCCGGCTCGAAGCAGGTCCTCGACCGCTCCACCGGACAGCTCGCCGACTGCAACGCGACCCTTTGCCCGTACGCGGTCAACGGTGTCAACCACGCTCCCTTCGCGGCGTTCGGCGGCTGGTCGGGCGCGATCAACAAGGCGTCGTCAGCCAAGGTCAAGGACGCGGCCTTTGCGTTCCTCTCCTACATGTCGGCGCCGAAGCAATCGGGCGAGGACGTCACGATTGGCCGGACTGGCTTCAACCCGTACCGGACGTCGCAGTTCACAAACCTCGACGAGTGGACCAAGGCAGGGATGAGCACCCAGGCGGCAAACGACTACCTCGGGGCGATCAAGTCCAGCTTGCAGAGCCCGAACATGGTCCTGGACCTTCGCATCCCGCAGAGTGCCTACTACCAGCAGACGGCGTTGGATACAGCCCTTGCCCAGTTCCTGGCGGGCGAGCTCAACGTCAATCAGACGATGAACCAGATCACCAGTCAGTGGAACAAGAAGACGGACGACCTGGGTCGTCAGGCGCAACTGGACTCGTACAAAGCCAGCCTGAGCGTCACCAAGTAGGAAATAAGGGCGGCGAGCACCGTGCTCGCCGCCCCGCTTCCACTGTCCGTGCCAGGAAGAAATGAAGGTGGTCGCGACTCCATGAGCAGCCAGACGTCGGAGCGCGTGCTTAGAGCGGCCACGTCGAGGTGGCGTCCGATCGGGGCACGGCTCGACCGCAGCGCGGGCTCGGTTTTCATCCTGCCGGCCGTGCTCGTCATCCTCGGGTTCTCGATCTTTCCGCTGCTCGCATCGCTCTACGTGTCGCTGTCACGGCTCAGTTTTTCGGAAGGGGGCGTCGACCTCAAGTTTGTCGGTCTCGACAACTACGCCAAGCTCATCGTGGGAGTCGATCAGACGCACTTCCTCGGCGTGGTGGGTCCGATCACGCCCGTCAGCATTGCTGTGCTTGCGGCAGCCTACGGCCTTCTCGCCTTGCTCTTGTACCGCTACATCACCGGACCGAACCGAACAGCAGGTGGCCTCGTGGGGCGGGTGGTCACGGTCGTCATTGCCGGTGCGCTGTTGTGGCTCATCGCCAACACGATCCTGACCAGCGGCCGCCCGGGAACCCTGGTCGTCACCATCGTCTACGTCGGCGTGGACGTCGCCGTTCAGTACCTCCTCGGGCTCGGCCTGGCCTTGCTCGTGGTCCAGCACCTTCCTGGCCGGCGCTTCTTCCGGGTCGTCTTCCTGCTACCGATGATGATCACGCCCGTTGGGGTCGCCTACCTGTTTCAGATGCTCACCGACACGAGCAAAGGACCGCTCTATCCGCTGTGGGCCCGTTTCGGTCTAACCGACGTGTCGTGGGTGACAAATCCGTGGGGCGCCCGGCTGGCGGTGATGATCGGCGACGTCTGGCAGTGGACGCCGTTCATCTTCATCATCCTGCTCGCCGCGATCGAGACGCTCCCTCACGAGCTCGTCGAGGCGGCGGTCGTGGACGGAGCAAGCCGCTGGAACGTCTTCTGGCGGATCACCTTCCCGCAGATCCTGCCGGCGACGACGACCGTCGTCCTGATCCGGCTCATCGAGGGCTTCAAGATCATCGACCTGCCGAACGTGCTCACGAACGGCGGGCCGGGAACGGCGACCGAATCCCTGACCCTGCACGCGTACACGATCTGGCGGGCGCTCGACATCGGAGGCTCGGCGGCGGTCGCTTACATGCTCCTGCTGCTCGTCACCTTCGTCAGCGTGACCTATGTCAATCTCTTCCGCCGCCGGGTGGCGGCGCTGACCTAGAAGTGGCCCTCGCAAGCCGGCGGTCCCGGTCGGTGTCGATCAACACGCTGTCGTTCCCGGTCATGGTCATCTCGTACATCCTGCTGTTTGCCTGGGCGTTCGTCGTCCTGTTCCCTCTTTACTGGCTCGCGGTCACATCGCTGAAGACGCCGCTCGATGTCAACGCCGGGCCTTTCTACGTCCCGTTCCGCGACTTTCAGCCGAACCTCGATAACTGGCACTACATCTTTGTCGACCTCGGGGAGGACACCTTCCGCCCGTACCTCAACACCGTCGTGGTCGGGCTCACGAGCACGGCGATCACGGTGCTCCTCGGCTCCATGGCGGCCTATGGCTTGGTGCGCATGCGGTACGAGGTACGCCTGGGGGCGATCGCAGGGTTTGCGGCCGGGGTCGCGCTCGCCGTCGTATTGATGATCTTTCGCACTCCTTGGCTGCTGGCCGCCGTCGCCGGCCTTGCGTTTTTCCTCTTGCTCCTGCAGACGGTGGCTCGGCGAGGGAAACGGGCCGTGGGCAACGACGACATCGCGTTCTGGATGATCTCGCAGCGCATGCTGCCGCCCGTCGCGGTGGTGATCCCCATCTATGTCTTCTTCCAGCAGCTCAGCCTGCTCGATACGTGGGGCGCTCTGATCATCACTTACGTCGCGGTCCACCTTCCGATCGTGGTGTGGCTCATGCGTGAC
>VBEG01000099.1 GCA_005882115.1 Chloroflexota bacterium
CGCGGAGCCGGCGACCGACGCGCTGGCAGTCCTGTATGAGAAGGAAAGGCCGGACCTAATCCTCTTCGCCTTCACCTCCGACTCGCGCGAGGTCGCCGGCCGGCTGGCGGCCCGATTGGGCTCGGGACTCATCTCCAATGCGAGCGACGTCGTCGCCAAAGGTGGCGGCTTCGTCGCTCGCGTGCCGTACTTCGGCGGCGCCAAGGTCGCGACGATGAAGGCGAACGGCAAGCCCGCGATCGTTCTGGTCCGACCGAAGTCGTTCGAGGTCTCGGAGAAAGGTGGGACCGCGGAGATCAAGCAGCTCGAGTTGACGGTCGGGGAGGGGTCGAAGCGCGCGCACATCGCAGAGCGGGTCGTCGAAGCCTCTGAGAAGGTGAAGCTCGAGGAAGCGCGCGTGGTCATCAGTGGCGGACGCGGCATGGGCGGGCCTCAGAACTTCCCACTCCTCGAGGACCTCGCCAGCGCGCTCGGTGGCGCTGTCGGGGCGAGCCGCGCCGTTGTCGACGCGGGCTGGGTGCCCTACTCGATGCAGGTTGGACAGACCGGCAAGTCGGTGCGGCCGGGCGTCTACATCGCGGTTGGCATCTCGGGCGCGATGCAGCACACCGTCGGCATGAAGACCTCGAAGGTGATCATCGCCATCAACAAAGACGCCGAGGCGCCGATCATGAAGATGGCCGACCTGGGAGTCGTGGGCGACGCGCTGAAGATCGTGCCCGCGCTGACCGCCGCGGTCAAAGCCAAGAAGAACGGATAAACAAGAGGCTCAGCGCCTTCTCGACGAGCGCGTCGAGCGCAGGCTGGAGCGTGACTTCATCGCCGCGGATGCGATCCGTGAAACGCTTCGTGCCGGCGGATGGGACGTGGTCGACAGCTCGACCGGCAGCGAGCTGCAGGCGTTCAAAGCCCAGGCGACCGATGGACCGAAGGCTCAACCGCGAGCCGTCACGTTGCTCACGGTCGTCCATGGATGGCAGCCGGACGCCGAGCGATGGCTGCTTTCGGTTTTCACCCACACCAAAGCCGACTTCGAGGCCGTCGTCGTCGACAACTCGGGCGATGCGCGAATTGCCGGGTGGATGAAGACCCGCGTGGCAGACCGTTTACGCGTGGTCTCGCTGAATCCGCCGCTCGGTTTCGGCGCCGCCGCCGACGCGGGCATCGAGGCGGCGGCGGGGGATACCGTCGTCCTTTTCGACCCGGGCGTCGAGCTGGAAGGAGACGCGGTGAAGGAGCTCCTCGCCACGCTTTCCGATCCGGCGGTCGTGCTCGTCGGGCCCTTCGGGCTTCGCGCCAAGGGAACGATGAAGGAGTTCGAGGAGAGCGAAGGCCCGGACGTGGATGCGATCGAGGGTTACTGCATGGCCTTTCGGCGGTCCGATGCTCTCGCGATCGGTGGGTTCGATCCGAAGTTTCGCTTCTACCGGATGGCGGACGTGGAGTTCAGCTTTCGGATGCGTGAGCACGGCGGCCGCGCGGTCGTCATCCACGGCCTGCCGGTCGTCAGGCACGAGCATCGTCTGTGGGAATCGACCGAGCCGCAAGAACGTGACCGACTCTCGCGCCGCAACACGTATCGCTTCCTCGACCGCTGGCGCGAACGCGAAGACCTTCTGGTCGGCCAATAGAATTCCCCGCGGTGGGTGACGAGTACTCCGATCGGGTCGGCGAGCTTCACGCTCGACGCAAGAAGAACCTTGCGATGGGCGGCGAGGAGAAGATCGCCAAGCAGCACGAGCGCGGCAAGCTGACCGTCCGTGAGCGCATCGACCTCCTCTTCGACAAGGACACCTTCGTCGAGCTGGGTTTGCTGGCCAAGGACCGTGATGGCTCAGATAACGCGCCGGCGGACGGCGTGGTGACTGGCCATGGCGAAGTCGATGGCCGGCAAGCCTGGGTGATCGCCTACGACTTCACGGTGATGGCAGGTTCGATGGGCGCGGTCGGCGAGCAGTTCAAGGCGGCCCGTGTGCGCGAGCTCGCCCTTCGCTATCGCAAGCCCATTGTGTGGCTGCTCGACTCAGCCGGGGCGCGCATCCAGGAGGCGGCCGGCTCGACCTTCGCCGGCACCGGCTGGCTGTTCGCCGACCAGGTCGTCATGTCAGGAGTGATCCCTCAGGTCGCCGCCATGCTCGGTCCGTGCGCGGCGGGCACGGCTTACATCCCCGGCCTCGCGGATTTCGTGCCGATGGTGAAGGGCACGTCGTCGATGGCGCTAGGCGGTGCGCGCCTCGTCAAGGCCGCGACCGGGGAAGACGTGACCGACCACGATATGGGCGGCTCGCAGGTCCACTGCTACGAGTCTGGCGTCGGCGACAACGAGGTCGAGACCGACGCCGACTGCATCGCCACCGTGCGCCGCTTTCTTTCCTATCTTCCGTCGAGCAACACCGAAGCCCCGCCGTTCGTCGACACGGGCGACGCCGCCGACCGCCCGGTCGAGGGCCTGGACAAGATCGTGCCGGTCAACCCTCGATCCGCCTACGACGTGCGCAAGGTGGTCAAGGCGGTCTTCGATCGCGACTCGTGGTTCGAGATCAAGCGGACATGGGCCAAGAACATCGTCGTCGGGTTCGCGCGGGCGGGCGGTCATGCCGTCGGCATCGTGGCCAACCAGCCGCTGCAGAAGGGCGGCGTCCTCGATTCAGACGCGGCGGACAAGGCGGCTCGTTTCATACGCATGTGTGATGCGTTCAATGTCCCGCTCGTCTACCTGATGGACGTGCCGGGCTTCATGGTCGGATCGCAGGTCGAGAAGGAAGGCATCATCCGCCACGGCGCGAAGATGCTCTACGCGACGTCCGAGGCAACGGTGCCGAAGGTGACGGTGATCATGCGCAAGGCCTACGGCGCGGGCTACTACGTGATGAACGGCAAGGGTTATCAGCCCGACGTGATCGTGGCCTGGCCATTCGCCGAGATCTCTGTCATGGGCCCCGAGGGAGCCGTGAACATCATCTTCAACAAGCAGGTCGAGGCCTCGGACAATCCCGAGGCGACTCGAGCGCAGCTGGTCGAGACGATCCGCGCCCAGATCAACCCTTACCTCGCGGCGGGCTGGGCAATGATCGACGACGTGATCGATCCAGCGGAAACGCGACGCGTGATCATCAAGGGCATCGCGCAAGCGCGGGACAAGAGGATCGACCGGCCGTGGCGCAAGCACGGAAACATCCCTGTATGAAATCCGCACGAAATCGGAGACTTCGTCGTGATTTCGCGGGGCCCCTTTAATGAGCAGCCCGGTCGTCATCAGCGCCGCTCTCACCGGCGTGCTGGCGACGAGGGAGCTATGCCCGGCGATCCCCTACACACCGCGGGAGATCGGCGAGGAGGCGAGGCGCGCGGCAGACGCTGGCGCATCGATCGTGCACATCCACGCTCGCAATCCGGAAGGTGGGCCGGAGTGGCGTGTCGAAACGTTCGCCGAGATCCTCTCCGAGGTGCGCAAACGATCCGATGTGATCGTCAACTTCTCCACCGGCGCCATCGGCATCCCCGTCGAGCAGCGCATCGCCCACATCCGCCAGCTGCAACCGGAGATCGGGGCCCTGAACATGGGCTCGATGAACTACGCGATCTATTCGGCAAAGAAGAAGGCCTTCTATCAGGACCACGTGTTCGTCAACCCGTTCAAGGACATCCTGTTCTTCCTCGAAGCGATGAACGGCGCGGGCGTGCGCCCGGAGCTGGAATGCTTCGACACCGGGCACATCGGAAACACAGCGCCGCTGATCGACATGGGAGCGCTCAAGGTTCCGTACCAGTTCAGCTTGATCATGGGCGTGCTGGGCGGAATCCCAGGCACGACTCGCCACCTGACGAACCAGGTCGAGACCTTGCCGGAGGGCGCGCACTGGCAGGTCATTGGCATCGGGCTGAAGCAGTGGGCTCTGGTCGCAGCCGCGATCACCATGGGCGGCAACGTGCGCGTCGGCCTCGAGGACAACTTCTACCTGGAGGAGGGACGGATGGCGAAGAGCAATGGCGAGCTGGTAGAAAAGGCCGCGCGCCTGTCGCGAGATCTCGGCCGCGCCGTCGCCTCGATCGAAGAAGCTCGCAGAATTCTCGGTTTAGGAATAGATGACTGAAGTCAAGGCAGAGCTCGTGGGCAGTGTCTGGAAGGTGAAGACCGCGCCCGGGGCCCAGGTCGCCGAGGAGGACGAGCTGCTCATCCTGGAATCGATGAAGATGGAGATCCCGGTCACCGCGCCGTGCGCCGGCACTGTCAAAGAGGTGCGGGTGAAGGAGGGAGAAGTGGTCAAGGAAGGCCAGGTCCTGGTCGTCCTCGAATGAAGCCCGCGCAGCTTCTCCTCGCTTACATGCGGCTGGTCGAGAGGGAGCGAGAGCTGCGCGACCAGATTGAGAGTGTCGAGTCGCTGCTAGCGTCCGACCCGAATATCGCCCATGCGGAGGAAACCCTTGCGACTGCGCGCGCCGAGCAGCAAGCCATCCAGCTGCGTCTGCGCGAGTCGGACCGCGACCGCGAGGCACATCGCACGCGGCTTCGCTCGCGAGAGAAGGAGCTGATGAGCGGTCGGATCCGCAATCCGACCGAGCTCATGCAGATGAACCAGGAAGTTCAGCACATGAAGGCGAGCTTCGCCGTCGAGGAAGAGACGGAGCTGCGCCTGATGGAGGAGGGTGAGCTCGCCGACCAGGCGGTGCTGGAAGCCTCCGAACGCCTGCAAGAAGCCCGAACACGGTCGGCGGGCGACGAGCCGGGCCTCCGGCGCGACCTCGAGGCGTGGCAATCGGAGCTCGCCGCCGTCAAGGCGGACAGCGAGGCGGCGTGGGCGCAGGTGCCGGCCGCCGCTCAGAGGGCTTACTTGCGCGTGCGCGCGCACCCGCCGGTCGCCGAGGTCGACCGCAATCAGTGCCAGGAGTGCCATGTCACGGTGACCTCCTCGGGCATGCAGGTGCTGCGGAAGGGTGACGACATAGTCCAGTGCGAGAACTGCGGTCGCATCCTGGTGATGGCCTGAAGGTCTTACGTCTCTTCACCGACGGCGCGTCGCGCGGGAATCCAGGAAGCGCGGCTCTCGGCGTCGTGATCGAGGATGAGCACGGCATGCGCCTACGGGGCTTCCACCGGTGGCTGGGAAAGATGACCAACAACGAGGCGGAGTACCACGCCTTGATCGATGGTCTGAAGGCGGTCAAGGACTGGAAGCCCGACCGGGTCGAGGTGTACCTCGACTCCAAGCTCGTCGTCGAGCAGATGAACGGGCGCTACCGGATCAAGGCGCCCGAGCTTGTGCCGCTCCACCAGAAAGCGAGCGAATTGCTCCGCGAGTTTCCTGACGTAACAGTCCAGCACGTCGAGCGCGCCAAGAATCGCGGCGCCGACGCGCTCGCCAATATGTCTCTGGACGCGCGCGTCAAAAAGACGAAGACGGGCCGCTAGTGGCACGGGTCTCTTACACCGTCGAGACTGATCTCGAGCCCAACGTGGTGTGGGACGCCCTGACCGAGTTCGGCCCGAGGCGCGCCGTGCTGTGGCCCGACCTGTCGCCTTCCTTCAGCGTGCTCGACAGGGGAGAGGGGTGGGCGAAGGTGCGGGAGTGCACCGACAGCCTGGGCATCTGGGCGATCGAGCGCTACGAATGGACGCAGCCGGTCATCACGGCCACTGTCCAGGACTCGAACGCCGCGCAGCCTGGGGGTACGTGGCGCATGGAGGTCCAGCCGCGCAGTGGGGGAGGCAGCGTCGTGCGCGTCGCCATGGACCGCCGCGCGAAGGGTTTCGTCGGCCATCTAATCCACGGCCTGTTCCAGGTCACGAATGGCCGTTTTCTCGCCGCTCGTACCCGACGCATGCTTTCGAATCTCCGCGGGTAGACTTACACCGGGCCGAGGCGGACGGGTGACCGCCGACGAAGTGAATATCGTTGGAGGAAAGTCCGGACTCCAAAGAGCAGGGCGCTGGGTAACACCCAGTCGGGGCGACCCGAAGGAAAGTGCCACAGAAAATTACCGCCGGGCAGCGCTTATCTCCGGAGAGGCGCTGTCAGGTAAGGGTGAAAAGGTGGGGTAAGAGCCCACCGGCGGCCGGGAGACCGGCCGGCCAGGTAAACCCCGCCCGGAGCAAGACCAAATAGGAGGACGTTTTAACGGCGGCTCGCCCAGTCCTCGGGTATCGGTCGCTAGAGACCTCGGGTAATCGAGGTCCCAGACAGATGGTCACCGTCCCGCGAGGGATACAGAACCCGGCTTATGTCCGTTCTCGGCCCACCTTCTGTAGACCTAACGCTGCAAGTTGCGCGCCGCTGGTTGCGAGTCTTCACCGTCGCGGAACTCAAGAACAACCCCGCGGGACATTGGGTAAGAGCCGCCCCGAAACGGCGAATCCGCTACAGCCAGCCCTTTGCCTCTGCCAGCTTCGCCGCTTCCGATCGGTTCCTGCAACCCAACTTCTGGATTGCATTCGAAAGGTGATTGCGGACGGTGCCCCTGGACAGGAAGAGTGTGTGAGCTATCTCGTCTAGGTTTGCCCCCCGGTCGGTGGCCGCAAGCACCTGGCGTTCTCTTTCGGTCAAAGGGCTCACGCCCTCACTGAGCGCAGAAGCCGCCAGGCCCGGATCGACGACGCGCTCGCCCCGTGCCGTGCGCCGGATGGCGTGCGCGAGCTGCTCTGGCGGTGCGTCCTTGAGCAGGAAACCGTACGCCCCCGTTTCCATGGCTCGGCGCAGAAAGCCGGGTTTGCCGAAGGTCGTCAGGATGAGACTGCGGCAGTGCGGCAGGCTCTCATGCAGCGCAGCTGCGGAGGTGATGCCGTCGCCGCCCGGCATCTCGATGTCCATCAGGGCGACGTCCGGGCGGCAGGCCATGGCCGCAGAGACGACCTCATCGGCTCGCGCCACCTCGGCCACCACTTCGATGTCGCTCTCCATGGCCAGCAGGGCGCGCAGCGCTCCCCGCACCATCGCTTGGTCCTCGGCGATCAGGACGCGAATCACGTCACGACCTCCGCATCGAGGGCGCTCAGGTCCGCGCTCACAGGGGTCGGTACTGTGGCTCGGAGGCGAAAGCCGCCGTCCGGTTGAGCCGTGGCCTCGACCTCGCCGCCTACCGCCGCGAGCCGCTCCGCAAGCCCGCGGAGGCCATTCCCAGCCGGCGACTGAGGCACACGCCAGCCGTCGTTGACGACGTCGACCTGGACATGGGCGGGATCTCGGCTGAACGCGATCCGGCATCGCTTAGCGCCCGAATGCCGGATCACATTGGTCGTGGCCTCGCGAACCACCCAGCCCAGGACAGCCTCGGTCTCGCGGTTGAGCGCCCCCACGTCCTGCTTGATGTCGACCTCGACCCCGCCCGCCTCGAGCGCGACGCGGGCGGCCGTCAGCTCGGTGGACAGCGTCGGCTGCCGGTAGCCGGAGACGGCCTCGCGCACCTGACGCAGTGCTTCGCGGCTGAGGCTCAGCATGTCGCGGACGTCGTCGAGGCCTGGTGCTCCCTCCGGCAGCAGCCTGGTCGCCAGCTCACCCTTCAGCGTGATCAGGGAGAGGCTGTTCCCCAACAGGTCGTGGAGGTCGCGTGAGATTCGAGCGCGCTCGCTGTCTGTCGCATGCTGGACGATCTCCGTCCGCGCGGCCCGCAGTGCGGCCAGCGTGCTCAGCAGATAGCGCAAGCCCATCGCGCTCCCGCCGAACAGGAGCACGCCTGGGGCGACCAGCACCGTTTGAAGGACGACCGTGCCAGCCAGCGCATGCGCCACGGCGATTCCATCGACCATCGTCACAACGCCGACCGCTGACAGGGCGATCACGGCGCGCCGCGGCGGCAGCCCGAAACCCGCGATGAGCAGCGGGATCAAGAAGTAGTTGATTCCAATCTCACCCTGGAGGTGATCGAGCGCCAACGCGATAACCGTCAGAAAGCAAACGGTCGCGACCGGGACCCGTGGGCCGGCGT
>VBEG01000141.1 GCA_005882115.1 Chloroflexota bacterium
GCGAGGCCATCCTCGCCTGTTGCCACTTGAGCCGGACGCCCGTGCACCGCCGACAGGAAGCTGTCGATCTCAGCTCGAAGCGGCTCTTCCTTGCGAACTACCAGCCGCGTCATGGGGCCCTCACTTACCCCGCGGAGGACCTGAAACGCATCCCACGGCGCTCCACTAACCTCGGCGTTCTCGTAGAAGTAGAGGTCCTGGGTTAAGTAGTCCGCTTTAAACATTCCCCGTTCACCGGTGACGGTGAGCTCGCGGATCTTTGTCGGCGTGAGCCAGTTCACCTCCAGAACAGCGAGCACATCGTTTTCGAAATGAACCAAGCCCGTCAGCATATCCTCCCGGGTTGTGTGCACCTCGCGCTTCGTTTCCGCATAGACCCTCACAGCCTCGGTCCCGGTCAAGTAACGGATTACGTCGAGGTCGTGCGTCGCGAGGTCGATGATCACGCCGACATCACGAACGCGCGGCGGAAACGGCCCAAGCCGGCGGGTGTGTATCTGGAAAAGGCGACCCACTTCGCCCTGTTCCATTCTTCTTTTCAACTCCTGGATAGCGGGGTTGTGGCGCTCAATGTGGCCGACTACAAGGACCCGATTCGCGCGCGCCGCGACAGTGATCATTTCTTCGGCCTCAGCCGGCGCGGCGGCGATCGGTTTCTCGATCAGCACATGACATCCCGCATTGAGCGCATCGATTACTACGCGATGGTGGTACCGCGTCGGCACCGCAACGCTCACTGCCTCTGGATGCTCCCGGTTGAGAATGGCGGCGTAGTCGTCGAAGGCCCTGGTTGCGTTGAGGGCCGCTACGTCAGCGGCGACAGCTCGGTCGGGATCGGCTACCCCGACCAGCTCGCAGTCCCGGATCTCACGATAGACGCGAGCGTGATTTCGTCCCATTGCGCCCACCCCGATCACCGCCACGCGTGTCACAGCCGGTTCACCTCTTCCACGATCCGATCAATGTCCGCCTCCGATACCTTCGGGTGCACCGGGATCGAGATCACCTCGCGCGAAAGTCTCTCCGCCACTGGCAGTTCGAATACTCCGGCGGCCTCGACAATGTGAGGAAACATGTGCACTGGGGCCGGATAGAAAATGCCCGTTCCGATGCCGGCAGCGTTGAGCTGGGCGTTGGCTGCATCACGGTCGCGGTTGCGGTCGACCCGGATGGTGTACTGGTGCCAGGCATGTGCGCAGCCTTGCCGCACTCGCGGGACCCTCACCGATGTGATCTTTTGGCTCAAACGCTCAGCGTTGGCTGCGCGGCGCATCGCGGACTTGGGGAGGCGGTCTAGCTGGCAGATACCGATTGCCGCATGTAGGTCGGACAGCCGGAAGTTGTAACCGAGGCGCTCGTACTGGTAGCGCTCGCGCATACCATGCGACCGCAGGAGACGCACCGCATCAGCAACCTCGTCATCGTCTG
>VBEG01000100.1:0-4562 GCA_005882115.1 Chloroflexota bacterium
CGATTGATTCCTTCTCTTCGTCCGAGCGGCCCTTGAGCAGATTCACCTTTACGAGAGGCATGTTCGAGTCCTTTCCTGTGTGGTAATCCGCGATTCTTCACCCGTAGTATACATACCGATCAGTATACTGCGCGGCATTATCCTCGAGGGTCGCCGACACGATCGAACGCGAGAGGCCTCTGCTTCGGGAGGCGCAACGTGCATGGGCTCGCGAGAGCCTCGTCCCTTCGTGGCAGTCTAGGTGATACTGACGGTGGTTCAGTACACCGATCGGTACGTATACTACCGGCATGATGGACCGCCCAAATGCGCACGACACGCTCCTCGCGGCGACTAGCGAGCTCACATATGCGCGCGGCATCACGGGCACGGGAGTGGACGCGATCGCGGCTCGGGCGGGAGTGACGAAGCGGACCCTGTACCAGCACTTCGGCTCCAAGGATCGGCTCGTCGCCGAAGCGCTCAGCGACCGAAGCCGACGCGCCCTACTTGGCCTCGAGACGAACGCGAGGCGCCGCGCCGAGGAGACCGGCGAGCTGGTGATCCTCGCGCTCTTCGATGTGATCGAGAACGCGCTCCACACCAAAACGAAGTCTGGATGCGCGTTCATCAACGCATCGCTCGAGATCAACCGCCCGGGCCATGCTGTTCGTGAGGCCGCGCTGGCGCATCTGCGCGCTCGGGAGGGACTCATTCAGCAACTCCTCTCCGAGGCGGGCGTGGAAGACGCCGAGCTGGCCGCCCAGGTGACGGTGCTCGTTGACGGTGCGTACGCCGTTGGTGGGTCTCGCCGGGATCCGGCCGCGGCGCGTCATGCGAAAGCTGCGGCGGCTGCCCTGCTCGCGAGCCGAGCCGTCTCCTAATGACCAACGAGCGCGATCGCATCCCATGCGCTCGCGAGATCGCCGGCGACCAGTTCCCCCACCGCTCGCACCTACAAGCCAAATCGCCTTATGACGAAGCCTGGGTAACGGAAGCCGCATCCGATGATTGCCGGACTGGGGCCCTTGCTCGATGCGGCGGCACGTAAGCCGCGTCAGCGAAGCAGTCGGAACTCAACATCACCGCCGCCGCCGCTTTCAGCCACGACGAGCGTTCAGGCAGGGCGATGCGTCGTCGTCCTCTTTCCTACAGCTTGGTTCCGTATCGACGAGGGCTGCTGGCCGTAGAGATCTTCTCCGAGTTCGGGGAGCAAGTCACCCGTCGCGGGAACATCACTTACTCCGAATCGAGTCCGCTCGCCCCATGCAGGATCGTTCAAGACGGCCGAGACCAACCCCTCCTAGCGTCTGTGGCGTGAGTCGACGGTATTGCGGCAAGGTATACCCGGCGCAGCGCATGTAGGGCTGGTTCGGTGTGGACGTGTTCTTGGAGGCGTTCGGCCAGGCTCAAGGGGGGGACGTGCCGGTTATCGACAACGGCAGGCGGCTGGACGAGGCGTGCATCGGCGATTTGGCGGTGCTGGAGGCCAGGGCGGCCGGGTTGGCGGGCGTTGTGGTCTGGGGATTGCACCGCGACACCCCGGAGTCTGGCGAACCATCGCGTCTTCGTAGGGGAAAACGACCTTCTCGATTCGCTCCATAACCTCATCCAGGTCGCGCACGATCTTCTGGCTGCCGACGACCAGGATCAGTCGGCCGGCGCCACTCGCATAAGCTCCCAGCTGGCTTGCCGAGGCCGAGGTGACGACGAGATCACCTGATTGTGTAACCGCGTGGAGGCTGCCAACCATGTAGTCGGGAGCTGCACTCAGCTTGCGGATTTCGCGACTCTGTGTCTGCCGGTCCATGTTCACGTACTGAGCGCGCACTGAGTTAAATCGACCTGACTCGAACAGGTCCTGGAAGAGGCCGATGTCCTGCAACGTCTTCGATTTTCCCGAATGAACCTCAGCGCCTTCTGGGATCAGTCCCAGCACAATGCGGCGCGCGTCCTCGCCGGTATCGACCACCCGCACGTCTATGTTGTTGGCGCCGATTAGAGCCGCCACCTTATCGATCGTGCTTGCGTCAGCCGGTGCGGTGAACGGTTTACCTTTGATGGCGCTTTCCTCGCCTACGTGATCACTTTTGCCGTAGGCGGCCAACAGCGTGCGCTGAATCCGGGCTCCAACTCACGTTTCCGAAACAGCTGCCTGCGGTACCCGTTCTCCTTCGGCGATTCCGGCAGCCTGAGCGCGCAGTTCCCTCGCCGTCCGCAACGGCAGGTCGCGGAGCGTCAGCGTGCATGCAAGACCCAATAATCCGGCCATCACGGTGATCCAGAAGAGGTCGCCGATCGCGAGCGCGAGGGCATCGTTGGCACCCGCGACCACCTTCGGAATCAGTACTTGAAGGGGCGCTGGAAGAATGTGCTCGAGCAGCGAACGGCCGTTGCCCACGTTCTGCAGTACGCCCGAGAGCTTGACCAGCTGCGGGATCAGGGTCTGCGGCACTCCCTGCTCGGCCAGATTGGTCGGCAGCCGGCTGGCGAACTGAGACGAGAACACCGTACCGGCCGCAGCCAGGCCCACCGACGCGCCGATCTGACGAAGGAACGTGAGCGTGCTGGTCGCGACGCCGAGGCGATCCATCGGCACTAAGTTCTGAACGACCACCGTGTAACCCGCCATGGACGGGCCGACACCCAGGCCGAGAATAAGCATCATCCCCCAGAGCTCCCAATCGGAGATGCCGGCCGTCAGATGAGTGAGCGAGAAACCACCGATCACCATCACGACGGCACCGCCTGTCATCAGCCACTTGTAGCGGCCGAGCCGGCTGATCAAGAGGCCGGTACCTATGCTGCCGCCCATCAGGCCGACCAGCAGGGGCCAGATGTAGTAGCCGGATGCGGTAGCGCTGATCCCACGCACGGTTTGGTAGAAGCGCGGCATGAACAGGACTGCAGCGAACATGGCGATGCCGAAGACGAACACCGCAGCCATACTCACCGAGTAGTCCCTGCCCCTGAACAGGTCGAGGGGGACGATCGGTTCTTTCGCTCTTGTCTCAACGAAGAGGAATACGACTAGGATTGCCAGCCCGACCGCGATCAGGCCCATAACGTTCGGATCCGTCCAGCTGGCGAGCTGGCCGGTGCTGCTCACGTTGCCCTTGTTGGTGAGCCCCAGCATGAACGGCACCACTCCGGCGGTAAAGAGGACGATGCCCAAATAGTCGAGATCGCGAGCCGATGCCCGGCGGCGGCCGATTCCCGGCAGCACGGTGGCGAGCACCGCCAGCGAGGCAATCCCGAACGGAACGTTGACGTAGAAGACCCAATGCCAGCTGACGTGATCGGTGATCCAGCCCCCAATGAATGGTCCGACGATGAAGCTGAGGCCGAAGACAGCGCCAAACAAACCCTGGAACCGGCCTCTCTCGCGGGGGCTGTATAGGTCGGCAATGGTCGCAATCACGATCGGGAAAAGGGCTCCGGCTCCGAGTCCCTGAATAGCGCGGAACACCACCAACTCAGTCATGTTCTGCGAAGCGCCCGAGAGCCAGGAACCGAGCAGAAACAGGCTGACTCCGATCATGAGCATGACCTTGCGGCCGAAAACGTCGGAGAACTTGCCGTAGATGGGCACCGTTACCGTCGAGGTCAGCAGATAAGCGCTGACCACCCACACGTAGAGGCTTGCTCCATTGAGCTCCGTGATGATTCGCGGCAGCGCGGTGCCGACCACCGTCTGGTCGAGCGAGGCGAGGAACATCGTCAGCAGAATCGCACCAAGGATGGCGAGCTTTGTCCTTGGCGGCAGGAACATCAAAGAGGCGGGTGAAGCGCCGGATTCGGTCTTGGCTTGATGATCGACCTGCTGCGGCTGTTCGACTGCTGACATTCGCCTAGCTCCTCCCTGACATCTGATTCGACGCGCCAAAGAGATCGCGCGCTGCACGAACGATGATCTCGGTGCATGCGTCAATCGAGATGACCGTGCTGTCCAGAACCAAGTGGTAGTGACGCGGATCCTCCCAAGATCCTGCTCGCGGATAGAAGTGATGGACGTAGGCTCGTCGCGCGCGATCGGTTTGTTGCTGGGTCCGAGTTGCGGCGTCGTAGTCGAGTCCCTGCCGCGCCATGGCCGATCGGCGCCGAGCTTCGACATCGCCGTCGAGCCGCACATGGAGGACGTTCGGATGTCCTTTGAGGACAAACACTGCAGCGCGTCCGAGAATGACTGCTCCTCCGTCCTCCGCCAAACGCCGCAAAATGGCCTCGGTCTGGGCAATGTCGGGCACGACGCCAAGGGCTTCGGGGCCTTGTGTAACTCCGACGAAGAGGCCGCTTGTCTGCAGGACGCTGTCGAGCACTCGGCCAATCATGGTGCTGTGCTCGGTGTCGTCGGCCAGGGCCGCCTGGAGCGGTTCGTGAATCCGCTCCGCGACAGGCACAGGTATCGCGCGCTCGACCAAGGGCAGTCCCAGCCGCTCCGCCACCGCGGGTGCGATCACGCTGCCTCCCGCACCATAGGTGGCCGCGATCGTCACGGTGCCCATCAGCTCGCGACTTCTTCCGGCTCTTCACGAACCGCTTCTGCCTGGGATAGGCGGTAGCCCTTCTCCGGAACCAGCTTG
>VBEG01000100.1:4567-13149 GCA_005882115.1 Chloroflexota bacterium
GTTCGATGCTGAACCCGTGCTTAGCGAGGCTCTCGAGGATCTTGGGATCTCCGGTGGCGCCGGGCTCCGGCTCGATGATGAGGCTTACCGCGAAGGCCGCAGCCGGCGCGACCGCTGGTACCTGGGCTGCCGCGCCGCGCAGGCCGAGGGGCTTGAAGCGCCTGTCCTCGGCGGCGTCGAGCTCCGCATCCAGGTCCCTCGTAGTCCGGGGGCCGGTGAAGCGTGAGGCCAACGAATACAGAACGGGGACCAGGACCAGGGTCAGCAAGGTGCTCGTGAAGAGACCGCCGATGACAACGATCGCGAGCGGGCCGCTGATGAACGCTCCGCCAATCCCGCCTCCGCCGCCAAGGACAGCCAGCGGGAGAAGGGCGAGCATGGTGGCGAACGCGGTCATCAGGATCGGGCGCAACCGGTGCCGGCCGCCCTCGATGAGAGCGTCGTGCACGCTGAGGCCGCGGTCTCGGTACTGCTCGACGAGGTCGAGCAAAACGATCGCGTTGGTGACCACGATCCCGGTAAGCATCAGGATGCCGATCAATCCAGGGAGAGACAGCGATGTGTTGGTCACCACGAGGGCGACGATGGCTCCCGTTGCCGCGAATGGAATCGAAACCAGGAGCACTAGCGGCTTGAGCAGCGAGCGGAAGGTCGCGACCATGATCAGGTAGACCAGGGCAATCGCGGCAAGAAGGGCAATGATGAACTGGCTCAACACAGTAGATAGCTGGGCAAAGACGCCGCCAGTGGAAACCGTCGCGCCTGAGGGCAGGGAGACGTTCTTCAGCGCCTTGTTGACGTCTGCCTGGACGGCGTTCGTGTTGTTACCGGTGATGGTTCCAGTGATCGTCGCGTCGCGCTCGCCGTTGACCCGGTTGACCGATTGCGGTCCGCTGACCTGCTGGATCGTGGCCAGAGTGGAGAGCGGGACGACACCCGCGGCGGTGGGAACCGGGATGCGAGCCAGCGATTCGGCCGAGTCCGCCGTCCCCGGCGGGAGCTGGACGCGAACTATGACGGGGCCTTGAGGGAGGATCGCCTGCGTTGCGACGAGGCCGTTCACGTCCTGCGCCACCAGCAAGGCGAGCTGCTGCACTGTGAGGCCTGCGCTCGCGAGCTTGGCGGTGGGAAGGAGCTGGTACTGCGGCTTGGACGCGACCAGGTTCGATTTCAAACCGGCAATGCCAGGCACTTTTGCCAGCCCAGCCAGCACAGCGTCGTTGGCCGCCTGCAACGTCTGCAAATCGTTTGCCCTAACGTCGACTTGCATCTGGCTGCTGCTCGCGTTCGCGCTGCTCTGCGCCTGGCCGACTTCGACTTTTGCCGGCCCCGCGTATCCGCCGAGGGCACGTTTGACACCGTTCAACGCGGTGTCGTACTGGCCGTTCTGGACCAGGACCAAGACCTGGGCCCGCGTGGGATCGGCCGGCACTGTGCCCGGTGGCGCGAATGGATCGCTGATCCCGCCTACCGTCGCCTGATAGGCGGTGATGCCGGGAATGCCGCGGAGCAGGCTTTCGACCTTTTGCGTCTCCGCGTCGGTCTCGGTCAGCGTCGAGTTCTCTGGCATGGAGATGGCGACGGGAAAGTTTGGGCTCGACGACTGATCGAGCAGGTTGACGCGAAGCAGCGGGATCAGCGCCATCGATCCAAGGAACATCAGGCCGGCCACTCCGATCGCGATGAGGCGGTGGCTGGTCGCCCAGCGGATCACCGGCACGTAGACGCGTTGCATCCAGTTGTACTGAAGCCTTCGCTCCGCGCCTTTGGCCGCGATCCCAGGCAGCAAGCGCGAAGCAAGGAGGGGAACCACGGTGACGGCGGTGACGAGGGAGGCCAGGAGAGCCACCACCACCGTTAGGGCGAAGGGACGGAAGAAACTGCCCGCGATGCCGGTGAGCAGTGCGATCGGCAAGAACACGGCCACGGTGGTCAGCGTCGACGAGGCGACCGCGGTTGTGATCTCGCGTGCGCCGGTGTAGGCGGCGACCAAGGGCCTCTCGCCTTCACTCACGTGGCGGCTGATGTTCTCGAGCACCACGATTGAGTCGTCGACGACCCGGCCGATCGCCACCATCATTCCGCCGAGGGTGAGGATGTTGAGCGTGATGCCCTGCCACCAGAGCACGATCAGCGCCACCATCAGCGACAGCGGGATTGAGACGGCCGCGACCAGCGTGGCACGACCACTGCGCAGAAAGGCGAAGATGACCAGGACGGCAAAGACCGCGCCGAGAAGTCCTTCGCGAAGGATGTCGCCAATCGCCTGAGTGATCGGCGTCGCTTGATCCGAGATTGATTCCACGTGGATGCCGTGTCCGATCGCCGACTGGAGGCCCGGCAGTGCGTTCTTGACCTCGTTGGCGACGGTCACGGTGTTGGCGTTCGGCCCCTTGCTGACCTGGAGGCCGATGGTCAGCCTCCCATCGGTGCGGGTGACCGTATCCGCGGGAACCGAAACCAGCTGGACGGTGCCGAGCTGTCCGACCTTGACTGGCGTCGCGGGGTGGCCCGGCGCAGAGGCGGGCACCACCGTGATGTTTGCGATCTGGTCGATGCTTGTCAGGAAGCCCGAGACCTGCAGTGGGCTGGTCGCCGAGCCTTGTTTTAGCGAGCCGACCGACTGGACAACGGTCGCCTGCTGAAGCGCAGAGGCGACCTGTGCGGTGCTGACCCCGTGCGAGGCAAGCTTGATCGGATCGAGCGTCACGTCAACTTCGTCGGTGGGTGCGCCGGTGATGACGACAGATGAGACACCGGCGAGTCCTTTCAGTTTTGGAAGCGCCTGACTCCGCAGCTGGCCTGCCAGGTCACCGAGCGGCTCGTTCGCGGAAACCGCGTACTCCAGGATCGGAATGCTGTTGGTGGAGAAGGTCTGCACGGTGGACGCAGGGATCGTGCTGGGCAGGAACGGTCGAGCCTGAGCGACCGCGGCGCTCACGTTCTGCTGCGCAGCCTTTAGGTCCGTTCCGTCCTTGAAAAGGAGGATGACCAGCGATGCGCCCTGGCTCGATGTCGATTGCACGGTCTCGACGCCGCTGACGCCTTCCAGAGCATTGACGACGGGCACTGAGACCTGGCTGTCCACGATGTCCGGCGATGCGCCGGGATCCGGCGTGATGACGATAACCGCTGGAATCGAGATGTCGGGCAGGAGGTCCTGCTGCACTTGGGACGCGGCGTATATGCCGGCGCCGAAGAGCAGCGCCACTCCAAGCATCACAACGGCACCGAGATGGAGGGACAGGCGAGTGAAAAATGACAAGGGTGTCAGGAACCTCCTTCGGTTCGGGCCAGACCCTGGACCAGGAGCAGGCAAAGGTGCCGCAGCTCGACGAGCTGCTCTCGCTTGAACGATGTGAACAACGCCGTCTGTTGGGAGATGGCATTGCGGCGAATTGCTTCGACTCGCTCCAGACCGGCTTCGGTGAGTTCGGCGTGGACCGAGCGGCGGTCCTTGGAGTCAGGTGTCCGGCGGATCAGTCCGCCCCGCTCCAGGACGTCGACCACGTCGGTCATCGTCCTCGGCACCACGCCCTGCATTTCAGCCAGTTCGCCGAGAGGACGGCTGCGGTCGGGACTGTAGTACAGCGCCATCAAGACGCGAAGGCGGCTTTCGGAGAGTCCGTGCTTTTCCGTGAAGTGTTCCATCGCGGCGTGAACGCGATTGGCCGCCAGCCGTAGCGCGGCGAGAGTTTCGAGCGGTTCGAGTCCCGCTCGTCCGCCCATCTGAGTGAGGCTGTCGCGCAGCACGGGATCGAACAGGTGTCCTCCACGATCCGCCTCAAGGCGTTCGGCGGCGGCGTTCGCGAGGAACCTCACTCGGAGTGGCCCCACCATGAGGAAGCTCACTATACGGCGTGGGACACCGGATGGGACCGGCACCGGAGCCTCCGAAGCTCTAGAACGGATACGGGCCGAAGCGGCCTCAGGCGATGACCGCCGCGAGGGCCGCCAGGACCGCGTTCAGCCCGATGTTCGGATGCTCGCGCCGTCCGAGGTGGAACACAATCGCCCCCCGCATCAGCACGACCAGGCCGGCTGCTGCCAGCGGCGCGAGGACCTTCAGGGGGCCCAGGAAAGGCGTCGCCACCAGCGCGATGCCGGCGACGCCGGCGAAGATGCGCAGCTCTGAGCGCATCTCAATCACGTACTTCATTCCTGACTGCAGGCGCGCGGGGTTCGGCCGGAGCATGAAAACGAAAAAGATCCCGAGCAGAACCTGGAGGATCCACAAGACGACGTTCATGCAGTCAGTTTCTCTTGGCCGCGCCGGCCCCCTCATTCGCGTCGGCCTGGGACTCGGTCGCCTCGACGATCTCGCCCTCGATGTTGATCTGGATTTCGTTACTGACGATGAACTTGCCGTCCAACATCATGTCGAAAGTCATGCCGAAGTCCCTGCGGTTGATCTTCGTCTCGGCGGCATAGCCGATGCGGTGCCCCATGTTGGGGTCGTTGAACTCGCCGTACTTCACGACGTCGAGCGTGACCGGCCTGGTGCTGGCCTTGATCGTCAGGTCGCCAGTGACCTTGTAGCGGTCGCCGCCGACGTGCTCGATCTTCGTGCTCTTGAAAGTCATCGTCGGATGCTTCTCGATCTCGAGGAAGTTCGATGACCGCAGATCTTTGTCGCGCTGCTCGTTGTGCGTGCGGATGCTCGCGGTGTTGATCGTCGCCTCGACCTTCGAGCGAGCCGGGTCGTCGGGGTAGATCTCCCCGCCGGCAACGACCTCGTTGAAGTGGCCCCGGACGGTCATCATCCCGAGATGTTTGGCCGCAAACTCTACCTGGGTGTGAAGCGGGTCGAACTTCCAGGTTCCCATGTGACTTACCTCCGCGATGTTTTGCCCCAGTTCCGGTTAGCCCAGCGATCGTCCACTCACTAACTGAATGGAGATCCCATTTATTTCACCACGAACCGGCTGGCGTAGACTCCGCGCCTAGTGAGCGACGAGTTCGTTCCCGGCCTTCGCTATCGCTCCGACGCCCAGGAGCTGTGGGCGCTGGTGATCGAGTCCTTCGCCGGTTGGGAGGAGCGCATGAACGAGGCGGCGGCCGCCGCTGAGCTTTCACCCGTCTCGGCCTGGGTGCTGGTGCAGCTCGACCCCGATCATGCGATCTCGCAGAAGGAGCTCGCTGCCAGGCTGCGCTGCAACCCGTCGACCGTTGTCGATCCGACAGACCGCCTCGAGGAGAGCGGGCTAGTAATTCGACGTCCGCAGCCGACCGACCGCCGGATCAACATTCTCACCGTTACGCGGAAGGGCCGTCAGGTTCGGCAACGGCTCGTTCGCCGCCTCTTCGAGCCGCCCGAAGCGTTCCGCCGACTGACCATGGCCGACCAGGCGCGTTTTCGCGACGCCATGGTGGCGGCGGTTGGGCGCAAGCCGCTCCGGCATGGCAACTAGCCCGCTTCCTGCGGCGTGGCGCGAATTCACTGTCGAGCAACCAAGCTTGGAATTCTGTACCGCGTGCCTCGCGGTCCTGGCGATTGCGACATGAGGAGTGCGCCTCTGAAGCTACGAGCGAGTGCAGAATCGCCGACGCGAGCCACCTCTACACACATTCGGTTGCGGAGTTCCGCGGGAAATTGTGATCCGACGGTTTGCCGCCCAACGCCGGGCTGAATCGCCCTGAGTTTGGTGGAGACTTAGGGGTGTCCTGACTTCCCGTTTGGTTTCACGCGACGCCTAACGCGGCGCGCGGCGTGCTCCGGCTCTGGCCTCATACCAGCTTCGGCATCGTGGCGCTCAGGCAAGCGGGGGGCGATCACTCATACGCTTCGGGCGCACGCCGCAACTTTCTCCACTGCTCGCCGTCGTGGTGGAACACGGTGAGCGCGACCTTCTCGCGGGATACGAGGTCGAGCAACTTGCGCGTGCTCGCTCGAAGCCTTTCGGCGTCCTCATAAGACCGCGGCTGACGGTCGACTGAGAACTGCCGCTCGAGACTAACTGCGTCTCCCGCAATAAGCACAGGACCGGTCCTCGGCAACGTCACCAGCACCGACTGATGGCCCGGCGCGTGGCCGCTAGTTTCTACAAGCCTTAATCCGGGCATCAGCTTCACGTCGCCATCGACCAATCGCCGCTGGGTGCCCGGCGCGTCCCAGTGTGATCGGCCACTTGCAAAACGCTCCGCACCTGAAACCGCCACCTCGTACTGCTCGCGCTGGACGATGTGCTCGGCATTGATGAAGTGCTCGTGATGACCGACGTGATCAATGTCGAAATGTGTGCAGATGACGACCTCGACGTCCTCAGGCCGCACTCCGAGCTCCCTCAGCTGAGCGAGGATACCGGCCGACTCTTCGGTTGGGGGATCCGAACCATCCGCATCCACGGGCATTCCCGAGTCGATCAAGATGTTGCGCCGATCATCGGTTTGAACCAGGTAGCAGCCTGTCGACATTAGGATCGAACCGCTGGGCACCGCTAGGTCGCGCGAATACTGGTGGATGAGATAGATGCGGGCGGGCTTGGTCATCGATCGATCATCGCAGCTCTGATTCTTGCGTCCTCCAGGCATGCGGGACTGTGATTTCGAACCTAGGTGCCTCACGGTCCTACCCGTTGCGTCCTCGACGTGAAGCCTCCGCGGAGCCATCGATTGCTGGCAAGCGAGTGCAGATCCGCCGACGGCAGTCACCACTGCACCGCTAGGCTGCGATAGGTGTGGGATTCAGAAAATACGTCGGCCTTCACGCCGCTCGCCCTAACCTCCGATACGACCGCTGCGTCATTCGCTGGCCGAGTGATCAAACAGGAGTAGATCGAGCACGCGTTCGATCTCGTTAAGCACAGCTCGGTCGACGATGCCGCGGTGGTTGCGGAGGCGAAGCAGGGAAAGGCTCCGCAGATGCTCGACCGCGGCCCAGCTCGTCTCGCGCAGTCCGGAATCCCCGGCGCGCACCTTGACCCGCGATGGATATCCGCGTTGCGCGGTCGTGAGCGGAGCCACAATTACGAGCCCAGCACCGGAGTTGTTGAAGTCATCGGTGCTGATCACGAGGCCCGGCCTCATGCCGGCTCCCTGCTCGTGTCCCGACGGGCGGCCGAAGTCGATGTCCCAGATGTCGCCGCGCTGTGGGCGCGACCTCAATCCGGAATCGGCTCGGCGTCCAGACCGTCGGCCAGGGTGCCCTCGAAGAGCTCGCGATCAGTGGCCTCGCCGGTTGCAGCAACCGGGTTCTTCGAGACGATCGCGGCCGCCTGGCGGAAGCTCGCCCAGAAGAGGCGGCGATGCTCAGCACGGATTGCAGCTTCCACCGCTTGTGAGATCGGCTTGCCCGTTGCCCGAGCTAGCTCGCGCGCCTCATCCCGCGCTTTCTGACTAATTCGAATCGTGGTACTTGCCACGGAAATAGTCTACATGGATGTAGATATCTAAGTCTACTCACGCTCAAGGAGCTCGCCTGTCCGGTTCGAAATCACGTCGAAGGCTGGAACGGACGGATGAGAAGCGGTCAGCCGGCGTGCGATCTAAGTAGATTCGACCCGATCAGCGGCGGCAGCCTCCAAGAAGCGGTAGGCCCACTCCTCAGCGAATCTGCGGGAGCCGGCGAAGATGACTGGCACCTCTGGGTAGCGCACAGCGAGGCGGCCGAGCATATCCGCCAGCCAGGAGCCGCGACCAGGTTGAGTGCGAAACAGATCCGGGTAGTCACCCTCCACCACAATCGCCGCCCTAGCGACTTCGGCCAGACGCTGCATCTGGAAAGCCAGGCCGCCATCGGAGAGCGAGGTGGCTAGGTTCTCCAGCGTCTTTCGCTCGACTACAGCCACGACGCCTTCGTCCACGATGGCGGCGTAGTCACCAGCCGGGAGCGCCCGGCGCTCGATTGCCAGCGGCCGACCAGCGAACTTCCAGCCGTACTTCTCGCGAGTGTCGATCGCGATGGTCAGCGCTGCAGCTGCCCGCCCGCGGGGGATTCTGGCCCCAGGGTTGGCGGCTTGGGCGGTCTTCTGCGTCTGCCACCAGATCGCTGGGCGCCCTCTCGCCACGGTGAAGACGAACTGAGAGCGAGACAGAGATGGCCGGTCGAGCACGAGGTCGATCGCGGCCCCGCGTCGCCGACAAAGGAGAACCGGCACGTCGTCGATCAGATCGGCGCTCTCATCCCACGGAATCGCATCTTGTGAGCAGAAAACTCGATTCGCGCGAGGCCAAGTCTCGCGAGCCTTGAGAACCAGGCCACCCTCGATCGGAAGCCGAATCAGATAAGGTAGGCGGCTTTCCGGGTCGGGGTTGCGCGCCACCCGAAACCGAGGGCGCCCATCCGCTCGCTCCAGCTCGGTCGAGCGCAGCATTAAATCAGGCGGCCGCAGCCTCGCAGTAATACTCGCTGGGCAGACCGCCCAGCCGAGTCCGTCGCTCGACCCGGCCCGCGATCTGGGGAATCGGGTCGCCGCGAGACGCCGGCGGCCTCAGACTCCGGCTTCGGTGCGGGCGAGCCTCGTTGTAGTGCATACAGTACTCACGAAGCACTACCTCCAGGTGCCGCTGGTTGAGAATCAGCATCCGGTCCAGGCACTCCCGACGGCAGCTGCCGATCCAGCGTTCGGCGTGGGCGTTCGCCT
>VBEG01000056.1 GCA_005882115.1 Chloroflexota bacterium
TCCGCCAGCTCTGCGATCAACGCTGCGTGGGCCATCCGCTCCATATCGCCTGCGATCCGGTAGCCCGGCACACGCTGCACCTGGGCCACGACATCCAGCTCGCCCCGCCCCTTTGCGAGCAGCACGTCGATGTGTCCATACAGCTCGAGCGACGGACCGAGCTTCGATTCCTGCCGCCGCACGCCCTTGGCGATCGCGCCCACCTTGCCGTGGTCGCGCGTCAGCAGCGTGAAGATGCGATCCGCTTCGCCGTAGTCGAGCTTGCGCAGGACGACGGCGCGGTCACGATACGTGCCCAGTTCCTTCCTCCAGGTACGCATGCGTCGAGCCACCGCTGCGCACCGACTCGTCGGGCAGAGGTTCTTCAGAGATGAGGCGCACCATCTCGATGCGTCGCCCCTTTACCTTCTCCACGACCCACTTCGCACGACCGGACTGAAAGGAGTCACCCTCCTCGGCGATCTTGCCCAGCATCGCGTGCACATAGCCACCGACCGAATCGTAGTCACCCGATTCTTCGATACCCAACCGCAAGCGCTCGTTCAGCTCTTCGAGCGGAAATCCCGCATCGACGCGGACCTCGTGGTCGTTGAGGACCTGCAGCAGGTCCTGCTCGCCAGTGTCGTACTCGTCGCGAATCTCGCCGACGATCTCCTCGAGCAGGTCCTCCAGTGTGACCATGCCCGCGGTGCCGCCGTACTCGTCGACCACGATCACCATGTGCTGCTTCTTCGTCCTCATATCGTTCAGCAGCTCGTCGACCTTCTTCTGCTCGGGCGTGAACTCAATCGGCCGCAGCACCTTATCCATGTCGAACTTCTGCGAGCTCGACAGCGTGTAGAAGAGCAAGAGATCTTTGGTATGGATCAGACCGAGGACGTGGTCGATGTTCTCTTCGTAGACGGGCATCCGCGTGTGGCGGTGCTGCTTGAACAACTTCACGATCTCGCGCAGGCCGGCCTCTTTCTCGACGGCGACGATGTCCGTCCGCGGGATCATGATCTCGCGCACGGTCTTGTCGCCGATCTCGATGATGCCGTGGATCATCTGGTGCTCTTGCTCTTCGATGACGCCCGCTTCTTCGGACACATGAAGGGCGGTGATCAGCTCTTCTTCTGTCAGGTACGGAGCGCGCGCTGCGCGACCGCCGGTCAGCCCGCGCGAGATCAACGTGACCGCCCACAGGATTGGGCTCAGGAACGTGGCTAGCCTATCGACCGGGACCGCCGCGGCGAGAGCCACGCGCTCGGCGTTGGCGAGCGCCAGCGTCTTCGGCGTGACCTCCGCCAGGATGAGCAAGACGATCGACAGCGCGACCGAGTCGGCCAGCGTCAGCCACAATCGCCATTCCGCGGGGACGCCCCATCGGGTGTACAGCGACTCGCTCAGCAAAGCGGTCGCCGTCGACGCGACGATCAAAGCCAGCGTGTTCGTGAAGAGCACCGTGGAAAGGAATCGGTTCGGGTCGGAGCGCAGGCGCTGCAACGTGGCGGCCGCCTTGCTTCCCTGCTCGGCCAGGTAGCGCACCCGCAACCTGCCCACCGACGTCAGCGCCGTCTCCGTGCCGCTCGCCAGCGCAGCGAGCACAAAGCACAGGAGCATGACGATGACTTCCATCCATTCCTGGAACGTCATCCGATCGAGCTACCTAACGGAAGAGCTCGCTGACGCTCCGGTTCTCGTGCACCCGGATGATCGCTTCAGCGAGGAGGGGCGCGACCGACAGCACCTTCAGCGACGAGCCGAGCTTTTCGGCGGGGATGGGAATTGTGTCCGTCACGATCAGCTCTTCCACATCAGCTTTCCTCAGCCGGTCCATCGCGTCGCCCGACAGGACGGGATGCGTGGCCACGATGAGCACCCGGTTCGCTCCTTGCTGCCGCAGCGCGGCGGCCAGCTTGGAGACCGTGCCGCCCGTGGTGATGATGTCTTCGATCACGACACAGTCCCGGCCTCTCACGTCACCCGAGACCGCGATCACCTCGACCGACTGCTCGTCCGGGCGTCGCTTATAACCGAACGCGATCGGCGCTCCAAGGTCGTTGGCAACGGCCTCGGCGCGGCGCCCGCCGCCCGCATCAGGGGCGACGATCGTGATGTGCTTCAAGCCGAGGGTCTTCAGATACTCGGAGAAGATGCGGTGCGGCGAGAGATGGTCGGTGGGCACGTCGAAGAAGCCCTCGATGGCCTCGGCGTGCAAGTCGAACAGCAGCAGGCGGTCGGCGCCGGCCAGCGTGATGAAGTTGGCAACCAGCTTGGCCGAGATCGGCTCCCGAGGCTGCGTCTTGCGTTCCTTGCGCGCGTATCCGTAGTAAGGAATCACCGCGGTCACCCGCCCGGCGGAGGCCCGGCGCAGCGCGTCGAGGATGATGAACAGCTCCATCAGGTGCTCGTTGACGGGCGGGCTCGTGGGCTGGATCACGAACACGTCGTGACCGCGCATCGAGTCCTCGATCTTGACGTTGATCTCCCCGTCGGGGAAATGACGGAGCCGGGGATCCGTGAGCTGGACGTCGAGGATCTCGGCAATCCGCCCCGCCAGGACCGGGTTGGCCCCGCCTGAGATGAGCTTCAGCTCGCCCCACGGGGAGCCGTCAGTCCCGGTGTACTCGACCGCGGTCTGCAGCCTCCCGATCAACTCGCGTCCGAACCCGAATCCGGCGAACTCACCTGTTTTGTGCGTACCACCCTAGCGGGAACTCCGACGGCTGTCGCGCCGTCGGGCACATCCTTCGTCACCACGGATCCGGCCCCCGTGCGAGCTCCTTTGCCCACCTTGACCGGGGCCACCAGCATCGTGTCCACGCCGACGAAGGCGCCGTCGCCGATCTCGGTCCGGTTCTTTTTCGTGCCGTCGAAGTTGGCCGTAATCGTACCCGCGCCGATGTTGGCGTCCGCTCCGAGGTCCGTGTCGCCCAGGTAGGAGACGTGGGGCACCCTGGTGCCGCGCCCGACCTTGCTCCGCACCAGCTCGGCGAAGCTGCCGATGTGCACGTCCTCCGCGATCTCGGTGCCCGGGCGGAGCTTGGCGAAGGGGCCGCAGTCGGAGCGGTCGCCCAGCCTCGCGTCCTCAATATGGACGTGTGGGCCGATGTGGCACTCGGCGCCGATTTGCGTGCTGCCCTTGAGGACGGTGAACGGCTCGATCACCGTGTCCTGGCCGATGACGACGCCGGCGTCGATGAACGTGCTGTTCGGGTCGACGATGGTGACGCCGCCCAGCATCAGGTTGTCGAGCAGCCGCCGGCGCAGGATTTCGGTCGCCGTCGCGAGCCTGACCCGGTCTTTGACGCCCATCGCCTCGCGCGGATCGTCCAGCGTCACCACGGTGACCGGCTTGAGGTGCAGGAAGACGTCGGTGAGGTAATACTCGCCCGCATTGTTGTCGTCACCGACCGTGCCGAGCACTTCGACCAGCTTGCTGCCGTCGAAGCAGTAAAGGCCGACGTTGAACTCATGTACACCGACGCGCATCTCCGGCGTGGCGTCCTTGCGCTCGACGATGCGCTCCAGGGAGCCATCAGCGGCGCGTATGACGCGGCCGTCGTCACGCGTCGGATCGACGACGCTGGCGATGGTCGCCGGCGCCTTCTCCTGAACGTGCGCGTCGATGACCCTCCGGATGCTGGTTGCTGTCAGCAACGGCGAGTCGCCGTTGACGACCAGGACCTGGCGTCCCCGCAGCTCGCCGGCGGGGATCTGCCCCAGCGCGTGAGCGGTTCCCTTCGGATCGCGCTGGTACACAACTTCGACCCGACCGTCGAGATGGGCGGCGACGTCGGCGTGATGCGGATTGGCGATCACCTTGACGTCTTTCGCTCCGGCCTCCTCCACCGCCGCCAGCACCCAATCGATCATGGGACGGCCGCAGATGGGATGGAGCACTTTGGGAATCCGCGAGCGCATTCGGGTGCCGTGGCCGGCGGCGAGGATGACGGCGGTCAGGGGAGCGCTCAGTTCCGCTCGATTATGCCAGCTTGCGGGCCCTTTCCCGAGCGTGAGCGGGCTCGGTCGGGGAGTTCTGGCCGTACACCTAGCGGCCGCTCGGGAGCGGAGCGGGGGAGGATTGGTTGGCGGGCTGCCGGCTCGGCGCCGGTGCCGGTGTCGTTTGACGCACCGCCCGGGTGCTGGCCTGCGCTGAGTTGGGGTCGACCATGAGCGATGACTCGTCGATCGCCTCGAACGCGCCGGCCGGGATCGTCTTGAGCTGCGCGATCATCGTCGGATATGGACCCGAGTTCCAACCCGAGTCCATCGTGCCTTGAAAGAACCAGTTCGAGCCGTTGTCGGCCACGATCACCCCGTAGTGCTTCATGGCTGTCAACACGACCTGGGCCTGGGCGCCAAACCCCGCGATGCTGTAGCCCGCCTTCAGGCGGAAACGGGCGCCCATCGGTGGCAAATTCGGATTGCTCGCGGAGCCGGCCTGGTGGCGCGCGGGCCACAGGTAGCCTTGGTCGGTTGACTGGACGGTGAAACGGATCGCGTGCGTGATCAATCCCGCCTGCACTTCATCGAGGCGGACAAGACCAGGCAGGATCGGCAGGCCCGCCGCGTCGGCCGAGGTCCAGTTCACGTGGCGGAGCTGGTTGGAATTGAGATCAAAGATCGCTCCCGACCCCGCGGTGCTCGGCCCGGCGTATTCGGTCGCCCAGGTTTCGTACAGCTTGCAGGTGTCCTGGTCCACCGTGATCAGGTGGCTGTCCGTCGGCCCCTCGCGCAGGAGATCGTTCCCATACGGATATGGGCCCTGCGGCTGTTGGGTTGCGACGACCGGATCACTCTCATCCCAGTACTGGAAGTTGAAGTTCGTGGTCGCATGGCCGGTGTGCACCACGTTGATTGGCATGCCGTACGGCGGACCGCCGAAATCCGGATGCAGGAGCCTCCCCGTGGTGGCGCCCGTGGACGCCAGCCACGCCGCACTGTGCGAGTTGACCGGCATGCTCGAGATGTCGGTGTTCCAGATGTTGTCGGCGGGAAAGATCGGGCACGTGCTGCCAGGGACGATGGAGGCCGCGGCTGGGCGGGCCACATGCTTTGGCGGATGACTCGGCGAAGTGGCCGAGACGTTCAACGCCAGAGCCACCAGCGCACCGACCGCGGCCAGGATGCTTCGTTCCACTGCAGTTGTAACGACGCTCGGGAGTTTCCGGATCTTGCCGCCGCAGGGCGTAGCATCACCTATTTGTGAGCGAAGTCCCGGCACCCAATCTCGAAGGAGCGGTGCCCTCTCATCTGCCTGTGCTGCCGTTGAAGTCGACGGTGGTGTTTCCGCGCATTTTCATCCCGCTCTCGGTCGGGCGCAAGAAATCGCTCCAGCTGCTCGATGACCTCGCGGGCGTCGAGCGTCACATCGCCGTCGCGACGCAGCTTGACGAAACAGCGGAAGAGGTCGAGTTCAAAGACCTCCACCACGTCGGGACGATGGTCCGCGTCCAGCACCTGCTGAAGCTTCCCGACGGCACCGTGCAGCTGGCGGTGCTGGGACTGCGGCGGATCCGGCTCACCGAGGTCGAATCCGAGGACCCTTATCTGACATGCGCCATCGAGATGCTGCCCGAGATCCAGGAAGACATCCTCACGATCGAGCGGGAGGCGCTGATGCGGCGCGCGATCGCGTCGTTCCAGCAGCTCGTCTCGCTCGCCCCACACCTGCCGGCTGAGCTGGCGGGTGCGGCGGGCGCGATCGACGACCCGCTCCACCTCGCGTACTACGTCGCCAATCACATCCGACTCACGACCGAGCAGCGGCAGGAGATCCTCGAGCTCGATTCGTCGAAGGCCAAGCTGGAGCGGCTGCTCGGCCACATGTCCCACGAGCTGGAGGTGCTGGAGCTCGGCCGCAAAATCCAATCTCAGGCCGAAGAGCAGATGGGCAAAGCCCAGCGCGAGTACTTCCTGCGCGAGCAGCTGAAGGCGATCCAGCGCGAGCTGGGCGAGCTGGACACCGAGCACGCGGAGCTGAGCGAGCTTCGCGAACGTATAGAGAAGGCCGGCCTACCACCCGAGGCCAAGCGCGAGGCCGACCGCGAGATCTCACGCCTCGAGCGAATCCCCTCGGCGTCGCCTGAGTCGTCCGTGATCCGCACCTACCTCGAGCTCATCGTCTCGCTGCCGTGGAACGTCTCCACCGGCGGCGAGGTCGACGTCAAGAAGTCGCGCGGCATCCTCGACGCCGACCACTATGACCTAGACAAGGTCAAGCAGCGCATCGTCGAACACCTCGCGGTGCGCCGGCTGAAGCAGCAGCGCGGGTCGACCGACCGCGGCCGCGAGCCGATCCTTTGCTTTGTCGGCCCGCCAGGCGTCGGCAAGACCTCGCTCGGCCAGTCGATCGCGCGCGCCATGGGCCGGAAATTCGCGCGGGCCTCGCTGGGCGGCGTGCACGACGAGGCGGAGATCCGCGGCCACCGCCGCACCTACATCGGGGCCATGCCCGGGCGCATCCTGCAGGCCATTCGTCGCGCCGAATCCAACGATCCCGTGTTCATACTCGACGAGGTCGACAAGATCGGCGCCGACTGGCGCGGCGACCCGTCCTCCGCGCTGCTCGAGGTCCTCGACCCCGAGCAGAACAAGGACTTTCGCGACAACTACCTTGACGTTCCCTTCGACCTGTCGAAGGTGATGTTCATCACGACCGCCAACAGCCTGGAGACAATCCCGCCCGCGCTGCGTGACCGGATGGAGGTCTTGCATCTCTCGGGATACACCGAAGAGGAGAAGGTCCAGATCGCCGAGCGCTTCCTGATCCCCAAGCAAGTGCTGGCGCACGGCCTGAATCCCGGCGAGGTCACGATCTCGGAGGAAGCGATCCGGCTGATCATCCGCGAGTACACACGTGAGGCTGGCGTGCGAAACCTGGAGCGCGAGATCGCGTCCCTGCTCCGCCGCGACGTCGCCGACATAGCGTCGGGCAAGAAGCTGAAGCGGATGGACGACACCAAGAGGGTGCGCGCCGCGCTCGGCAAGCGTCGCTTCTATGACGACGTGGCGGAGCGCATCGACCGGCCGGGCATCGCGACCGGACTGGTCTGGACGCCGACCGGGGGCGAGATCATCTTCGTCGAGGCGACCATCACGCCAGGCAAGGGCGAACTCAAGCTGACCGGGCAGCTGGGCGAGGTCATGAAGGAATCGGCGGCGGCCTCGCTGTCCTACCTCAAGTCGCGGGCAACCGAGATCGGGATCGACCCGACGCTGTTCGACAAGAACGACATCCACGTCCACGTGCCGGCCGGCGCCCAGCCCAAAGAAGGTCCTTCAGCTGGAGTCACCGTCCTGACCGCGATGGCCTCGATCCTCACCGGCCGGCCGGTGCGCGACGACGTGGCGATGACCGGCGAGATCACGCTGCGTGGCAAGGTGCTGCCGATCGGGGGCATCAAGGAGAAGGTACTCGGCGCCCACCGCGCCGGACTGCGGCGCGTACTCATGCCCTCGCACAACGAGGCCGACCTTGACGATATCCCGGCCGATCTGCGCAAGCAGATGCAGTTCGTGATGATCGAGTCGATCGATCAGGTGTTGCGCGAGGCGTTGATGCCGCGGCGGCCGCACGTTTTGAACGGCGGCAACGGAGCCCGGACTACCGTCGTTGCGCGCGCTGCAGGATCCAGCCGTGCGCGGCCAGCTCCGCCGAATCGTCGAGTGACGAAAGCGCGCCGTCGCCCCGTCGCTTGAGCGCCGCCGCAATCAGGTGATCCGCGAGGTGCGGGTTCTTCGGTAACAGCGACCCGTGCAGGTAGGTGCCGATGATCCCGCCCTGCACGCAGCCTTCGGTCTTGTCGGAACCGTTGTTGCCCTTGCCCTGAATGATCCTGCCGAGCGCTTTCGCGCCTGAGCCCAGGAACGTGCGGCCGCTGTGGTTCTCGAAGCCGACCAATGTACGCGGCGTCAGGCCGATGTCTGTCTGCACGACGACATCGCCGATGAATCGCTTCTTGCCCGCCTCGGTCCTGACGTCGATCAGCCCGATGCCGTCGTAACGCTCGCCGTCGGCGGTCTGGTAGTAGTGGCCCAGCAGCTGGTAGCCGCCGCACACGGCGAGCACCTGCGCGCCGTTCGCGACGGCACGCTGCAGCGATTCCTGCTTGAACTCGCGGAGGTCGTCGTAGATGAGGGCCTGCTCACGATCCTGGCCGCCGCCGAAAAAGAAGACATCGACGTCGTTCATCCGGTCACTGGCGCCTCGGCCCAGTTCCACCACGCTCGCCTCGAGTCCGTGCCACTCCGCGCGCTTGAGCAGCGTGAGGATGTTGCCCCGATCACCGTAGATGTTCATGAGGTCGGGGTAGAGCCAGCCGACCGTCAATTTCTGTGTCACGTTTCCCAGTATGGCGACGCCCACCCGCGTCTCACGAGCTCGGCCCTGAGGTCGAGCATCGCGGTGTAGGTGCACAGCAGGTAGGCTGTGTCGCCTTCGCTGGTGGACTTAATCAGCAGATCGAGCGTCTTGCCAGGGTCGGTCTGAGGATTCTCGGCGCCAACGCCGGCGTACTTCAGGCGCACCGCGAGGTCGTGCGCGCGTCCGCCCGCAGGGATGACCACCTTGGCGTGGCCCTGCAGCATCTCGAAGTCGACATCCCAGATCCAGGAGACGTCGGTGCCGTCCGCCTTGCGGTCGTTCAACCCGATGACGAAGTTCTCGCCACCGGCGAGCCCGACCGCGGTGCGCACTGTCTCGTTGAAACCGGCCGGGTTCTTGGAGAGGACCAGGATCAGATGGCGGCCGCGGAACTCGACGCGCTCCTGGCGGCCGAACGCTGCCTTGAACGTGCGCAGACGGTCGGCGATGTACGAGGGCGCGAGGTCGATGCTTCGTGCGGCCGCGTACGCGGCGAGAACGTTGTAGCAGTTGTAGAGACCGCCCAACGGCATCTCGATCCGCGTCCCTTCGATCGTCAAGGCGAGGGCGTCGAAGCCGTCGAGCTTGATGTTGGTGGCGGCGATCTCCGGACGCGGGCGCTCGAAATGTCCATTAGGGCAGTGATAGACGCCGTCGTGGCCGACGTAAACGGCGTCGAAGATCAAGCTCGTTCCGCATTTGGGACACGTCCTCGCGTCGGCCGCGTGGGGCAGCGTCTTGGTGGCGACCGAGGTGTCCTCGAGGCCGTACCAGAGCGGTTTTATTGTCAGGTTGAGACCGATCTCGGCCACACGGGGGTCGTCCGCGTCGAGGATGGCGCGAGCGGTCTCCGGTTGCGAGGCCAGGGCTTTCTCGATCTTCCGGGCGATCGACTCCAGCTCGCCGTAACGGTCGAGCTGGTCGCGAAAGAGGTTCAGGACCAGGGTCGCCCGCGGCTGGATCTCCTCCACCGCCTTGGGGAGGCTGGCCTCGTCGATCTCGAAGACGCCCCAGTCCGCTTTCAACTTGCCATCGGACCCGGCGCGATTCAACGCCGCCGCAGTCACGCCGAAGATGAGGTTCGCCCCGGCGCGGTTGGCGACGACGCGGTGCCCAGCCCCCTCGAGCAGCCAGCTGAGGAGACGTGCGGTGGTCGTCTTGCCGTTGGTCCCGGTCACGACGATCGAGCCGTACGTCAGATCCTTGGTTAGCCTGGTCAGAATGCGCGGATCGATCGCCCGCGCGACATCGCCCGGGAGGGTCGTGCCGCCGCCGCGACCGGTGACGCGGCTGAGGGCACCGGTCGCTTTGCCGGCGACGACGGCTGCGGTCTTGCGGATCACGCCCAGGCGCCGACGGCGCGCGTGAGCGCGGTCCAGCAATCCAGCTTCCCTATGGCGTGCCTTCCTTCCTGTTCGTTATTGATGGGCGTGTAGAACGCTGAGCCGCTGCCCGTCATTTGCCAACCTGGACCGAGGCTCGCCGCAAATTCTTTCAGGCTTGGCTCCACGTGTTCCGCCGCCCGGCGCAGGTGATTCTGACCTTCCCCTTTCAATTCGTCCCATGCACGGTACACATCGGCGGTCGAGAGCTCTATCCCCGGCCACGCGATGGCGAACCAGGCGGATTCATCAGCCAGCGGCGTCAGCCGCTCACCGCGCCCCTCGGCGTGCGCGCGACCTCCGCGCAAGAAGAAAGGGACGTCCGAGCCCAGCTCACGCGCGATAGGTGCGAGGTCGATGTCGAGCGTGTGCATGGTCTTGAGCGCCCTCAGCGTCGTGGCCGCGTCGGAGCTGGCGCCGCCCATGCCGGAACCCGATGGGATCCGCTTGTCGAGGTGGATGCGAGCGGGCAATGGGCGTTTGGCAGCACTCTCCAGTGCCTGCTGCGCGACCAGCACGGAGTTGCTCTCCGCGCTCACCCGCAAACCCGATGTCGTGAATGTTGTTTCCTTCGCCGGCTCGACCTCGAGCAGGTCGTGCAGCGCCACCGCTTGAAAGGTCGTGCGCAGGTCGTGGAATCCATCCGCGCTGCGGCCGAGGACCTCGAGGTTGAGGTTGAGCTTCGCGCGCGCGGGCAGCGCGAAGATCAATCGGGGATCGGCTTCAGACCCGCTCGGTACTTGACCGCGCGATCCTGGTAGTGCCGCGCCGTGGTTCCGACCCAGTGGTTCGAGGAGCCGTCGAGCTGCTTTTTGACGATTGCCGGCACGCCGGCCGCCATGTGGCCGGCCGGGATCTCGATGCCCTCTTGCAGCACTGCGCCGGCCGCGAGCATCGAGCCCGCGCCGAGACGGCTTCGCTGGAGCATGGTCGCGCCCATCCCCACCAGCGCGCCCTGCTCAACAACGCATCCCTCCAGCTGCGCCGAGTGGCCGATGCTGGCGTTCTTTTCGATCAGAGTCGGCAGATTTTCGGCGCAGTGGATGACCGCGTTGTCCTGGATGTTGGCGCCCTCCCCGACCTTGATCGTCGCCTCATCGCCTCGCAGCACCGCGCCGAACCAAACGCTCGCGCCGGCCGCGATCTCGACATCGCCGATCAGCACAGCGGTCGGTGCGATGTATGCGTCGGGATGGACTTTGGGGCGCCGTCCAAGAAGCTCGAATTCCATCGGCGCCTATAATCCTAAATTCGTGAGTGCTCTCCCCCTGGTAATGGCGCGTGGCTAAGCGGACCGCTTCGGCGAAGAAGCAGGCTCGCGCGGGCGTGCGGCGCTCGGCGCGGAACCGTGCGGTGCGCTCCGAGGTGAAGACCCTCATCGTCAAGTCGCGGCGTTCGCTGAGCGACGCCCAGGCCGAGCCCTCGGAACGGATCGAGTCAACGGTCGAGGCCATGCGCGGGCTGGACCGCGCCGCTTCCAAGCGCATCCTGCATCCCAACAACGCGGCGCGTCGCAAGTCGAGACTCGCGCGCCAGCTGGCCAAGCTCGCTTCCACGGCGCCGGCGCCCGCCAAGAGCAAGAAGGCGGCTCCTGCGCGAGCTGCCGCGCCCGCTACGAAGAAGAAGTAGGAGCCGCGGCTTACAGCCGCGTCAGCAGGACGTCCAGGCCGAGCTCGGCGTCGACCTGACCCGACTTAACCTCCCACTCGTAGTCTCGGATGAGCTTCAACGCATCTTCAAGCCGCTGCGGCGACGCGTTCTGGGCGGCGTCGAAGGCCTTCTGGATGACGAAGCGATGCTCGGTCATGTCGTCCTGGACCTGCTGCAGCGACTCGCCCCGGTCCTGTCTGGCCTTGACTTCGAGCACGAGCGCGTAGTGGCGCGCCATCCGGTAAGCGACCGAGGTCGGCTGCAAACCCGACCGAGTGAGGTGGCGCGCGATCTCGAGTGCCGCCGCGCCGGGCCTCGGCAGCAGGTTGTCGGTCAGTTTGAAGATCTCGTCCTCCCGCCCACCGGCGAGCAACTCGGTCACCACTTCAGGAGTGAGCTTCGAGCCGGAAGCCTTGTACGCGGCGAGCTTGGTGAGCTCGGAATCGACGACGCTGAGATCCGGTGGCGACACGCGCACGACCTGCGCGGCGATATTGGCCGTCAGCCCGTGCTTCTCCACCGCGCGCCTGGAGGCCCAGTCGCTGAGCGCGCGACCTTTGAGGTGCTGCGACTCATCGACCTGGCCGCCCGCCGCGGTGATCGCCTTGGTCAGCTTGTTCGTCGAGCCCAGGCGACCCGCCACGGTCAGCAGGACCCGTGTGGTGACGGGAATCTGCGCGAGCGCCGGCGCAAGGCCTTCGGCCCGGTTGGCCGGGATCATGCGCGCGAAGACCACGCGGTATGGATCCAGGAAGGGTACCTGGAGGACCGCATCCTGCAGGCGTGCGGGCGTGAGCCCAGCTCCTTCGAGGACCTCAAGGCCGAAGTCGGAGACGAGCTCGGTGCGCCACTGGTCGATCGTGGCGCGCGACCGCTCGTCGACCAGGAAGCGTTCCTCGCCGTGCAGGAGCAACGCGGTCGCGATGCCTTGCCTGGTTGCCCGCGGCATGGGCCGATCGTACTTACAACGGCAAGGTGATCGTGCCCTCCTGGTCGGTGCGCAGCACGTCGGGTGGAAACCCAGCGGCAAGCCTGCCCGTCCCTCGTGAGGCGATGAGCTGGGTCGTGGGTCTGACGGCCGCGCGTTCGAGATCGGGCGACAGCCTGCTCCTGCCGCCGCCCGGCAGCAGGACGTAGCCGCACGCGCCCCTAAGCCGCGAGGCCGCGACCGTCTGCGCCTCGAGGTCCAGGTCGCTGAAATCGCAGAAGCTCTTGCCGTCTGGCGCAATCGCGCGCACAGCGAGGTACGCCGCGCCCACCTGGTCTCCGGGGGCGCCGGGCTCGGGTGCGACGACCTCCAGCCCAAAGCCCGCGATGTCGAGCCGCTGCCCGGCCTTGAGCATATGGATCGAGGCGCCGCGCGTTGCTTGCTCCAGGGCCGCGGTCCGCCAGGCGGATCCGGTGATCGCAGCCTTGGGAATGAAGAGGGCCTGCGCGGATCGGTCGAAGCCGGTCAGACCTCCCACGTGGCCGAGGCCTGGCGCGGTGATGATCAACCCGTCGAGGTTTCGCTGCCAGGGCGGGAGCAGGGTGCCGAGCTCGTCCCGCAGCTTCTGAGGACTTGGACCGCCGTCGATGAGGATCGCGCCGTGCTGGTCGCGCAGGAGCACGGCCTGTCCGTCGCCGACATTCAGGACGAAGGCCTGAGGAGGTGCGTTCGCCCATCCGACCAGCGCCGTGGTGGAAATCAATACCGGTCCAATCGCCGCGGCCGCAAACGCAAACCAGCGCGCCGGACGGGGCGTGTGCCCACCCGCGATCGCCGGAGCCAGCGCCGAGTAGTACGCCAGGCCGAGCCACGTTGGAAAGCTTGGGATCGAGAACGCGGCCAGGGGCGCGCGCGCCAAGACGTAGCCGACCTGCTCGATGTAGGCGAGCAAGCCGGCGATCGGGATCGCCGCGGCGCGGGCGAGCTCCGGCGCAAGAGACAGGACACTGAGCACGAGTCCCGACGCCACGAGTACGGGCAGGACCGGAAGCGTCAGCGCATTCGCGACTGGCGCGATCGGCGAGATGACGTGGAAGTCGGTCGCCATCATCGGCAGCGTCCCGACCTGCGCGGCGCAGGTGACCGCGAAAGGCTCGCGGAGAATGTGCGGCAGGAACGCGACGCGCCGCGCGATCGCCGGGGTCAGAAGGATGATCGCCGCGGTCCCGGCGAACGACAGTTGGAAGCCGACGTCCCAGGCGAGCTCGGGATGCCAGCCCAGCATTGCCGCGGCGGTCAGCGCGAGGGATGTCCACACATGAGATGGACGTCCCATGTGAGCGGCGGCGATCGCCAAGCCGCCCATGACCGATGCCCGGACCGCCGCCGGCGTCGCGCCGCCGGCCATCGCGTATACCGCGATGAGTCCGAGGACCGGCCAGGTGGCGTGCCGGCCGAGAATCGGCCTTAGGGTGCCCTGGATGATGCGGGCGAAAACCGCCACCTTCAGGCCGCTAAGCACGAGCAGGTGGATCAGACCCGTCGCGATCAACGCCTGTTCGAGCCTGGGCGGAACGCCTTCGCGGACGCCGAGCACGATTCCGAGGAGCATCGCGGCGTGCGGCGGGGGAACCGCCGCGTTCAGCGCGGCGGTGTACCTCGACCGTAGCCAACTGGGAATTGCAGCAACGCCGCGCTCTGAGCTCGTCACATCGAAGCTCGATGTCTGGAGCTCGAGGTAAACGTTCCGCTGCCCGAGGTATGCGCGCCGATCGAAATCCGGAGTATCGCGCGGGAGTGTCAGCTTACCCGTGGCGCGGACCATGTCTCCGTAGGTCGCGTTCGCTGGGCCACGCCACCGGACGAGGAGATTGCCGATGTCGGTGATTCGTGTCACGCCAATCTGGACCTGTGTCGGCTCGACCAGGACCTCGCCGCCGCCACCGCGGGCCCGGCTGTCGTCCGCGATTCGGCCCGTCATCACCGCGGTCTGGCCGGCGACGCTCGCGGCTCGCACCGGTGCCTGGGCGTCGGGCACCGGCAGCTCGACCCGCGCGACCGCGAGCAGGGCAACCGCAATCGCGACAGCGAGAAGCGCGGGACGCAGCACCACCGCCACCGCGAGGAGTGGGAGGGTGGCCCCTAAGGCGACCACGCCGAGCCATGACCGTGGCGGGATCAGCACCACAGCGCCGGCAATCGCCGCCGACCACGCCAACGCGAGCGCCAGGCCGGGATAACGCGTCATAGCGTCAGGTAGCGGCGGACCACGACATAGTCCGCTTCGCTCATGCCGAGGATCTCGACCAGCTCACGCATGCTCTGGAAGCCGCCGAAGTTGGTCCGGTAGTCGAGGCATTCCTGCGCGAATGCCAAGGTGAAACGCGGAACCGCCTCGAGCTCTTCGAGCGTCGCCTGGTTGAGATTGACGCGCACGACCGTCGTCCCGGAAGCCGTTTTGACGAACGGGACCTTGATCTGCTCGCCATCGCTCAGCCGGCCGGCGAGGTTGGGCGCCCGGGACATGTCCGCGTCGGCGCTGAATCCGCCGGCGGCCGCGATGGCGTCGAAGACGCGATCTCCCCGGGGCAGGCGGTACAGGCCCGGGTTTTCGACGGCGCCGACGATGTCAACCAATAGGCCCGGCTGGGGCGGGATCTCAAGGGCCGGCGCGGCAACCGGAGCGGTCGGACCTGGCAAGCCCGACGCTGTATACGCGTACGCGGCCACCAGCAGCGCGGCGGCCGTGGTGATCGGGGCGGCGATCAGTACGATCCGCTTCCAGCCGGGGACGAGTCGCATTGGGAGGCGCACAGGCCGAGGCTATCGAGGGCCAGACCAGACGAAAAGCCAGGTTGTTAAGGCTGGTTCCCGGGGAAGGATTCGAACCTTCGGTCGAGGATCCAAAGTCCTCTGCCTTACCGCTTGGCCACCCGGGAGCGCCCACAACAGTACCGCCCAGCTATCGCGTCGTCCCCAGGCCAGGCGTGACCTGAAACGGGTGTCGTTCGTTGCGTCTGGTGATGAGAAACGCGCTCGCCGTCGCCGGGCTGGTGCTGCTGACGGCGGCCTGCGGCGCCTACCACTTTCCGGGCAACTCGCCGTCGCCCTCGCCCGAGACCGCCCACGTGAGCGGCATCGTCAGGTCGGTGCCGTGCGCGCCTGTGGAGCAGGCCGGCTCGACGTGCGCCGGGCGGCCCGTGGCGAGCCTGGAGATTGACTACGTCGCGGGGAATACCGTGGACAGCCGCGTGGTGACCAATTCGAGCGGAATGTACGCGGTCGACCTGCGACCCGGCACCTACGAAGTGAAGCTGGTGACCTACATGCGAGTGATCAGCGGCCCCACCAAGCTCACGCTCGGCGCGGGGACGCGCACCGTCGCGAACTACATGCTCGACAACGGAATTCGCGTCCCGGTGCCGGCCCAGTAATCCTCTATAACCACCCGCTGACCCCCCACCCACCCTGGGGGATGTAGTCCGGGCGCGCAGCTTGGGCGCATGCCGGCGCCCGGTCAACCCTGCTTGTTAAGGGACGAGATTGATGAGCTTGTCGGCGACGTAGATCACCTTCGACGGCTCACGGCCATTGAGCGCGGCGCGCACCTTGTCGCGGGCAAGCGCCGCCTTCGTCGCGCCGGCTTCCGATAGTCCGGCCTCGACGTCCAGCTTGTCGCGCACCTTGCCCGCGACCTGGACCACCAGCACGACCTTCGGCTCCGCCGCGAGCGTTGCATCGAATGTGGGCCACGAGGCGTCCACCAGCAGGCCCCTCTCACCGAGTCGCTCCCACATCTCCTCGCAGGCGTGCGGCGCCAGCGGATTCAGCAGCTTGAGCAGCGTGCGCACCGCCGCGTCCCACTCCCCGTCCCTCGCGCCGCCACCCTGCAGGTAATCCTGCATCGCATTCGCCAGCTCCATCAAGAACGCGACCGCGGTGTTGAAGCGCAGCTCGTCGTAGTGCTCGGTCACATGACCGACTGTCTGCGCGACCTTGCGGCGCAACACCGCGGCATCGGCGGCGGCGGCGCTGCCCTCGGGGACGATCGACTCCGGCTCCAACACGAGCCGCCACACGCGCTGCAGAAACTTGACGACGCCGTTGAGCCCGGAGTCATTCCACTCCACGTCTTCTTCGGGCGGTCCGATGAACATCTCATACACCCGGCCGGCGTCCGCGCCCTGCTCACCGGTTAGCTCGGCGATCGAAACCCCGTTGCCGGCCGACTTGGCCATCACCTGACCGAAGCGCTTGACCATGCCCTGGTTGAAAAGTCGGGTGAACGGCTCCGACGCTTCGAGGAGCCCAGCGTCATGCAGCACCTTGACGAAAAAGCGTGAGTACAGGAGATGCAGAATCGCGTGCTCCACCCCACCCGTGTACTGGTCGACCGCCATCCAGTGATTGGCGAGCTCGGGGTCAAACGGCTCGCGGTCATCGTGGGGGCTTGCGTAGCGCAGGAAGTACCACGACGAGTCGATGAACGTGTCCATTGTGTCCGTCTCGCGGCGTGCCGGGCCGTCGCATTTGGGACACGTCGTGCGCCAGAACGACTCCACCTCGGGAAGCGGCCGGTACTCCTCGGGCAGCTTGACCGGCAGCTGGTCCACCGGCACCGGCACCATGCCGTCGTTGGGGCAGTAGACGACAGGGATCGGCGCTCCCCAGTAGCGCTGGCGCGAGATAAGCCAGTCGCGGAGTCGGTACTTGACCGCGCGCTTGCCGATGCCCTTTGACTCCAGCCAGTCGCAGATCCGATCGAAGGCGACTGTTGAGTCGAGGCCGCCGAACTGGGCGCTGTTCACCATCGTCCCCGACCCTAGATACGCGTGGCGCAGCACGCCCTGCGGTCCGCTCGGCGGGGCGATGACCTCGCGGATCGGCAGGTCGTAGCGGACGGCGAACTCGAAATCGCGCTCGTCGTGCGCGGGCACCGCCATGATCGCGCCAGTGCCATATGTAACGAGCACGTAGTCGGCGACCCAGATCGGGATCTTTTGGCCGTTGACCGGATTGATCGCGAAGCCGCCCGTGGCGACCCCGGTCTTCTCCCGATCGGTCGACTGGCGCTCGATCTCGGTCTCCTTGCGCGCCTTCTCGACGTACTCGCGGACACGGGCGCGGTGCTTTTCGGTGGTCACGCGCTCGACCAACGGATGCTCGGGCGCCATGACCATGAACGTCGCGCCCCACAGCGTGTCCGGTCGGGTCGTGTAGATGCGGATCGACTCACCGGCGATTCCATCGACCGGAAAGTTGACCTCGGCACCCATGCTGCGGCCGATCCAGTTGGTCTGCATGAGGCGCACCTTGTGCGGCCACTTGTCCAGCAGCGCGAGGTCGGCGAGCAGCCTCTCCGCATAGTCGGTGATCTTCAGAAACCACTGCTCGAGGTCGCGCTTCTCGACCTCGACGTCAGGGTGCCGCCAGCACCTTCCGTTGATCACCTGCTCGTTGGCAAGCACCGTCTTGTCGACCGGACACCAGTTGACGGGCGCCATCGCCCTGTACGCGAGGCCGCGCTCGAGCATCAGCAGGAACAGCCACTGCGTCCACTTGTAATAGTCGGGCATGCAGCTGGTGACCTCGCGGTCCCAGTCGTAGAGGATCCCCATCATCTTGAGGTCGCGCTTGCTCCTGGCGATGTTGTCGAGTGTCCATTTCTGGGGATGCAAGCCGGGGTGTTGCATCGCCGCGTTTTCCGCCGGCAGACCGAATGCGTCCCAGCCAAATGGGTGCAGCACCTCGAAGCCCTGCATCCGTTTCATCCGCGCGAGCGCGTCACCCATCACGTAGTTGCGCGCGTGGCCCATGTGCAGGTCACCCGAGGGATACGGATACATGACCAGGTCGTAGTACTTCGGCTTCGGCGAGTCGTCCGCCGCCTTCATGACCCCGCGCTCGGCCCAGACCTTCTGCCACTTCGGCTCGATGTCTTGAGGGACGTAAACGCTACGGCGGGGCCGGCTGGACACTGGGTTCAAATTTAAGGGATGCAAGTTCGTGACCCACGATCGCGGCCAGCAGCAACCCTGCACCCGCAGCCTGCTCGAGGCCGAACCGCTGGCCGGCCAGGACAATCGCCGCGACCAGCGCCCATGCGGGCTCCGTGGCGAGGATCAAGGCGGTGCGGTTGGCGCTGATGTGGGCCTGCGCCCACGTCTGGATGAAGTAGGCGAAGGCTGACGCGAAGAGGCCGGTGACCACGATCGCGAACCACACCTCGGCGCTGGGCGCGCGCAGCGACCAGGTGCCGCCCGCGCTGAACAGCAGCGTGCACATGCCCATCTGCGTCATCGCCAGCGGCGCCGACGAGGTGCCCGGCGACCAGCGGCCAAGCAGCACGATGTGCAGCGCGAAGAGGACAGCGCACGCCAGGACGAGCAGATCTCCGAGGTTCATCCCGGACGGACCTCCCGTCAACAACACCAGCCCGCCAAGCGAGACCAGCGTCGCGATCCACGTCCAGCTACGGATCGGGGCGCCGAACAGCCGGTTGAGGAGAGGAGTGAGGACGACAAAGAGCCCCGTGATCAAGCCCGCATTGCCGACGCTCGTGATGGTGAGACCCACCGTCTGGGCGAGGTACCCGGCCGCGAGGACCGCCCCGATCGCCGCGCCGACCTGCAGTTCGCGCCGAGTCGGGAGCCGGCGGACGACCACCGACATCACGAGCAGGGCGATCGCAAAGCGGATCTGGAGAAAAGGCAGCGTCGGGTACTGTGTCACTGCGTCTTTGACCAGGACGAACGTCCAGCCCCAGACGGCTGTGACCATCAGCAACAAGAGGACGTAGATCAATGAAGCGTCTGTGGGCGCCTTGGCGCATGCAGTACATCGGCAGCGAACCCCGCCCCGGCTGTCTGTTCTGCCGCGTCATCGAGCACCCCGACGACCCGGACGCTGAGCTGGTCGTGTGGCGCCCCAAGGGCGCCGTCGTACTGCTGAACAAATTTCCCTACAACCCCGGGCACGCGATGGTCGCGCCGTACAAGCACGCGTCGAGCTTTGAGGAGCTGGACGACCCTCAGTCGCTCAACCTCGTGCGCGCGCAGCGACGGACGCTCCAGGTGCTGCGAAACACACTGAAGCCCGACGGCTTCAACGTCGGCTCCAACCTCGGGAACGCCGCGGGCGCCGGCATCCCTGACCACGTGCACATTCACATCGTTCCGCGATGGAATGGAGACACGAACTTCATGGCCGTGATCGACGACGTGAAGATCGTCAACGAGGCCCTGGCTCAGACCGCCGACAAGCTCAAGCGCGCTTTCGCCGAAACGTAACCTGGCCGCCGGCGATCGTCGCTTCCACGCGACCTCCCGAGACAACCGTGATGTCGCACAGCTTGCCCGGCCGCAGCGCGCCGGCGTCCCCTTCCATCCCCGCGGCGTAGGCCGCGCCGGACGTGTACGCGCGCAGAGCCGCGGCGCGCGTCAGCGCAAGTTCGGGATGCCACCTCGCCTCGCGGCGCCAAGACGTCGCTGCCTCCATGCCGGCCAACGGATCCGGTGTTTCCACGGGCGCATCGGACCCGAAGGCAAGCCGAACTCCCGCACGCTCGAGCATCCGCCACGCGTAGGAATGCGAGGTGACGGACGGCCACAGAGCGTCGGCCAGGTCGCGGTCGGAAACGGCGTGGATGGGTTGCATCGAGGCGATGACCCCGAGCTTCGCCATGCGCGTGGCGTCCTTCGGATTCACGCACTGCGCGTGCTCGAGCCGCGGCCGCCAATCGCGCCACGCGTTGCGGTGCGAAGCAAGCGCGTCGAGCGCGCGGCGGACAGCGCCGTCACCGATTGCGTGCAGGCACACGTTCAGCTCTGCGTTGGCGCAGCGCCGGAGCATCTCCTCGAGATCTGCCTGCTGGAGCCGGACCGTACCCGAGCCGTCGAGCATCTCGGCGGTCCGGCTGCCGAGCGAGCCGTCGAGAAACGCTTTGACCCCCCAAATCCGAAGCCACGGACCTCCCCACCCCGACCGCACGCCGATGCGTTCGGCGTGCGCGAGGTCGGCCAGGGGAAGGTTGTAGACCACCCGCACGGGCAGCGGCCCACGCGCGATCAGGCGCTGCAGGGCGGACAGGCAGCGCGCGGTGTCCATGGAGTGCACCGAGGTGAGGCCGAGGTTCGCAAGCTCGCCAAGCACCGCTGACAGGCCGGAGTCGAAGTCGGCGTCGGTTGGCGCCGGCAGCACCCTCGCCACCAGGTCGATCGCGGTCTCGCGCAGGATCCCGGTCGGCTGACCGCGCCGCACGCGGTCGATCGTGCCGCCCGGCGGATCCTCGGTCGCGGCGTCGACGCCAGCCAACCGGAGGGCTTCGCTGGAGACCCAGGCCGAGTGGCCGTCCTTGCGCTGTAGGAACACAGGTCGCCCCCCGGCCGCTTCATCCAGATGCTGCCGGGACGGAAACGCGCGTTGCGGCCAGACGTCGTTGTACCAGCCACCTCCGACAACCCACGCGTCCTTTTGGAGCGGCTTCGCCCACGCCTTGACGCGGGCCAGGCAACCCGCGAGGTCGCTGCTCCCGGTCAGGTCGACGCCAAGCTTGCGATCCGCGAGACCTTCGAGATGGATGTGCGAGTCAATGAGTCCGGGCCACACGGTGCCCCGCAGCCGAACCACCTCGGCGCGGCGACCCGCTGCAGCACGCGCTTTTGGGCCGACGGCGATGATGCGGCCGTCAAACGCCGCCACCTCGGGCGTACATCCTGCGAACAGGACCGGCTCGATCAAAGGCCGTACGACTTGGCGATGATCTCCTTCATGATCTCGTCGGTACCCGCGCCGATCCTCGCGAGCCGCGCGTCGCGCCACGCCCTCTCGACTGGAAACTCGCGCATGTAACCGTGACCGCCGAGGATCTGGATCGCCTCGTCAGCGACGTCGCAGGCGACCTGGGTCGCAAGCAGCTTGGCTTGCGAGATCTCACGCACTGGATACTCGCCCTCATCCCACTGCTTGGCCGTCTGGTAGACGAAAGCCTGGATGGCCGCAATCTTCGTGCCCATGTCGACGAGCTTGTGCTTGATGACCTGGAAGTTGGAGATCGGCTGGCCGAAAGCCTGCCGGTTGCGGGCGTACTCCATCGTGTACTCGAACACTCGATTGGCGCCCGCGATCGCTCCCGCGGCGGTGATCATCCGCTCGCCCTGCAACTCCCACATCAGCTGCTTGAAGCCTTCGCCTTCCTCGCCGATCAGGTTCGAGGCAGGGACGTGGCAGTCGTCGAAGAGCAACTCGGCGGTGTCGGATGAATGCATGCCGAGTTTCTTCAGGGTCCGCGAGACTTCGAAGCCAGGCGTCCCCTTTTCGATGACGAGCAGGTTGTAGCCCGCGTGCCCACGCTCGCGTTCGTTCTTGGTGACAACCAACGCCCAGTGACAGCGCGCACCGTTGGTGATGAAGGTCTTGCGCCCGCTGACGATGAACTCGTCTCCAAATCGCCGAGCCACCGTCGTGATGCCTGCCACATCCGAGCCCGCATCGGGCTCGGTGATGGCGATCGAGGCAATCTGCTCTCCACGAATGGCGGGCGCCAGCCACCGCGTCTTCTGCTCCTCAGTGCCGAACTTGAACACAGGCGGGGTCGCCATCTCGGTCTGCACGGCGACGGCCATTCCCAGCCCTCCGGTGCCAGCCCGCGCCAGCTCCTCGGAGAGCACCAGCGCCGAGAAGTAGTCGCCGCCCTGGCCGCCGTACTCCGGTGGGTAGCGCAGGCCCAGAAAACCGAGCTCCCCGAAGCGCTGGAAGATCGAGTCCGGGAAGGTCTTTTCCTCCCACTCATCGAGGTGCGGCTGGACTTCCTTTTCGAGGAACCTGCGGATGTGCAGCCGGAGCTCCTCGTGAGCGTCGGTGAAGTACATCGGCAAGGAGTGTAGGGCGGTCGCGACTCCGCTTCCGGTATGATTCCCGGCCGGACCTCAACCGTTAGATCAAACACGCGCTGGGAGTTGGATTGGGCTCAGTAATCAAGAAGCGGCGCAAGAAGATGCGCAAGCACAAGCACAAGAAGATGCTTAAGAAGACGCGATGGGCGCGACGCGCGCACGCGTAGGATAACGACGCCTTGGGCACATGGATCGTCATCGGGATTGTCGTCCTCATCGTCCTGTGGCTCGTCTTCACCTACAACGGACTCATCGCGGCCAGGAACAGGACCCAGGAAGCCTGGTCTGAGATCGACGTCGAGCTCAAGCGCCGGCACGATCTGATCCCCAACCTCGTCAACACCGTGCAGGGCTACATCGGCCACGAGCGCGGCACCCTCGAGGCGGTGACCAACGCCCGAGCCAACGCCGTCGCGGCCGGCGCGACCGGCGACCCGCAGAAGATCGGGCAGGCCGAGAACCTGCTCAGCCAGAGCCTGCGCAGCCTGTTCGCGGTCTCCGAGAACTACCCCGAGCTGAAGGCGATCTCGGCCTTCACGAACCTGCAGGAGAACCTGACTGCGACCGAAGACAAGCTCGAGTTCTCGCGCCGCTTCTACAACGGCAACGTGCGCGACTACAACATCAAGCTGCAGACCCTGCCCACATCGCTCATCGCGGGGGTCCTGGGCTTCAAGCCGTTTGGCTTCTTCCAGGCCGACGAAGGAGACCGCGCGGTGCCGCAAGTGAGCTTTAACAACGCGCCTGGTTCTCCGAGCTCTCTGCCGCCGGCGGCAGGGCCCGGCGCGCCTCCTGCTCCCGGCTCGGCGGGACCTCCTCCACAGACCTAGCTACAACTCCTCCCCATTCTCTTGGGGAGGTAACTCTTCCCGCTCTCCGGGGAAGTGGCCAACTACTTCCCCACTTGTGGATGCTTCTATAGGTTGTCAAGCCTCTGAAGTAGCCGGAAGAAGCGGCGTGCCAGGTAGCGCTTAAGACAGCGCCGGATCTCCCGCGTCGATTTGCCTTCGGTTGTA
>VBEG01000028.1 GCA_005882115.1 Chloroflexota bacterium
CGTACGCGGGTGGGTGGCGAATCATTCGCACGCTCGGCTGGAGCATTTTCAAACTCGAGCCGGCAACTGGATTCTCTGCCCAGCTGATGGGAGCAAGCGTTATCCAGGGCGCCACGCTCATCGGTCTTCCAGTCAGCACAACACACGTTGTCACAGGGTCGGTACTGGGGGTTGGCGCAAGCCGCAACCTCGGGGCAGTCCGCTGGGGGGTTGGCGCAAACATCGTTGCGGCGTGGATCATCACCATCCCCGCCTCAGCCCTCATCGCCTGGGTCGCGTTTGCGATCCTTCACACAGCAGGCCTGCGCGGCTAGCAAAGGCTCTTTCATTAAGTGGCACCTCGCGTTTAAACTGGCGCTCAGCGCTGAGCCCAAACGTTTCAGCAGACGAAGGAGCAACGGTGGCAACAAAGATCCTTGATGTTGCGGATGTAAGCGTGATCAGAGCTGCGGGCGGGGTCGTCGTCAGGAATTCGCGGTCGGGTGAGCCCGAGATCGCGGTCATCCATCGTCCCGAATACGACGACTGGACTCTGCCGAAAGGCAAGATCGAGCCCGACGAAACTCCCGAAGACTGCGCGCTGCGTGAGGTTCGCGAGGAGACGGGCCTGCGATGCGACCTGGTGCGGCCGCTCGGGTGTACCGCTTACGTCGACCGTCGCGGGCGCGACAAGGTGGCGTGCTACTGGGTGATGGAGGTGCGCGGCGGACGCTTCAAACCGGGGATAGAGGTCGACAAGCTGCTGTGGCTTCCCCTGGGCCATGCGTTGAAGCGCCTAACCTACGGCCGCGACAAGACGCTGCTGCTGCAGCAGGATCTCTAAGGAAGGGAACTCTTCCCCATTCATGGGGGGTGGCCCGAAGGGCAGAAGGGGCCCTCCCGTATTCTTGGATGTGTGCAAATCCTGACGCACGCCGACCCTCTCGTCGTCGCCGGCGTGACGTTGCGCTCGCGCCTGTTTCTCGGCACCGGCAAGTACGCGAGCGATGAAGCGATGCTGGCCGCGCTCGAGGCCTCCGGATGCGAGCTCGTCACCGTCGCCCTGCGCCGCCTCGACCTCGACGACCCGAAAAAGAAGACGCTCCTGGACGCGATCGACTGGTCCCGCTACCGCATCCTGCCCAACACCGCGGGCTGCCGCACGGCCGAGGAGGCCATCCGCATCGCGCGCCTGGCCCGCTCGATGGGTCTCTCGGACTGGGTCAAGCTCGAGGTCATCCCCGATCCGCGCTACCTCTTCCCCGACCCCGAGGAGACGCTGAAGGCCGCGCGCATCCTGGTCGAGGAGGGGTTCAAGGTCCTGCCCTACATCAACGCCGACCCGGTGCTTGCGCGCAAGCTCGAAGAGATCGGCACCGTCACTGTCATGCCTCTGGGCTCTCCGATCGGGTCCGGCCAGGGCCTCCAGACCCTCGAGCAGATCCGGATCATCGTCGACGAGGCTCACGTGCCTGTCGTCGTCGACGCCGGCATCGGCGTTCCATCCGACGCCGCCCTGGCGATGGAGCTGGGCGCGGATGCAGTGCTCGTGAACAGCGCGGTCGCGCTCGCGAAAGATCCGGCGCTCATGGCCGAGGCGATCAAAGAAGGGGTCGAGGCGGGACGCAAGGCGTACCTGGCCGGCCGCATCCCCAGGCGCGGCGAAGCCAGCGCGAGCTCGCCGACCGAGGGGGTTTCGCGACCCAGCTAACCCGGCCGGTTGCAATGGCGATCGTGTCGAGCGCGGACGGCGGCCTCCGCGCGGCTTCCCTGGCCACCATCCTCCAGCTGCGCGCGCCTTCCCTCACCGCAAAACAGCTCGAGCAGGAAGCGATGCGCCTGGTCGTCGCGTCACCGGTTCCGGTGCTGATCAGCTCCCGATGCGATATCGCCGTCGCCACCGGCGCTGCGGGGGTCAACCTGCCCGAGCGGGACATCGGAATCGAATTCGCCCGCGGCTTGATCCGGCGCGGACTCGTCGGCCGCTCGGTCCATTCCCGTATAGCCGCGCAGCGCGCGCAGTCCGAGGGCGCCGATTTCGTCATCTTCGGTCCGGTTTGGGAGAGCACGACGCACCCGGACACCAGAGCCGTCGGCCTCGACGCGCTGAATGCCACCGCCCACTCGCTTCGCATCCCAGTGCTCGCGATCGGCGGAGTCACTGAGACCCGCATCACCGAATGCCTCGCAGCCGGCGCGGCGGGCTACGCCGCCATCAGACTCTTCGAATGATCTCCCTGCAGGTGAACGGCAAGAAGGTAGAGCTCGATCAGCCAACCTCCCTGCTCGACTACCTCGAGCGGCTGGGCGTCAACCCGCGCACGGTCGCGGTGGAGCACAACGGCGAGATCATCCCGCGCACTTCGTTCACGCGCGTCACATTCCGCGATGGGGACACTGTCGAGATCGTGCGCATGGTAGGCGGCGGTTCACGCCCCTCTCCCCAGATCCCTCTCCCCGACGGGGAGAGGGTGCCTGGCTAACCCCGCTCGCGAATCGCGGCCTCGGCCTCGGCGCGTTCGTCCCACGGTTCCGACCCGCGCGAGGTCCGCATCGAACGTTCGTGGCCCTTGCCGGCAAGGAGGACGGTGTCGCCGGGTCGCGCGATCTCGATCGCGCGACGGATGGCGGCCCGGCGGTCGATGACGACCTCGTAATCGAGGCCGGGCGCCTTGCTGGACGCGCCCGCTTGCACGTCGCGGGCGATCTCCACCGGATCTTCAGACAGCGGGTCGTCGGTTGTGATGATGAAGAAGTCCGAGAACTCGGCGGCCGCGCGGCCCATGCCCGGGCGGTCATGGTCAGAGCGGGCCGTTGAACCGAAGACGACGATCAAGCGTCCCTGTGTGAACGGACGCAGCTCCGCGAGCGCGCTCGCAAGCGAGCCGGCCGCATGCGCGAAGTCGATGTAGACGCGGAAGTCCTGACCGAGGTCGACAGGCTCCAGCCGGCCGCGCACGCCTTCGAACCCGGCGAGGCCACGCCCGATTTCCTCCACCGGCACGCCCATGGCGACGCAGACGGCCGCCGCGCACAGCGCGTTGTAGATGTTGAACTTGGCGGGCACGTTGAGCGTGACCTCGGTCTCCCCCAGCGGCGTCTTCATGCGAAACCGTGAACCGGACCCCGTGATGGACAGGTCGAGCGGATAAAAATCGGCTCCGGTTTTCAGGCTGTACGTCCAGCGACGAGAGATCGGCCTTCGCGCGAGGCGCTCGTAGCTGGGGTCATCGCGATTCAGAACAGCGGTCTTTTCGACTCCCTTGTCCGCGGCATTGGCTGTGAGATCGATGAGCCGAGCCTTCGCCTCGAGGTAGTCCTCCCAGGTCGCGTGGTAGTCGAGGTGGTCGCGGCCGACGTTGGTGAACGCGGCGACGTCGAACTCGCATGCGCGGACGCGCTCCTGCACAAGTGCATGTGACGTGGTCTCGATCACGACACACTGCGCGCCCGCGTCCACCATCCTGCCGAGCCACGCCTGGACCTCGGGCGCCTCCGTCGTCGTCTGCCCGCTGACGTTGTCGACCTCGCGACCACTCACCTTGAAGGCCACCGTGCTCATCGCGCCGGCCAAGATGCCGCTTGCCTGCAGGATGTGCTCTGACATGTGGGTCACCGTCGTCTTGCCGTCGGTCCCTGTGATGCCGGCGAGCTTGAGCCGCCGGGACGGCCGTCCAAAGAACTCGGCGGAAAGCTCCGCCAGACCGATGCGCGTAGAGGGCATGCGCAGCACGGGCACCCCCGCCGGCACCTTGACGTCGCGCTCCAGCGCGATCGCCGCCGCGCCCTGGGCGGCGGCCTCGGTGACGTAATCGTGGCCGTCGACGTGAATGCCCTGGACCGCCACGAAGAGGTCACCAGGACCGACGCGTCGAGAGTCGTAGACGATGCCGCTGATCTCGACGTCGCCATCACCGTCGAGCACCGCACCAGCTCCGCGCGCGAGATCGGCCAGCCGCACAGTCCGCAGGATAATCGCGTCGTGATCGCCGAAATCGGAGGGCGGCGTTTCGAATGGGGAACCCGCACGTACGTGATGGGCATCGTCAACGTCACGCCGGATTCGTTCAGCGGCGACGGCCTCGGCACGGACGTCGAGGCCGCGGTCGCTCAAGGACTCCGCATGGTCGAGGAAGGTGCCGACATGCTGGATGTCGGAGGCGAGTCGACCCGTCCCGGCCACGTGCAGGTCTCCACGGTCGAAGAGATCAGCAGGACCGAGGCCGTGGTCAGGCGCCTGGCAGGCCCGGCCAACGTCCCGATCTCGATCGACACCTACAAGCAACAGGTCGCAGAATCAGCCATCGCGGCCGGCGCGACGATCCTCAACGATGTGTGGGGCCTGAGCCGATCGCCCGCGATCGCGGACCTGGCGGCGAGCCACGGATGCGCGATGGTCCTGATGCACAACCAGGACGGGACCGATTACGCGGGCGACCTGTTGCAAGAGATCAAGCGCTTTCTTGGCGCGGCCGCCGCGCGTGCAGTTTCCGCCGGCGTGCCGAAGGAGAAGGTGATCCTGGATCCGGGCATCGGCTTCGGCAAGACGGCCGAGCACAACTGGGAGGTGATGCGGCGGCTCCATGAGCTGAAGGAGCTCGGCCATCCCATCCTGATCGGCACCTCACGCAAGTCGTTCATCGGCAAGCTGCTCGACCTCCCGGTCACGGAACGGCTCGAAGGCACGGCGGCGACGGTGGCGGTGGGGGTGCTGCGGGGAGCAGACATCGTGCGCGTGCATGACGTCCTGCAGATGACGCGCGTCGTGCGCGCCGCCGACCATATGCGTTGACCACTGTCTACCTCGGCCTCGGATCCAACCTCGGAACACGCCCCAGAAACCTCAGCGCCGCGCGACGACGCTTGCGCGAAAAAGGCGTACGCATCCTTCGTCAAAGCCACGTCATCGAGACCGAGCCCTGGGGCGTGGCCGACCAGCCGAAATTTCTCAACCAGGTGGTCGAGGGCGAGTGGGAAGGGTCACCTCGTCAGCTCTTGCGCGCGGCCAAGGCCGTCGAGCGCGAGGGCGGGCGGCGAGCGGCGAAGCGATGGGGACCCCGGGCGATCGACGTCGACATCCTTCTGTTCGGGACTCAGCGCGTCAAAGAGCAAGACCTCGTCATCCCGCATCCGCTCATCGCGGCGCGCCGATTTGTGCTCGACTCGCTCGGGGAGCTAGGAGTTAAGCCGGGCGCGCGTTCGTGAAGCGGTAGCCGATCCCCGGCACCGCAAGGATGTAATAAGGACGCGAGGGCTGCGTCTCGATCTTGCGGCGCAGGTTGCGGATGTGCACGTCGATCACGCGCGTCTCGATCGGGTACTCGTAGCCCCAGATCGAGTTGAGGATCTTCTCCCGGCTCAGGACCTTACCCGCGTTGCTGGCGAGGAACGTCAGCAGGTCGAACTCGGTGTGGGTCAGCTCGACCTCTTTGCCCGCCTTGTACGTCCTGCGCTCGTTGACGTCGATCGTCAGATCGCGGAACTCGAGCCGGCTGCGCATCGCCTCAGCGTTTTCCAGCCGCGCGCGTCGCAGATGGGCGGCCATGCGGGCCACGAGCTCGCGGAGCCGGAGGGGCTTGGTGACGTAGTCGTCGGCGCCGATCTCGAGGGCGACCACAGCGTCGATCTCGTCCGACCGGGTGCTCATCATGATCACCGGGACTCCCGGGTCCATCTTGCGCAGCTCGCGGCAGACGTCGAAACCGGCCGCGTCTGGCAGGGTCACCTCGAGCAGCACCACGTTGGGCCTTGAGCTCTCGACCTGGCGCAACGCCTCGGAGCCGGCGTCGGCCTCCACGACCAGGTAGCCGTCTTGCTCGCACGCGACCCTGATCTCGCGCCGTGTCAAGTTATCCGGCTCCACGACAAGGACCTTGCGCGAAGACTCCGCCACACCCATCCCTTTTATCCTAACCGATTTGAAGGATTGTTAGGGAATGTTTCGTTTCAAGCCCCGAATGTAGGCTCGTGTTTTCCGCTCTGCGCTCAGCAACCGGGCGCCGACAGTCGAGAGCACCAGCTCCCACGAGCCCGCGTAGGCGACCTCCTCGCCGCCGAACTCCGACTTGAAGAAGCCCAGACCGTGCCATGGGTGGTCGGGCCCGGCGCCCGGGGGCGGCACTCCCCAGAGGTCGAAGTCGTCGCAGCCCGCCTCGGCGGCGGCTGAGATGGCCGACCACCAGGCGAGGTCGTTGCCCATCAGCTCGGGATGCGCACCGCTCCGGCCCGCGAACAGGCTGTAGGCGCGGCCCGCGTGCCGCGCCACCAGCACGGTCGCCAGCGGCTCGTGCTTGTCAGGTGAGAACGCGGTGTAAGTGCGGCACCACGGCAGCAGGCTGAGCAGCAGGTCGTAGTACCGCCTGTCGGGAAGGTTGATCGACTCCCTGCGCTCCACGGCAGCCGACTGCCGCGCGAGCTCGGCCGCGTCCTTGCCTTCCTCGACGACGACACCGCGTTTGAGTCCGGTCCGGATGTTGTAGCGGCGACCGTGACGAAAGGTCGTTAACAACTTTTCGGGAGGGAGCAGCTTGATGATGCGGGTGTGCTGCGGCTGTGTCGGACTCGTCCGCGTGAATCCTCTCTCCTTCAAGGGGTCGCGCAGATCTTTCGACGCCTCGGGCTCGACGACGATCTTCGCTACCCGTGACCGACGCGCCCACTTGACAAGGCCGTCGATCGCCTCGATCGTGGCGGGCAGCGGGCCACGCGGCACATACACCTCACGCGCGAGGCCGACTTTGCGGATCTGCACGCTCGCCATCGCGCCACCTGGCGAGATGCGCAGACGCTCGACGCTCCATCCCGCGCGCGACTGCACCTCTCCCCAACCCCACGACTGGAGAAGCGGAGCGCGTGGCGCTCGCTCCGCGAGCTCGCGATCCCACAGCTCGGCGTCGGCGGTCATCTGGATTCGTGCGCCCTACTCGCGCCCGGCGAACCGACTTCGGTGATCAATCCCGGCTCGAGATGGGCGATATCGTTCACGCCCCCGATCACCATGCGACCGTCACGCCTCTCGATCAGCGAGATCGAGGCGTTCTGAATCCTGAAAGGAAAGATGCCCTGCGGCGGCTTGCCGACGATCCTGTGCAGCGCTGCCTGGATCACGCCGCCATGCGTGACGACCAACACATCGCCGTGCTGATGCCGTCGCATGATCGTCTCGACCGCGGCGCCAACTCTCGCATCGAAGATGGCGGCGCCTTCGCCACCAGGCACTACATCCCAGTCCGGCTCTTCGACCCAGCTCGCCCAGGCTTCGGGAAATCGTTCGGCCATCTCCTCGGTGCGCAGCCCCTCCCACTCACCGAGGTAGATCTCGCGCAGCGTTTCGGTCGGCTCGGGTCGCACGCCGACCGCCTTACCGATCACCTCCGCGGTCTCGAAGGCGCGCTTCAGGTCACTCGCATAAAGGCCACTGAACTTGCGACCGGCAAGTCGCGCCCCGACGAGGGCGGCCTGCCGGCGCCCTTCGTCCGAAAGTGGAGGGTCGAGCTGGCCCTGGATGCGATGCTCGCGGTTCCAGGTCGACTGCCCGTGGCGGATGAGGAAGAGGCGCGCGGGAGATGGCCGCGCCGGTAGCGGGAGTTCAGGAGGCTCCGGGCGCGCAGGTCTGATCTCGATGCCTATACTAACTTTCTCTTAGATCTCGATCGGGCTGGGCCGATCTCAGGAGAACGCCTTGCAATCTCACGGCTCGTTGGCCGAAACCCCCCTTCGCTCGCTGTTGGAATCCGCTCAGGGCGAGCGGTCCACCGGCACCCTCGTCGTCCGCAATGGGAACGGGCAGTCCACGTCCCTGTACTTCCTGTTCGGGCACCTGTTTCACGCCCAGGGCGAGGGCAGGTCGGGCGACGACGCGGTGGTGAGTGCCCTCAACTGGACGAAAGGCGACTTCGAGTTCGACGCCAAGGCAAAGCTGCCGGCCGATGAGACGGTCAAGGCAGGAATCCCAGAGCTGGTCCACGCCGCGGAGTCCGCACCCAAGCCCGTCGGCGCCGAGACCACCAAGCCTGAGCCGCCCGCGGAGCGGCCCCAGCCGCGCGCAGATCAGAGCCCAGAGCCAAAAAACGAGAGGAAGGAGCATGCTGAATCGGAACGAAAGGTGGAAGCACCGCAGCCGAGGCGTGGCGTGAAGCACCGCCCGCAACCGAAACATGGCCGCGAGCCGATCCCTGTCCCGGCGGGGCAGATCCTCTACGACTCGCTGAAGACTTCCTTCGTCGATTTCCCTCGCCTGCTGACCACGCTCGAGCGCGAGGGCTACACCGGTTATGTACGCCTACTCACCGATGACGCGGCCGGTCTGATCCTGTTCCGTGAAGGCTCCGCGCTCGAGTGCCTGTACGACGGCGCCGCCGACGCGGGCAGCCTCGTCCTTGGCAAGCCGGCCTTGATGCACTTCAACGACGACGTAACGGCGGGTCACGGCGTGCTGGACGTCGTCGGCCTTTCCGCTGAGCTGATCGACGGCCTTTACGAGCTGACCGTTTCCCGGCCCATGTACACCGAGCTGTACGCGGGATGGGTCGACATGAAGGCGCTGCTGAGCTTCTTGAGCGATCGCAAGCTGAGCGGTAGCGTGATGATCCGCTCCGGCGCGGGCACCGGGGTCCTCATCCTCGCGCACGGCGAGCTCGCGGGGGCGTACACGAGCGAGTCTCGCGACATCTCCGACAAGCCGGACCGTGCGCTCGCGCTCTGCGACGACCCCAACGCGATGATCGAGGTGAAATCGGCGGACGCGACCAAGCACCCTCCGCTCGACGTCGACGAGGTGGTGAGCGGGCAGAGGAATCGCGCTGCCGCGCAGGCTCCGTCGTTTGCTCCAGCCCCTGCCCCCAATCCCGAACCGGTCGCCGCGACCGCGACGCTGCCGGTGATTCCGCCCATGGCTGCGGAGCCTCCGACAGCGCAGATCCCCACGGGCTCCTTCTCCAACTACACACAGCCGACGCCGCCGACCCAGCCGACCAACCCATCGGTGCCGGTGGCGCCGACCACGCCGCCAAGGCCGGCCGGACCACAGCTCGACTGGGGCAGCATCGTCTCTGAGCTCCAGGCCATGGCCGAGGAAGCACTCGGAAACAGGGCGCGCAAGGTGAAGGACATCCTGGGCGCCGCGGACCCGTCGCTCGCCGGGATCGAGGCGGCGATCGACCAGATCCCGAGCATCTCGCTCCTGTTCGTCGACTCTTCGCGACTGGAACAGCTGGCCCAGGAGATGAGGGCGCGCCTCAAGTCCCACCTCTAGTCGTTTGGTGTAAACCCTTAACAGGGTGGGTTGGCGCTCGATCGATTTCAGGTTAGCCTCGCTCCAGGTTGGTTTGGCTCGGGGGAGGGGGCCGACGGGAGAGGGAGGGCCCAAGAAGGGGCGCGCCATTTTGGCGGCGGCCGCTCTCGTGGTCGGTCTAGCCGTTACAGGTTGCGGGGGCGATCCGCCGCAGATCGTTGACTACGCGCCGCAGCGCAACACGATCGACGTCTCGACGGCGGCGCCCATCCGCATCACGTTTGACCACGATGTGGACCAGGCCTCGGTCGCGTCACGGCTCCGTCTCGCGCCGGCCACCATCGGCTCCGTCAGGTGGCTCAGCGGCCGCCAGCTCATCTACGACCACGTAACCCTTCTCACGAACACGAACTACGAGGTCATCCTCGAGTCTGGCTACCGCGACCCCGCCGGCAACACGTACACGCTTCGCCACCACTGGTCGTTTGTCACCGAGGGCCCGCCTGGACTCACAAGCTCGAAACCGGCCAGCCGCGAGACGGGCGTCGATCCCTCTGCTTACCTCAGCCTCCAGTTCTCGCGCGGCATGGATCCGGTCCATCTGAAGGACGCTATCTCGATTCAACCGAGTGTCCCATTCGACGTCAAGCTCGACCCGACGGACAACCGGCGCGCGATCATCGCGCCGTCCCAGCTGCTCGCCGCACATACCGAATACCAGGTCGCCGTCAACGTCGGCGCAACTGACGTCGACGGCAATCAGCTTGGGCGGTACGCCAGCATCAGCTTCACGACTGGCGCTGTCCTGCCGCTCCGCAACTGGATTGCATTCGCGGCCGATTCGACGGGCGGATCACCGGCCGGTCTGTGGATCGTCAACGACGAGTACGGATTTCCGCGCCAGCTTTTCGATGCGACAGTGGTCCATTCGTTCAGCTGGTCTCCGTCGGGCGACTCGCTGCTGATCCAGGGCCAGGACGAAAGCTGGGTGCAGTTCACGCCAGGCAGCCCGGCCGCACCGCTCACCTTCAAGGGCGTTTGGGCGGCGGCGCTTGCCGCGGGCATGGGTTATGTCTACATTGACGATTCCGGCGTGCTGCATCGTCGGACCGCAAGCGGCGGCGACGAGGTCATCACGAACGACGTCGAAGAGGCGGCGGTTGCTCCCAACGGGCTTCGAGTCGCCTTCATCCACCGCACGTCGAACGCGAACGAAGTGTGGGGATATGACGTCGGCCTGCGTGCGAGCTACCTGCTCGTGCTGGACTCCGCGCCTGTGAGCTCGGTGTCATGGGACCCGGCCGGCAAGCGCATCGCCTACCTTCGTCACGACCTGAGCACGACCAGCCTGCGCGTGCGCAACCTGACCGGTGCCGCGGCGACTTCGACGATCACGAGCGGCCAGATCGGACGGCCGGCCTGGCTGCCCGACTCCACGCATCTCGTTTTCGCCGCCGCCGTCACGACACCGACCGCGACGCTGCAGAAGGCGTTCGTGGTCAACGTGGCCTCGCCGCCCTCGGCCCTCAGTCCTACGACCGCGATTCCTGCCGATCCAGGCATCGAGGTCGCGTCGCCGGTCTCATCGCCCGACGGACATCAGATCGCCTTTCTCAACGGCGATCAGGTCTGGCTGATGAACGCGGACGGCACGCGCCCGACCGCGTTGACCAAAGAGGACCCTGCCTCTTTTCCCTATTCCTGCCGCGCGCTTGCGTGGACGCGGACCTGAGCTCGCTCGACGACTCCGTCGAACAGGTCCTCTAGACGGTCCGCGGTCCGATTCCATGAGAACCGCTGTGCGAGGAGGCGTCCCCGCCGTCCCATCTGCGCGGCGAGCTCGGGGTTGTCCAGGAGGCGCCCGATCCGCTCGGCGTAGGCCGCAGGGTCGTGACCACCTATCAGGTATCCGCTGACCTCGTCGCGAATTACCGATCGCAGGCCGGTGACGTCCGACCCGACGACTGGCCTGCCACACGCCTGAGCTTCGAGACCGACTAGCCCGAACGACTCGCTGTAGGACGGCATCACGCAGACGTCGGCGGCGGCGTAGAAGAAGGGAAGCTCGTGGTGGGCGACGGAACCGAGGAAATCGACTCGATCGCGAACGCCGTGCTCGGCGGCCACCGCCTTCAGCCGGTCCTTCTCGCTCTCATCGCCCTCCTTGCTGTCCTCACCGAGGATCAGCAAACGGACGTCGTCGTGAGTGCGGTCGCGCAGCAGCGCCAGCGCGCGAATCGCGACCTCGACGCCCTTCAGTCTCTCGAGCCGGCCGACAAAGACGAGCAAGCGGCCCGGCCCGTAACCGATCTTCCGCCGCGCTTCGCTCCGGTCGATGGGCTGAAACATCGAGAGGTCGACGCCAGGCGGGACGACAAACACGCGCTCTGGGTCCGCCCCATATGCGTTGACGAGCTCGTCGCTCTCGTCCGCAGTCGACGCAATCAAGAGGTCGGCCTGCTGAGCGATCTCGCCTTCGACGCGGATGCGCAGCGCGGGTTCCGGACGAGCCCCTGTCGCCAGCGTCTGATTCTTCACCAGGCCCAGCGTGTGCGCGATGTGCGCCCAGCCGCCCGCGAACCCAGGACGCAGCAGGCACGCGACCTCGCCCGACAGCCAGTAGTGAGAGAAGAGCAGGTCGTAGGTGATGCCTTCTCGCTCGGCGAACTCCGCAATCCGCAAGGCGAACCCGGGCACCTCGTCGTAGAGCGAGTATTTGTCAAGCCCGCGACCGACAGGCAGGTAGATGACTCGAGACAACTCGGCAAGCTGCTCGATGGAAGGGTCGTCGGGCGTCTGGCGCCGGGTGAAGATGTCGGTCGCGATGCCTCGCTCGCTGAACGCGGTAGCGACTTCCCGGACGTAGACATTGAGGCCGCCGTTGCCGTTCTGGCCCAGCGAAGCCGTCGGCGACGTGTGCATGGAAATGACCGCGATCCGCCGAGCGGCGCGGTCGGAGATCAGGCGAGTCGCTTCAGCCACGGTACGCCGATCTCGTGTCAAGCCAGCGTCGAGAGACGCAGCAAAAGCCGGAACGGGAGACCGGCGAGCAAGATCCCATAACCCCTAAAACCCACCCCTCCGCGGGGTATTCCGCCCGCCACCCTCGTGAACTAGGCTAGATATGATTTGGCCTCGATGAGGGTGACCCGCGGGCTGCTGCTGGCGCTCGGGATTCCGGTTTTTGTCGTCCTGACGGCGATGACCACGATGGCCGACAGCTCACCATCCCCTGCGCCGAGCGGATCGGCCGCCACGGGCTCGACGGCTCTTCCGGGCGACCCCAGCAAGGGGGAAACGCTCTATGCGCAGAACTGCGCGACCTGCCACGGCGCCGCCCTCGAAGGTGGGATCGGCCCCGCGCTCAACCCCATCGAGAAGCTACCCAATATTGCGGATCCGCTCAGCGCGGCATTCTTGATCGACATCATCACCAACGGACGTCAGCCGCAGCCGGGTGACCCCAAGCAGGTCCCGATGCCGAAAAAGGGTGGCAACGACAACCTCACCGCGCAGGACGTCAAAGACCTGGCTGCGTTCATCATCCAGTCGAACCGCACTCCGGGAGGCGGCGCGCTCTCGCCAGGCGAGCTCGCCAAGCGAACCATTCTTTGGGTCAGCATCGGGATCATCGCCATGGTGTTCATCACGTACCTGCTGTCCACCTACAACATGCGATGGATCGCGCGCCGCGCAGCGGCGCGACGCAAGTAACCGAAGGCCTCTCCCTCTACCCGACTCCAGCCGGCGGGTCGCCGCGCGTCCTCATCCTCTTCAGTGACACCGGCGGTGGACACCGGGCGGCTGCGCGTGCGCTGACCGACGCGCTCAAGCTTCTGGATCCATCCTGCGTCGTGACCGTCGCGGACCCGCTCATCGGGCAAGGGCCGATCGTCGTCCGTAGGCTTGCCTCGCTCTACTCGCCGGTGATCCGGCGCTCGCGCGCGGCATGGGGCGCCGTTTATCACTCGAGCAACACGAGGCCGACCTTCGCCGCCATCCGCGCCGTCTTCGGACCGGCAGTCCGCCGGGTGATGTCGCAGCTCTTGCAACAGCACGATCCCGACGTCGTGCTCTCCGTGCATCCGCTGTTCAACCATGTCGCTCATCAGGCGATCCGCAAGAGCGGCCGCCCGCGGGCGCTCATGACCGTGATCACCGACCTCGTGGATTTTCACCGCGGATGGACGTTCAGCCAGGCTGACCTCGTCGTCGCGCCGACCGAGGATGCCCGCAAGGTCGCGCTGCGCCGCCGCGTGCCGGCCGACCGCGTGAAGCTCCTCGGATTGCCGGTCGACCTCCGGTTTCGGCCGCCCGCACCAGGAGAAAAGGAAGCACTCAGGCGCCGCTTCGGACTTGATGAGCATCGGTTCACCGTGCTGGTCATGGGCGGCGCGGCAGGCGTCGGCCACGTCGCCGCCCAGGTCCGAGAGCTGAGCGATGAGGTGAATGCGTGGCAGCTGATCGTGGTGTGCGGCCGCAACGAAAAATTGCGACGTCGTGTCCTGGAGCTCGAACGGTCCACCCCGATGCTGGTGCTCGGTTTCGTCGATTACATGCCGGAGCTCATGCGCGCGTGCGACCTCATGGTCACCAAGGCCGGGCCCGGCGCGATCGCAGAGGCACTTGCGACGGGCTTACCGCTTGTGATCACGGGCTTTTTGCCCGGTCAGGAGACGCCCAACGTCGACTTCGTCGTCGCGTCTGGGATCGGCGCCTTCGCGCCGAAGGAATCCGACCTCCGTGACGAGGTCCGGGTGCTGGCCGAGGGCGGCCCAACCTGGCGCGAGATGTCGCGCCGCGCCGAAGAGCTGGCCCATCCGTACGCGTCATCAGACATCGCGCGCGAGTGTCTGCTGCTCGCGGCCCGCTACAGAGCTGCTGCGCACGCAAGCCGATAGGGGCACAACCGGCAGCGGCGCCGTTCGGGTTTCGGCTCGAAACCTCCCGACGTGATGCCGGCCGCTACGGCCGCGCCTTCGGCCTCGGCGTCGTGCTTAAGCGAATCCACCTTATCCACATGGACAGACTCACCCGACGCGAGATAAACCACCTCCAGCTCGACGGGGTCAAGCCGCAAGGCCGAGGTAGCACCCAGCGCATAGAGCGCGACCTGCAGGTCGCGCCGCCTGCGAGCGATCGGCCTGCCGCTCTTGTAGTCGATGATCCGCCAGCCCTTCTCCGTCCGGTCGATGCGATCGATCACACCGCGCAGCTGCCAGCCGTCGACCGCGATGTCGAACGGCTGCTCCACATAAGCGGGAACGTCCATGAAGCCACCCCGCGCTCGGTAAGCCTCGAGCTCGGCCGCGCCGTTGCGCTTGAACGCCGGCGCGCGCCGCGGGTCCGGGAAAGGCGTGGTGCTCCAGACAGTCTCGTGAATCGACTTCAGACTCGACTTTGTGACCGGCTTGCCCTGTTTCCTCAGCTCGCCCGCGCGGCGCAGCACCTCGTGGACGATCACGCCGTGCACCGCCTCCGCGCTCTGGATGACCGGAAGGTGCTTGACGTGCCGGTACCAGTACTGGCGCGGGCAGTCCATGTACGCGGTGATCGCGCTGTAGGAGAGCACCACCTCGCCAGGGTGGCGATGTCCGTTCACGCGTGCCGGCGCCACGGCGTCGGCCGGAATGTCCTTTTCCACGATCCCGCCGCCAAGCTCCTTCAGAAACCGCGACTCGCGCCACCTGCGGCCACCGTCGTAGTGCGAGGCACATGTGAGGTAGAGCCGCCCACGGGCGCGCGTCATCGCGACATACAGGAGCCGGCGCTCTTCGGCGATCACGTCCTCGCGCCCCCGCACCAGAGGCTCGAGCACAAAAGGTGGAAGCTCGAAACGCGGAGAGCGTGCCGACTGCGGAAGTCGGCCCTCGACCAACGACGGAACGAACACGGCGTCGAACTCGAGGCCCTTCGATTGATGGATCGTCATGACCTGAATGGCGTCGCCCTGCTCGGGCGCGGCTGGCTCCTCGTCCTCTCCTGACAGGAGTACCAGCTCGAGGTGGCGCAAATAGGCATGCAGAGAATGGTCGGGCGACGTCTCGCAGAACTCGGCGATCTGCTCGCCAAACCGGCTGACATTGGCCGTAGCTCGCTCCGCCTCACTGGCTTCCAGGCTTGCCCGCAGGTGATCGAGGTAGCGTGTCCGCTCCATCAGATCGAAGAACAGGTCGCGAACGTCGATCCGCGTAGCCGCCGCGGCAAATGACTCGAGCAGCGGCCGCAGGGCGACGGTCGCGGGCCTGTCGTTGATGCGCTCGAGCGCGACGAGATCGGCCGGATCCCATACAGCACGAAGCACAGCGATGAGGTCTTTGACCTCAGGCCGGTCGAGGAATCCATGACCGCCGAACACAACATGGGGCAGGCCGGCGGCGACCAGGGCCGCCGCGATCGGCCGCGCGATCGCGTTGGTGCGGCAGAGAATGGCGACCGTGGACAGCGGGACTCCGCTCGCCGCGAGGTTGCCGGCCTCGCGCGCGATCGACGCGGCCTCGGATGACCCGTCGGCGCAGCGCCAGACCTCGACCGCCGGTCCGGTCTGCTCCGCCCGAAGCCGCTTGAGGAGGCGCTCTGGGTTGTGTCCGATCAGCGCCGACGCGGCCGCGACGATCCGGGTCGAGCTTCGCCGGTTAACCCCCAGCGTGACTGTCCGCGCCTGGGGAAACGTGCGGAGGAATCGCTCGAGGCTCGCCCTGGACGCTCCGCGGAAGCGATAGATCGACTGGTCGTCGTCGCCGACGATGAATGGATCACGGCTGGCCGCCACCAGCTCGACCAGGCGCTCCTGGGCGAGGTTCAGGTCCTGGTACTCGTCGACAAGCACATTCGGGAATCGGCTCGCGTAGCGCTCGAGCACCGCGGGGCTCTTTTCCAGCATCCTCACGGCGAGCAGCAACAGGTCGTCGAAATCGAGCAGCCGCTGCTTGCGGCACTCCCTCTCGTAAGCGCGAAACAGCCTCACGCAGGCGCGCATGAGCTCTGCGCTCTCGGCCTCGTCGCTCGAGGCGGCCCATCTCTCGATGCGATCGAGCGGCACCAGCTCTTGCTTCATGCGTTCGAGCATCTGCAGGACCGGTGAGACCAGGTCGTCCGGTCGCTCGTCTCCGACCAGCGCGCCGTCGCCGATCTTCCACATCAGCTCGCGAGCGAAGATCCAGCGCTCAGCGCCGGTGAGGATCCGAAAACCAGGCTGCACCCCGATCGTCCGGCCGTCCTCACGCAGCCAGCCGAGAGCGATCGAGTGAAATGTGCCGACCCCGGGGGCCGGAGCGTCGATCAGCTCCTCGATGCGCTGCCGCATCTCGCGTGCGGCCCGCTCGGTGAAGGTCATCACGAGCACCTGGTCAGGCGAGATGCCGCCCGCCACGAGTCGCCGGTATCGCTCCGCAATCACGGCCGTCTTGCCGGTGCCCGCGCCTGCGACCACCCGTACCGGTCCGCCCGTGATGGCCGCGGCGAGTTGCTGCTGGCGACCGAGCCTGAGTCCGGCGCGAGAGCTCATATCGGCGTCGCCCGGCCGATCCGCACCCGCAGGGTGCGCACCTTGCGTCCCAGGTCTGACTGGTTGAGCCTGGCGACGATCGTCTCGGAGTCCAGCCGCAGCTGGTGAGCCAGGGCCGGGCTCGAGGTCGTGACCAGCAGGGTCCCCGCGCGCAGCTCGACCTCATCGCACAACCGGGCCACTTCGGGACCGATGAGAACCCGAAAAGCAGTCGCCACCTGCATGCCCATCAGGCGGGCTCCGCCGGGTTGCCGGCGGAGGATTCTCGGCAGGATATTGCCCAATTTATCCACAGGGCTCAATCCTTCCGCTGTTGACGGTCCAGACCATGGCTTGGGCGATCAAAGCTGGCGGAAACGGGCCGGCCTCGACGGAGGTCACGATCACCTGGCCACCTGAACCGACTTCTTCCAGCAAGGCAGCCCGACGCTCGCCGTCGAGCTCCGACAGGACGTCGTCCAGCAAGAGCACCGGCCGTTCACCTGCGCGCTGGCCGATCAGGGCCGCTTCGGCCAGCTTCAGGCTCACGACCGCCGTCCGCTGCTGACCCTGGGACGCGTACGAGCGAGCCTCGTGGCCGTCGAGCATGACCTTCAGATCGTCGCGATGGGGACCCACGCTGGTCGTGCCTCGGCGAAGGTCTTCGGCAAGTGAGTTATTCACAGCCTCGGCCAGGTTTTCCGGAGGCCCCTCGTAGCTGATTTCAAGGCTCTCGCCGGAGGCGATCCGAGCATGACATCGTGCGGCTTCAGGTTCGAGCTCGCGGATGGCTTTGGCGCGCGCCTCGACGATCTCGCTCCCGACCTTGACCAGCTCGTGGTTCCAAGGGTCGAGCATGTCCTCACCACTCTCGCCCGACGCTATGCGCTTCAAGAGGTTGTTGCGCTGCTCGAGCACGCGCCGGAGGCCCGCGATGGCCCGCGCATAGCCCGGCTCGACCTGGACCAGCATCTGGTTGAGGAACCGGCGCCGCAGCTCGGGGCCGCCCTTGACCAGGCCCAGGTCGTCGGGCCAGAACAGCGTCACCCGGAAGTTGCCGGGCAGGTCGACCGCCCGCCGGCGTGCCCCGTCGACCTCGATCGTCCGACGCGCGCGCCCGCCCTCGACATCGAGCGTGATCGCCAGCTCCCGCCTGGAGCCACCGGTCTCCACCTCGGCCTCGATCCGAGAGGCGGGTCCGACCGGACCGACGAGCTCCACCTCGCGGCGCGCCCGCGGCGACGAGGACAGGGCGAGCATCGCGACCGCCTCCAGGAGGTTGGTCTTGCCCTGGCCGTTGGGGCCGATGAAAACGTTGATGCCAGGGCCCGGCGACAGCTCCAGCTGCGCGTAGTTGCGATGGTTGCGAAGGCGCAGGCGACGAAGGCGCACCTGTCTGGTGCGCTTAAGACATCGCGACCCGCACGGGCATGATCACGTAGAGGTAGTGCTCCTTGCCCGGCGGTCGCATGAGCCCCGGGCTGAGTGGACCGTCGAACAGCAGCTCGACCTCATCCTCTCCGATCACCCCCAGGGCGTCCAGGACGTAGCGGGCATTGAACGCGATCTGGATGTCCGAACCGTCGACGTTGGCCGCCATCTCCGCCTTGCTGTCCCCCACCTCATTTGTGGTTGCGGAAAGGGTCAACGCTCCGGCCTGCGCTTTGACGCGGATCACGTTGGCGCTGTCCCGGGCGAAGAGCGAAACCGCACGCACGGTCTGCGTGAGCTCACTCGTGGCAACGAGAACCGTGGTTGAGCTCTTGCTGGGGATAACCTGTGCGTAGTTTGGATACTTTCCGTCGATAAGCCTCGAGGTCAGCTCGGAGCTGCCGGCGCGGAAGAAAACCTGGTTGCGGGCCTTGGAGATGATCACCTCGACCTTGCCAGGCTCGCCCTTGAGGACGCGCGAGAGCTCGGCCAGCGCGCGAGCCGGAACGATCAGGCTCGCCTCGAGGTCCGTGGGCCCGGCGGCCGCCAGCTTACGCACCGCAAGGCGGTGGCCATCCGTCGCCGCCAGGGTCAGGCTGCCGCCCTGCACCTGGACCAGGACCCCGGTGAGCACCGGACGTGCCTCGTCGGTGGACGCCGCCATCTGGGTCTGCTCGACAGCGCTCACCAGGTCGTCCAGCGCAACCTCGAGACGGTCACCCTCATCCGGGCGAGGTCCGGGAGGAAATTCCTCCGCTTCGATGCATTTGATGTGCGTGTCGAAACGCGCGCAGCGCAGGTTGAGCGACTGGCTCGCACTGTCGAGCGTCATCTCCAGGTCGTCATCCGGCAGGGTACTTACGAAATCGGTCAACAACCGGGCCGGGGCGGTGGTCGATCCTTCAGATGCGACCTCGGCGGGAACCAGCTTGCGAATGCCGATCTCGAGGTTGGTCGCGGTGAGGGCAAGTCCGTCGGATGTCGTTTCGATCAGGATGTTGTTCAAGATCGGCAGCGTCGTCCGGCTGGAGATGGCCCGCGACACCACCTGGAGCGCTTGGCCCAGCACTGCGGGCCTGCACGTCACCTTCATCTGAGTTGCAAGAACTTTGGCATTCACGACAGTTGTCCCCCGTTAAAAGAGATTCTCTTTATAGAAGTCATCCGTAACCGATAACAGTAAGCGCTGTGCGAACTGTGGATGTCGAGATCGTTTACAGATCGGAACGGTCCGTGGATAACGTCTGCGAAATCTTGCCCGGACCGGCCTATCGCTGTTGATGAGGTGGGGAGGAAACAGCGCCGGTGCATCCGTCCCACACGTGTCCCGACCCGGATCTCATAACTTGTGGAAACAGTCACTGCACGTAAAGCTTCTCGCGGATCGACTGCACCTCGTAGCGCAGCCGCTCGTCTTCCTTGAGCTCGTTGGCGATCTTCTCGATGGAGTGCAGGGCCGTCGTGTGGTCGCGTCCGCCGAAAGCCTTACCGATCGCCGGAAGGGAGGATGGCGTCTCTTCGCGCACCAGGTACATCGCCACCTGGCGGGGGAACACGATGTGCTTGTCACGTCGTTTTCCCTTCATGTCATCGAGGGTGACGTTGTAGTAGTCGGCAACGAGGGCCTGTATCCGGTCGACGTTGATCGGTTTTCGCGTGCCGGCCGGGATGATGTCGGACAGGAGCCGCGCGGCCTCTTCTTCGTCGATCTGCCTTTGGTGCACGGCGGCGAAAGCCTGGATCCTCGTCAATGCACCTTCCAGCTCCCGGATGTTGCGCTGCACTTTGTGTGCAATGAAGCTCAACACTTCCTCCGGGATGAGGCTCTCGTTGTCGCCGAGCTTGGAATGAAGGATGGCGAGCCGCGTCTCGAAGTCCGGAGGTTGGATGTCTGCGATGAGCCCCCATTCGAACCTCGACCGGAGCCTGTCCTCGAGGGTGGGGATCTCCTTCGGCGGGCGGTCCGACGAGATGACGATCTGCTTGTTGATCTCATGTAGTGCGTTGAAGGTGTGGAAGAACTCTTCTTTCGTTCGATCCTTGCCGGCCAGGAACTGGACGTCGTCGATGAGCAGCACGTCGACGGTGCGGTACTTGTGACGGAACTCGCCCATCCGAGCGGTGGCGATGGAGGTGATCACCTCGTTGGTGAACTGCTCGGAAGTGAGGTAGACGACGCGCTTGCGAGGGAAGCGATCGTGCACCTCGTGACCGATCGCGTGCATGAGATGGGTCTTGCCGAGGCCCACGCCTCCATAGAGGAACAGCGGGTTGTAGCTGTCGCCGGGCGCCTCAGCCACGGCTTTCGCCGCGGCGTGAGCGAACTGAGAGTTATGACCAACGACGAATGAGGAGAACCGAAAGCGGGCTTGCAGCTCTGACGGCGTGATCACGTTGACGTCAGGTGCGCCATCGCCCGCGTTCTCGTGACCGTTCTCCGGGATATGGTCGTCGTCTTCATCGAACAACGTGTGCGCGGGCCGATGGCCGGAGGGAGCGATCACAAAATCGATGTCGACCTCGGAACCCGTCACCGCTTGCAGCGTCTCCTGAATGAGCCCTGAGAAGCGATCCTCAAGCCAGTCCTTCGCGAGCTTGCTCGGTACACCGATGCGAAACGTGCCGCCATCCGCCGAAACCACCGATGTGTTCTTCAGCCACATGTCGTAGGTCCGCTTGGCGAGCTGAAAGCGCAGCTCCTCCTGGACCTGTGACCAGATCTGGTCCTGGTTCACCCCACCTCCTCCTTTTCCAACCCGCGCCACAGCCTGTGGATTGGGCTCCCCCCACCTGTGGAGCGCCGCCGCGCTCGCCTGGCAAAACCTGTGGACAAACTGGGGTCGACCGCTCCGACATCGGTGAGCACGCAGCCACCCGGCCTGCGACCACGAGATCGCGCCGCTGGCGACCACGGATTCAACCGAAGCTCTTCGAGCATGAGCTCCGCCTCCTTGGTGCCTGTGGAAAAGAGCGGACCGGATTTCCACAGGCTGGCGGCGCCGACCTGTCCGAAATCCCCTATCCGGCCATTCCCGAAATATGGAAGCGGTGCTGTATGACTAAGTGTTGCTTACTTGTAAGTATTGGTTAGATCAGGTGCCGAGATTCGTACTGTGACGAAGTTTTGTGAGTTTGCCTGCCTGCTTCCGGCCGGGGAATATAACACCGGCCTGTGGATACCGCAAGGCACTTTGCGCGCGTGATGAAGTGATACAAGCGGTATCACGAGCCCCCAGAATCGGCTCCGGTACACTGGCGCGATCAAACGGACCTACCAACCCAAGAAGCGGTATCGCCGGCGCGTCCATGGATTTCTGCGCCGGATGAGCTCGCGCGGCGGGGCGCGCGTGCTGCAGAACCGGCGTCGCAAAGGACGCCAGAGGCTGGCCGCCTCGTAGTAGAGCGCGCCACCCAAAAGTGAAAAAGGGCTTGCGTCTCCGCCAACGCTCGGTCTTCCAGGCAGCGGTCAAAGGCCATCGATTTCATTCCGGCCGCGCCCTGGTCGGATTTGCTGTTCCCAACGCGGAAAGCCAGTGCCGGGTCGGGGTCACCGTCAGCCGCGCGATCAAGACTTCGGTCGAGCGCAACCGGGCCCGCCGGCGCCTGCGCGAGGTGGCAAGGGGGGCACTGCTCGGTATGGGTTCGCCGCTCCGCCAGGTGGGAATACGATATGACGTGGTCCTGATCGCCCGCCCGGCGGCGCTCGAGGTTTCGTTCGCCGACCTGAAGGCGGAGGCTTCGCTGGCAGCGCTCAGGCTCGCCAAGTTCAAGCCATGACGAAGCTTTTCCTGCTGTTGATTCGCGGTTATCAGCTCACCATCGCCCGGATCCTGCCGCCCGCCTGCCGCTACTACCCGTCCTGCTCGCACTACACCTATGAGGCGATCGAGCGGTACGGATGGGCCAAGGGCGGATGGATGGGAGCCGCGCGGATCGCCCGCTGCCATCCGTTCGCTGCCGGCGGATACGATCCGGTCCCTTAAGGAGATCAGCACATCTTTCTAGCCAGCTCGCCTTTCGACATCTTCCACCCCATCCACTCGCTGTGGTGGAACGTCTTCGGCGTCACCCTGCAGTCCGCCCTGTCGTTCATCTACTCGCACGTCGTGGGCATTCCGGTCCTCGACGTGATCGGACCGTATGGGGTCGCGATCATCCTCCTGACAATCGTCATCCGCCTGATCCTTGCGCCGCTGCAGCAGTTCCAGCTGGTCAACCAGAGAAAGACGATGGTCGAGCAGCGAAAGCTGGCGCCGGAGATGGCCGAGCTCTCCAAGAAATACAAGAAGGACCCGCAGCGCCTGAACGCGGAGCGCATGAAGCTGATGCAGGAGCACGGCGTCAACCCGTACGGCATGCTCCTGGGCTGTCTACCGCTGATCGTCCAGCTGCCGATCCTGACCGCGCTCTACTACGTGTTCACTGGTTTTGCGCGCAGCAACAATGTGATCGCGCACTTTCTGTTCATCCCGAACCTGAACGAGAATCCCAACCACCACCTGCTGTTCAGCGGTCTCCCCATCCCGACCATCGCGTACCTGATCTTCCCGCTGCTGGCGGCGATCACGACGCTGGTCCAGTCGCGGATGCTGCAGATGCCGCCCTCGCCGACCCCAACCGATCAGGAGCAGCAGACGCAGCAGATGCAGCGGACGATGTTGTGGATCTCGCCGTTGATGATCGGCTACTTCGCGCTGAACGTTCCCGCCGGCCTCGGGCTGTACTGGTTCGTCGGGAACCTGGTCAGTATCATTCAGCAGAGTTTCGTCGTGGGGTGGGATAACGTCCTTCCTGCCCGTTTCAGGAGAGGCACTGGAGGAGCGCCGTCGGCGCCGGCCAAGGGGATGCAGAACGGTCAGAAAGGCCCGCCGGGGAGTCGCAAGGCTCTGCCGCCCACGGTGCAGAAAGCTCCCCCACCCGCGACCTCCAGCAAAACCAAGAAGCCCAACCACAAACCGAGGAGTGATCGCAAGTGAAATCTGCAGAAGGGCGGGGCCGCACCCTCGACGAGGCGGTCGACGCGGCGCTGATCGAGCTCCAGGAGAGCCGCCGCCACGTCGACGTCAAGATCCTTAGCGAGACGGCGGAGGAGACGATCGTCGAGGTCACCGTCCTGGAGGAGAACGCCGGCGCACCCGCGGCGGCGCCGGCCGCCGCCAACGGCAAGGCCGAAACGGCGCGCGGTCTGGTCGAAGGTCTGCTGAAACACATGGGCGTCCGCGCCCAGGTGAGCGTCCGGACCGGCTCCGACCCGATTACTCTCGATATCAGCGGGCGCGACCTCGGTGCGCTGATCGGATGGCGGGGTGAAACTCTTCGCGCGCTGCAGGCCGTCACCAACGTCATGGTCGGCAAGCATCTCGCCGAGGGCGAGCGCATCATCGTCGACGTCGAGCGATACCGGCAGCGGCGGGAGCACACAGTGCGCGAGATCGCGATGCGCGCCGCGCGCCAGGTGAAGATGACAGGCGACGCGATCACGCTCGATGCGATGCAGCCGTTCGAGCGCCGAGCGATCCACCTCGCGCTCGAGGGCGATCCCGACGTGACCAGCTCGAGCATCGGCGAAGAACCCGAGCGGCGGGTCGTCGTGGGACCGCGCAAGCCAGCTGACGAGTAACGGAGCCGGCGGCAGCGCCGCGGTCCGGATCCGCAGGGCGATCGCGCTTATCAACGCGGTCGCGGACGAGGCCGGCGACGAGGAGATCACGCCGACCGAGATCGCCGAGGCGATTCGCGACTGCCTCGAGCTGCCTGAGGTCGACGAGGTGCCCAACGTCCGGCGCTACCTCGGCGAAGCACTCGACGCCGTTTCCGATGGCATGCCGGCGGATTTCGTCGCGATGACGCTTTACGCGGCGCTCGGCGCCTTACGCGAGGGCGGCATCAACTAGGCCTCTTATACTTTGCGATCCCATGGTCTCCCCGCATCGCGTACACGCGCTGCCTGGGGGCGCCCGTCTGGTCGTCGAGTCGATGCCCGAGCGGCATTCGACGAGCGTTGTCCTGATGTTTGCGGGCGGATCCCGTCTGGAGGACGAGCGCCTCGCCGGGGTCTCACATTTCATCGAGCACCTCTACTTCAAGGGCACCCAACGACGGCCGTCGTCTAAAGAGATTGCCGACGCGATCGAAGGTGTCGGGGGCTTTATCAACGCGTCGACCGACAAGGAGCTGACCGCTTACTGGGCGAGGGTGCCATCGGAGCACATGGCGCTCGGGCTCGACGTCCTGTTTGACGTCGTGACCAACTCCAAGCTGGATCCGGCGGACGTGGAGCGCGAGCGGATGGTCATCCTCGAGGAGCTCCGCATGTACCAAGACCAGCCGCAGGATTACGTGCAGAACCTGTTCGAGGAGTTGATCTGGCCCGGCCATGCATTGGGCCGGGACATCGCGGGCACCGAGGAATCGGTGTCTCGTCTCACCCGCGACGACATCCTCGAGTACGCGGACGCGCGCTACCGGTTGCCTAACCTCGTCGTCGGGGCGGCGGGGTCGCTCGAGGAGACGGAGACCCTGGGCATGGTCGCGACTGCGCTTTCTCTTCCTGGTGACCTCGATGGCGCTCTCAGCGCCTCACCCCCGCCGGCTCTGGATGGCCCGCGCGTCCTGGTCCGTCGACGCGGCACCGAGCAAGCGCACATCTGTCTGGGTACTCGCGCGCTCAGCTACCTGCATCCCGATCGTTACGCCCTCGACCTCTTGAACACGGTGCTCGGCGAGGGCATGAGCTCTCGTCTCTTCTTGAACATCCGCGAGCGTCTCGGTCTCGCCTACGACGTGCACAGCTTTACGCAGAAGCACCGTGATACGGGTTACCTCGGCGTTTACATCGGAGTCGATCCGAGCAAGGCGGCCGATGCGGTCAACGCGGCCATGGCGGAGCTGCGAGCGCTCGGTGAGAGCGAGGTTTCCCCCGAAGAGCTGACACGCGCCAAAGAGTTCACGAAGGGCCGTCTGCGGTTGGAGCTCGAGACGACCAACGGTGTCGCGTTCTGGCTCACCTACCAGGAGCTGCTGCTCGGCGAGATCAAGAGCATCGACGAGGAGGTCGCCCTGGTCGATGGTGTGACGGCAGCGGATGTGAGGCGGGTCGCTCAAGAGGTGCTTGGCGGTCCGATGCAGATGGCCGTGATCGGCCCGTTCACGCGCGACAGCGCGTTCCGGCTCGCGATCGGCGCTTAGCGCTAGGCGGCAGCCTTCAGGGGAACCGACCCGACGACGACCGAACCAGTTTCGAGCACCGGCACCTGTGTGTAGATGTTGCCGAAGTGATCGAGCGGCCAGATGCGAAACCAAGCTTTGCCGTCGATCCGGTCGCGGGTGATGGGACCGAAAAAGCGCGAGTCTTGCGATTTGTTTCGGTTGTCGCCCATCACGAAGTATTGGTTGGCCGGGATGAGGGCACCATCGCCGAGGCTCCATGGCTGAGGATTGGTCTGCAGAGTCCAGGCCTCGGGCAGGTAGGGCTCGTCGAGCCTATGGCCGTTGATGTACACGACACCGTCGCGAATCAGCAGCCGTTCGCCAGGCAAGGCGATGACCCGCTTGATGAAGTCGGTGGTGTTGTTCGTCGGCGGCCGGAGGATGACGATGTCGCCGCGCTGCGGGGCGTGCAGCCGATAGTCGATCTTGTTCGCGATCAGGTAGTCGTTGTCGTCCAGGGTCGCGAACATGGAGAGGCCTTCGACATGCACCGCCTGAACCGCAAAGCTGATTCCGAAGTAGAGGATGACGGCGAGAACGACAACCTCAGCAACCTCACGCAAGAGGGACGAGGCCGCGGAGCGTTCATTTGGGGCGGCGCCAGCCGCGTGTTCTTGTTGGGCCGCCATTGCGTCTAGGAAACGAGCTTAGCGCAGACTCGTTCCAGCTCTTCGCGGGTTGAGTAGCGAAGCTCGATCTTTCCGCGATTGAGGCTGCCCGTCAAACTCACGGGCAAGCCCAGGGTCGATTCCACGTCCGCGGCGATGGCCCGAAGCTCGGCCGAGGTAGCCGCGTGGCTGCGCCGCCGCGGCCGGTACGTCCTCACCCAGTTCTCGGTCTGGCGCACTGAGAGATGCTTCGCCACGACGACCTTGAGTCCGTGCTCCTGCGCCGCCTGAGTCTCGAGCGCGACCAACGCGCGCGCGTGACCCGCGGTGATCACGCCGGACGCGACCGCCGATTGGACCGCGGCGCATCCGGTGAGGAGGCGCAGCGTCTGCGTCACCGAGACCCGATGCTTACCAAGTCTTTGCGCGACCTCCTCGTGCGTGAGGCCGAACTCCTCGATCAAGCGTCGCAGGCCCCGTGCCTCCTCGATGGGATCGAGGTCCGTCCGCTGGAGATTTTCGATGAGGCCGAGGACCAACTGCTCCTCGTTGCCCGCCTCGCCGCGCACGACCGCGGGCACCTGGCTCAAACCCGCAAGGCGCGCGGCACGCCAACGCCGCTCGCCGGCGATGAGCTCGAATCCGTCGGTGAGCTTGCGCACCAGGATGGGTTGCAGCACGCCGTGCAGCCGGATCGATTCGGCGAGCTCGCCCAGCGGCTCGGCCTCAAAACGTGACCTGACCTGCTGGCGTGACGGCCTGATCTGGTCGACCGCGATCATCTGCGGAACGAGCGCTTCGCCCTCGCTCGACATTGGGATCAACGCATCGAGTCCGCGACCGAGTCCGCGTGGGCGTGGTTGGCTCATCTTTCAAGCAGCTCCTTCGCGAGGGCGCGGTAGGCCGCCGCGCCCCGGCATGTAGGGTCGTATTCGATCACTGATTTGCCGTGACTGGGCGCCTCGCTGATCCGGACGTTGCGTGGGATCAACGTCTCCAGGACGTGGTGCGGATGCGTGCGGCGTACGGTTTCGAGCACGTCCCACGCCAGGGTCGTGCGCGCGTCAAATTGCGTCATCAGGATGCCCGCGATGGCAAGCCTCGGATTGAGCCGCGAGCGGACGAGCTGATGCGTGTACATCAGATGCCTTAAGCCCTCGAGCGCGAAGTATTCGCACTGGGTCGGGATCAGCATGCTTGTCGCCGCGACCAGAGCGTTGAGGGTCAGCAGGCCGAGCGACGGGGGGCAGTCGATGAGCACGATCTCGACGTCTGCCGGAATGGAGGCAAGCGCCTTGCGGAGCAAGCTCTCGCGGTCAGGCATGGAAGCAAGCTCGATCTCGGCGCCCGCAAGGTCGATGTGGGAAGGCACCAGCATGAGGCCGCTCGTTCCCGTCGGCTGCACGACCTGCTCCACCGTCGCCTCGCCGGCGAGAAGGTGGTAGGCGTTCAGCCGGGCGCGAGCCGGGTCGAGGCCGAGACCCGAAGTCGAGTTGGCCTGGGGGTCCAGGTCGACCAGCAAGGTGGGATGGCCGACCTCGGCCATCGCGGCGGCGAGGTTGATCGCGGTCGTGGTCTTGCCCACTCCGCCTTTCTGGTTGACCACGGCCAGCACGGGTGGAGATGGGGTTGCCAACATGTTGGGCTTGGCCTGGCTTACGGATCCTATATCTGGGGCCATTGGACGAGATTCTAGCCCTGGGTCAGGAGCCTGACCAGTCAGTCTGTTAACGGTGCCTCCAGATGGCGTAGGCCGACACGGCGATTAATACGACTTCGAGCACGATGGCGACGTTCAGCGCGGCGCCGGCGATACCGATGCCAACCAACAAGTTGTAGCTGACGTGACAGGCACACGAGGCTGTGGTGTTCGTGTACTTGCGGACGAAGCCGAGGCCCAGGGCGAGCACGAAAACGGCCAGCGTATCGATGGAGAGGCCGTATTCGGTGTGGATCGACGTGAAGAGGAGGGCGGTGGCCAACACGCCGATGCGAGGCTGGAGGGCGCCCCGAAACAGCACCTCTTCGCAAATCCCCGGCAGCAGCGCGAGGGCGGCGATGCCCAGTGGTCCGCCCAGCTGGCCGAACACATGCTGAGTGGTGTTGTCCACCCGCCGCGCGATGTCGGGGGTGAGGCTATGGCTCAGGATGTCCGAGGCCTGGCTCAGGACAAGGAACAGGCCGGCCACCGCAAGGGCCAGGATCACATGCCGCCAGGCCGGAACGACCAGCCCCAGTCGTTCGGCGGCCTGGCGGGCGTTGCGACGCATGAAGACGCCGACCCCCGCCGCCGCGATGATCAGGAACGGCGCCTCGCCCTCGAGCACGTCGACGACGTTCAGCGGCGGTTGGGCGAGGTTGCTCCCCAGGACGTCGGTGAAGGCGATCAAGGTCACCTGGGTGCCCAGCAACAGCGTCGATAGGACAAGCGCAAGCGTGTGAACAGGGTTCTCGGGGTCGATCGGAAGGAACGCCGCCATGTCCCGGCGGATAGGTTGGAACAGGAACCCGGCCGCCGCCGCCGCGGTCACGATCACACCCGCGTCGACCGCAAACCTACGCTGGGCTGGCAGAGCCTGCGACAGCAACTGGAGTCCGGCGAGGTCGGCCAATCCGAACAAAGCGACGAGGGCGACTGTGAAGGCCGCGAGCAGCGTGCCGGCGCCGGAAGCCCAGGGCTTGCCGACGAACGTATTCGCGGCTATGACTAGCGGGAGCGGCATCAGCTCCACCACGAGCGTGCCGGCGTCGAGGGGGAGTAGCCCGGTCAGCCGGTCTTCGGTTCCCTGTCCGGTAGTGGTTTCGGGGGTGCGCCGTCGACGACCGACTTGCCGAACTCGATCAGCGGCTTGAACAGCTCGATCGGCAGCGGCAGGATCACAGTCGTGTTCTTCTCCGACCCGATCTCGACCATCGTCTGCAGGAATCGGAGCTGCAGCGCTCCCTGCTGAGAGGAGATCACCTGCGCCGCGTTGGCCAGCGTCTGCGATGCCTGGAACTCACCGTCGGCGTTGATGATCTTGGCTCGCTTCTCGCGCTCGGCCTCGGCTTGCTTGGCCATCGCGCGCTGCATCGTGCTCGGCAGCTCGACGTCCTTGATCTCGACCACCGCGACCTTGATGCCCCAGGGCTCGGTCTGCTCGTCGATGATCCTCTGTAGGTTCTGGTTGATCTTCTCTCGGTTCGCGAGCAGCTCATCCAGGGTGCTTTGGCCCAAGGCTGCGCGCAACGTCGTCTGGGAGATCTGTGACGTGGCGTTGATGTAGTTGAGGACCTGCGTCACCGCGCGCCGCGCGTCGACGACCTGGAAGTAGATGACCGCGTTGACCTTCGCGGTCACGTTGTCGTTGGTGATGATCTCTTGCGGAGGCACTTCGAGCGTGATCGTGCGGAGGTCGATCTTCACCAGCCGGTCGACCCCGAAGGGGATGATGAAAAACAGGCCTGGACCCTTGAGCGGGATCAGCCGGCCCAGGCGGAACACAACCCCGCGCTCGTACTCGTTGGCGATCCGGAGGCTGGAGAAGACCCCGATCAGAACGATGACGAGGACGACCACGAGTATCGAAACCGAACCGAAATCCACTTAAACCTTCTCCTTGGCCTGTCCGTTCTCCGGCGCGACCTGCAGCTCGAGGCCCTGGCGTCCGACGACTCGCACCGTCGACCCGGCGGGGATCGGCTTTTCAGCGGTCGCTTTCCAGAGCGCGCCCTGCACAAAGACTAGACCCTCGGGCGCGAGCTCTTCGCGAACCTCGCCGACCGCCCCGAGCATCGCCTCGCCGCCCACGAAGGCGGGCTGACGCCTGGCGGTCCAGACCTTGCGAATGAAGAAGACGAAGAACGCGAGGGTGATCACGGCCACGGCCAGGGAGACCAGCGGGTTGACGCCAAGGCCGATGGGGCCGGTGTTGATCAGAAACGCCATTCCGAGGAGGAGCGCGAAGACGCCTCCCACGCTAAGAAAGCCATGAGTCGGGGCCTTCAGATCAGCGATGAAGAGGAGCAGCGCGAGCAGCATCAGCAGCGCCGCGGCGATGTTCACGGGCAGGTTCGCCAGGGAGACGATCGCCAACACGGCTGCGATCCCGCCCACGACCCCTGGCAGGATCAGGCCCGGGTTGGAGAGCTCGGTGATGATGCCGTATCCAGCCACGATGATGAGAAGCGCGGCGATCGTCGGATCGATGAGCGCGTTCAGGAAGACCTGCCAGAAGGGCATGGGGTTGTCGCTGATCACGGCGCCGGCGCTGTGGATGACAAGGCTTCCGTTGGCGCGGGGCACCGAGCGACCATCGACCTGGCTCAGCAGCGACCCGATGTCCGTGGCCTCGAGGTCGGCCACGTGCAGGCGGACCGCCTCCTCGGCGTTGATGTTCACGCTGTTGCGCACCGCCTGTTCCGCCCAATCGGCGTTGCGGCCGTGCATTGTGGCGAGGTTACGAACGCGGGTCACCGCGTCGTTGAGGACCTTGGCTCCGAGGTCGCCTGTGAGGTCCGCGCCCGTTGCCTGGATCGGGTGCGCGGAGCCGATGTTCGTGCCGGGGGCCATCGCCACCACGTCCGCCGCCTGGGCCACGAAGAGGCCGGCCGAGGCGGCGCGTGCTCCCGACGGATACACGAAAACGATCACGGGGACCGTGCTGTTGACGAGGCTCGTCACGATGTCGTCCATCGAGTTGGAGATTCCCCCGGGCGTGTTCAGAATCACGAGCAGCGCGTCAGCGTGATCGGCTTCCGCGCGACTCACTGACGCTCCGATGTATGAAGCGGTGATTGTATTGATGTCGCCGTTGAGGTCTGCCTGCTCGATGTGCGGCGCGGCCGCCGCGGCGTGGACGGGCAGGAGCGCTGTCGCGACGCCCAGAACCAGCCAGGCAAGCCGTAGGATGCGAAGCGCCACCCGCGCGCGCATGCACCGAGTATGGCAACCCTCAGCCACAGCCGCTCGATGTAAAACGTGGAACATCCGGCCATCTCCCTACCCGGGGGGAGGTCGGCGGCGAGAGCCGCCGGGTGGGGGCAGGAAGCCATTCCGACCGAGCGTAGAATCGGTCAGCGATGGGGGCGCAGCGCGTGCATTCCGATGGCGACGACGCCGTGATGCGAGATCTGCGTCAGCAAGTGCGGACCACCCCGCCGCTTCAGGCGGGCGAGCAGGAGAGGTTGCTCGCGCGAATCGCCCTCGGTGACCGAGCAAGCCAGGATCGCCTCGTCGCGACCAACCTCGCCATGGTGATCCGAATGGCGGAAGCTCGCCGGGAGCGAGGCCTTTCCGTTTCTGACCTCGTCTTGGAAGGATCTTTGGGTTTCCTCGAGGCCATGAACACGTTTGTTCAGAGCAAGAGCGCGGACTTCATCGCGTTCGCCGAACGCAAGGTCGGCGACCAGATGGACACCGCGATCGCCTCCGAGGCCGCCGCAGTCCGCGACGCGGAGCTGCTCGTCGCGGCCGCGACCGACTACGAGCGCACCGAGCTCTTACTCGCCAGGGTCCTGCGGCGTGCACCGATGGAAGCCGAGATCGCGGAAAAGCTCGAATGGACCGTCGAGCGCACCCGTTATGTGGCGCAGGTCGTCGCCGAAGCAAGGCGTCGCCATGACGAGGAGCTGCTCGCCTTCATCGACCCTGAGGCTCTCGACCCCGAAGCGTTCGACGACGCAGTTGACGGCTAGCGCCCTGCAACGGACGCCGCTCTACGATCGCCATATCGCCCTCGGTGGACGGATGGTGGACTTTGGCGGCTGGGAGATGCCGCAGCAATACACATCCATCCGCGACGAGCATTTCGCCGTTCGCCAGGCGGCCGGCCTGTTCGACGTCTCGCACATGGGACGTTTTCGCGTCGCCGGCGCATCCAGCCGGCAATTTCTGCAAGGCCTGGTCACCAATGACATCGCCCCTCTCGTCCATGGTCAGGCCCAGTACAACCTCATGTGCAACGAGGAGGGCGGGATCATCGATGACCTGGTGGTGTACTGCGGAAGCGAGGGCTTCTTCGTCGTCGTCAACGCGTCGAATCGCGAAAGGGACCTGAGTTGGTTTCGCGAGCACGCGCCCGCCGACGTTGAGGTCGAAGATCGGACATTCGAGCTCGCGCTCATCGCCTTCCAGGGCCCGCGCGCGCAGGAGCTGCTGCCATGCGACGGACTCGACGCGATCCCGTACTTCGGCTTCGGGCATGGGGACGTGGCGGGGATCCATGCCCTGATCTCGCGGACGGGTTACACGGGCGAGGACGGATTCGAGCTGTTCATCGACAGCGACCGGGTGGGCGACGTGTGGGACGCCATCCTCGCGGGCGGCAAGAAGGCGGGCGTACTTCCGGCAGGCCTCGGTGCTCGCGACGCGACCCGACTCGAGGCGGCACTTCGTCTGTGGGGAAACGATATGGACGAATCGGTCAACCCATACGAGGCGGGGCTTGGTTGGACGGTCAAGCTCGGCAAGGGCGACTTCATCGGCCGCGACGTGCTCCAGAAAGTGAAGGCTGACGGAGCCCGGCGCCAGCTCGTCGGCCTGAAGATGCAGCCAGGCGACATCGGCCGACACGGTGCGGCCGTGTCCACCCAAGGCAAGTCCGTGGGCGTCATCACCAGCGGCACGCACTCCTTCTTTCTCGGCTACCCGATCGCCCTCGCAATGGTGGAAGCGCGATCATTTCAAGTCGGAGACAGGGCTGTGGTCGAGGTTCGGGGCAGGGAGGCCCCGGCCGAGGTCGTAAAGCTACCTTTCTATCGGGGCTCGGCCCGCTCACTCAGCGAGAAGAAGGAGAGTCGCCATGGCTGACCGCCGCTACACCAAGACGCATGAGTGGGTCACGGTCGACGGCAAGCACGCCACGATCGGCATCACAGATTTCGCCCAGTCGCAGCTGGGCGATGTGGTCTTTCTGGAGCTGCCGAGCGCGGGCCGCAAGGTCGCGGCTCGCGAGACATTCGGCGTCATCGAGTCAGTCAAGGCGGCGAGCGATCTCTACTCGCCTGTCGCCGGGAAGATCAGCGAGGTCAACGAGAAGCTGGCATCCAAACCCGAGCTCATCAACTCCGACCCGTACGGTGAGGGCTGGATCCTGAAGCTCGAGCTGGCCGGGGACCTTCCGGCCGACCTGCTCGATGAAGCCGCGTACAAGAAAGTGGCCGAGGCTTCTTCTCACTAGCTTGCCGTACCTCGTCCACTCTCCCGAGGACCGGTCGGCGATGCTCGAGACCCTCGGCGTGCGCTCCATGAACGACCTTCTGGTTGACATCCCGCAGTCACTGCGCCTCGAGTCGCTGCAGCTGCCGAACGGCCTCTCTGAATTCGAGACGATGGCGCAGGTCTCGTCCCTGGCAGAGCGCAACCATGTATATCCCGATCGTCTGACGTTTCGCGGCGGCGGAATCTATCGTCGCTTCATCCCGGCTGCAGTGTCCGCGGTCACATCGAAACCGGAGTTCTACACCGCGTATACGCCCTACCAGGCGGAGGCGAGCCAGGGCACGCTGCAGGCCATCTTTGAATTCCAGACGCTGATCGCCGAGCTGACCGCCCTCGACGTCTCGAACGCATCGCTCTACGACGGCGCCACGGCGGTCGCGGAGGCCGCGATGATGGCCTACGTACACACCGGCCGCAACGAGGTGCTCGTGTCGGGTTACGTCCACCCCGAGTACGTGCAGGTGCTTCGGGCATTCGGTGAGGGCCGTGGCATCAAAGTCCGCAAGGGCGCCGAACCGAACAAGAAAACCGCGGCGATCATCTTTCAGCAACCCGACTTTCTGGGCCTGCTCGTCGACGCCAGGAGGCTGACGCAGGCGGCTCACGACGTCGGCGCGCTCGCGATCGCGTGCGTCGACCCGATCAGCCTCGCCATGCTGGCGCCGCCCGGCGAGTACGGCGCCGACATCGCGGTCGGCGAAGGGCAGCAGCTTGGTCTGTCGCCCAGCTTCGGCGGACCGCACGTCGGATTCATCGCGTGCAAGCGCGAGCTGGTGCGAAAGCTGCCGGGACGTCTGGTCGGCACCGCGCACGACGCGCATGGCCGACGCGGATTCGTGCTCGCGCTCGCGGCCCGCGAGCAGCACATCCGGCGCGAGAAGGCGACCTCCAACATCTGCACGAACCACTCGCTTTGCGCCCTGGCGGCGGCGGTATACCTGACTTACATGGGCCCGTATGGCCTGCGGCAGATCGCCGACGTCAGCTTCCGGCGAGCGCATTCGCTTGCGGACCGCCTGGCCCGGCTGCAGGGTTGGGAGCCTGCCTTCCCGGAGCGCCAGTTCTTGAACGAGTTCCCGTTCCGGGTGCCCAAGGCGCGCTCGGTGGTGCGCAAGCTGGCCCGCAAAGGAATCCTGGGCGGGCTCGAGGTGAACCGCTGGTTTCGCGAGCTGAAGGACGTCCTGACGTTCACGTGCACCGAGGTCAACGACCCCCAGGCGCTCGACGAACTGATGGCGGTGCTCGAGTCATGAGCGAGCCCCTCAGCTTCGAGCTCAGCCGTCCCGCCGTCGACCCTCCGCGCCTGCCGGAGGCCGAGGTCGCCGGCCCTGCGCCGGCCGACGTCCTGGGGCGAGAGATGCTGCGCGCAAGGCCGCCGGGCCTGCCCCGGCTCAGCGAGCCCGAGATCATGCGCCACTACAGCCGGCTCGCTTCGCTCAACTACTCGATCAGCGAGAACTTCTACCCGCTTGGCAGCTGCACCATGAAGTACAACCCGGTCGTCAACGAGGCGGCCGCCGCGCTTTCGGGGTTTGCCGACCTCCACCCCTACCAGGACGAAGACTCGGTCCAAGGCGCCCTCGAGCTCATGTGGCGTCTGGAGCGCGCGTTGTGCGCGATCGTCGGCGTCGAGCGTGTGACCCTTCAGCCGGCCGCCGGCGCTCATGGTGAATGGACCGCCCTGCGCATGATCGCCGCGTTCCATCACTCGCGCGAGGAGAACCGCACCGAGGTCCTGGTGCCGGACTCGGCCCACGGCACGAATCCCGCCAGCGCCGCTCTAAGCGGGTTCCACGTGATCGAGGTCCGCTCCGGAGACGACGGCCGGATCAGCCTGGCCGACCTGGAATCCAAGCTCTCCCCGCGGACAGCCGCCCTGATGCTGACAAACCCCAACACCTTGGGCCTGTTCGAGCGGGAGATCCTGGATATAGCGGAAATGGTGCACGCGACCGGTGCGATGCTGTACTACGACGGCGCCAACCTCAACGCCTTCATGGGCATCTGCCGGCCGGGCGATATGGGCTTCGACGCGGTGCACATGAATCTGCACAAGACCTTCACCACCCCGCACGGCGGTGGCGGCCCGGGCGCCGGCCCGGTCGGGGTGAAGTCAGAGCTGGTGCCTTTCCTACCTGCCCCGACGGTGGAGCGCACCAACGGCCACCTGAGGCTGGATTTCAAGCGCCCTCAGTCGATCGGGCGCGTGCGCAGCTTCTACGGCAACTTCGGCATGCTGGTCCGTGCCTACACCTACATCCTTGCGATGGGAGGCGACGGCCTGAGCCAGGCCTCGCAGGACGCTGTCCTCTCGGCGAACTACCTGCGCAAGCTGGTGGAAGGGGACCTCGACATGCCGCACGAGGGCCCGTGCATGCACGAGTTCGTCGCCAGCGCGCAGAACCTACACGAGGAGGGCGTGAGGGCGCTGGACATCGCGAAGGCCCTCCTCGATCGCGACTTTTATGCGCCGACGGTCTACTTCCCGTTGGTCGTCCCCGAGGCCATCATGGTCGAGCCGACCGAGACCGAGAGCAAAGCCACGCTGGATGCCTTTGCAGGCGCGATCAAGGAGATCGTCGCCAAGGCGAAAAGCGACCCTCAGAGCCTCCACGAGGAGCCGACAAAGCTGCCTGTGGGGAGGCTGGACGAGGTGAGCGCCGCGCGCCGGATCAACGCCTACCTACAGGGGCTGAGCGAGGACCCGGTTCTGCGCTGGAAGGCCCCCGCGGAGGCGCCCGAAACGGCCCCCCAACAAACCCTTCAGGAAAGCCCCTGTTAAGGGCCTCCGCGAGCCATTTTCGTATTCAAAATCCGGTAGAATTGAGGGCCTGAAGTTCTGCCCAGTTGACCCCCATGAGTTCTCCGCGCTGGGAGGGCCGATTCCCCGATAATGGCGGTTCGAAAACCCCTCCCGGGGAGTGAGCCGGGCGCGCGCCGGGCGCACCTTGGCATGAGGCCCCGAGCCCTAGGCGCGGACGTGGCATACACCGCCGAGCAGATCCAGGTCCTCGAGGGCCGGGAGCATGTGCGGCGGCGTCCGAGCATGTACATCGGCTCGACCAGCACCACGGGCCTTCATCACCTCGTCTACGAGGTGGTCGACAACGCGGTCGACGAGGCGCTCGCCGGTCACGCACAGAGGATCGTGGTGACCCTGTTCGCGGACGGCAGCGTGCAGGTCGACGACGACGGCCGGGGCATCCCCGTCGACGTCCACAAGAAGGAAGGGCTGTCGGCGCTCGAGCTGGTCATGACGCGGCTCAACGCCGGCGGCAAGTTCGGCGGCGGCGGCTACAAGGTGTCCTCCGGCCTCCACGGCGTCGGCGTCTCCGCCGTCAACTTCCTCAGCGAGCGGCTGCAGGTCTGGGTCCACCGCGGCAGCAAGGTCTACCAGCAGGAGTACGAGAGAGGCGTGCCCAAGGCCGGCGTCAAGCCGGTGGGCAAGACCGACCGCACCGGGACGATCGTCCGCTTCTGGCCCGACCCCCAGATCTTTCCGGACACCAAGTTCGACCGAGAGGTCATCCGGCACCGTCTTCGCGAGATGGCCTACCTCAACAAGCGGCTCGAGATCGCCCTCAACGACGAAAGCCTCGGCCTGACCGAGACGTTCTACTTCGAAGGCGGCATCGTGGCCTTCGTGCGCGCACTCAATCGCGACAAGTCGGTGGTGAACGTGCCGCCGTTCTACGTCGACCGGGAGATCGAGGGCACCCAGGTGGAGGTCGCACTCCAGTACAACGAGACGTTCGTGGAGAACGTGGTCGCGTTTGCCAATACCATCCACACGATCGAGGGCGGAAGCCACCTGACGGGCTTTCGGGCGGCTCTCACCAACGTGCTGAACCGCTACGCGCGCAAGGCCGGGATTCTCAAGGAGCAGGACCCGAACCTCACGGGCGAGGACGTACGCGAAGGGCTCACGGCGGTCATCAGCGTCAAAGTTCTCGAGCCGCAGTTCGAGGGGCAGACCAAGGGCAAGCTCGGCAACGCGGAGGTCCAGGGCCACGTGTCGCTTGCCCTGACCGAGGGCCTGACCCAGTATCTCGAGGAGAACCCGTCCGAAGGCCGGCGGATCATCGAAAAGTCGCTGACCGCTGCTCGCGCGCGGGAAGCAGCGCGCAAGGCACGCGATCTCGTCCAGCGCAAGAGCCTGCTCGAGTCGAGCATGCTGCCCGGCAAGCTCGCCGACTGTTCGGAGCGCGACCCCTCCCTGTCTGAGCTCTACATCGTCGAGGGCGACTCCGCCGGCGGAACCGCAAAGGGCGGGCGAGATCGGCGCACGCAGGCGATCCTTCCGTTGCGGGGCAAGATTCTCAACGTCGAGAAGGCGCGCCTCGACAAGGTCTTGACGTCAGACGAGATCCGCAACCTGATCACCGCGATGGGCGCGGGGGTCGGCGACAACTTCAACATCGAAAAGATCCGATATCACCGCATCGTGACCATGACCGACGCGGACGTCGACGGCAGCCACATCCGCACGCTCTTGCTGACGTTTTTCTTTCGCTACTTCCCGCAGGTGATCGACAAGGGATACCTCTACATGGCGCAGCCGCCGCTGTTCAAAGTGTCAAAGGGCGCCGGCAAGAACATGAAGGTTGTCTGGTGTTCGTCAGAGGCCGACCGCGACAAGGCCCTGCGCCAGCTCGGCAAGGGCGCCGAGGCGGCGCGGATGAAGGGTCTCGGCGAGATGAACGCGGAGGAGCTCTGGGAGACCACGATGAATCCGGCGACGCGCGTCCTTCTTCGCGTCACGGTCGAAGACGCCGCGGCGGTCAACGACACGTTCGAGAGGTTGATGGGACCTGACGTCGAGCCCCGCAAGAAGTTCATCCAGGCGCACGCCAAGAGCGTCCGCAACCTCGACATCTAGGACTGTCCGTTGTGCGAATAGCGGTCGACGCCATGGGCGGCGATCACGCGCCAGAGGAGATCGTCAAAGGCGCCGCCCGGGCGGCAGTCGAATATGGGATCGACATCTCGCTCGTCGGCATCCCCGCATCGGTGCAGCCGCTCCTCGACAGCCATCCGCGGCTGCAGCTCGTGCCATGCACGCAGGTCGTGGCGATGGACGAGCACCCGGCGCGGGCGGTGCGCAACAAGCCCGACTCGTCGATATCGGTCTGCGCGCGGCTGTGCAGGGACGGGCGCGCGGACGGTTGGACATCCGCGGGAAATTCCGGCGCGGTGATGGCGGCTGCCCTGTTCATCCAGGGCCGGATCAAAGGCGTAGAGCGACCCGCGCTCGGGTCCATCGTTCCCACACAGGAAGGCTTTGCGTACTTCCTGGATGTCGGCGCCAATGTCGACTCGAAACCTGAGTACATGGCGCAGTTCGCCGCGATGGGCGCCGTCTACGCCCGAGAGATGCTTGGCCTGCCCGAGCCGCGCATCGCGCTCCTCAGCAACGGAGAAGAGGAGGGCAAAGGCGACGAACGGGTTCGCGAGACGACCAGGCTGCTCAAGGGATCACTGGCGGGCTTCATCGGCAACGTCGAGCCGAAGGACATCTATGGTGCGCGCGCGGACGTCGTCGTGGCCGATGGGTTCGTGGGCAACGTGGCGATCAAGATGGCGGAGGCGACAGCCGATTTCCTCTTCCGTACGCTGCGCGAGGAGATTCCCAAAACGCTGTCCGGCATGCTCGGAGGATTGCTGATCCGACCCGGCGTGCGGCAGATCCGCGACCGGATCGACTGGCGGGAGTTCGGCGGTGCGCCTCTGTTGGGCATCGACGGGGTCGCGGTAGTGGCTCACGGGCGATCCGACGCGCGGGCGATGAAGAACGCGATCCGGGTTACACGCGACGCGATCGAGAACCAGCTCGTCGGTAAGATTCGAGCGGAGGTGGGGAGGGCATGAATTCAGTAAGTCCCATCCATAAGCGGCCTGCCGCCAAAAATGGTCAGACCCGCGTCGTCGTGACCGGGATGGGGACGGTCAACCCGCTCGGCAAGGACCTCGAGGAGTACTGGCACGGGCTCATCGAGGGTCGCAGCGGCGCAAGCCCCATCGAGCGCTTTCCCACCGACCGCCTCGCGACGAAGTTCGCCTGCCAGGTCAATACCTTCGATCCGCAGGACTACATCGAGCGAAAGGCTGCCCAGCGTATGGCGCGCTTCTCGCAGATGGCGGTGGCGGCGTCGCGGATGGCGCTGACGGATTCGGGCCTGGACCTCGCCAAGGAGGATGACTTTCGCGTCGGGGTGGCGATGGGCACCGGGATCGGAGCATTCGACGATATGACGCAGGGTGCGGCTTCATTTCTCAGCAAAGGCCGGCTGAACCCCCTATACGCGCCGACGATCATTCCGAACATGGCGGGCGCGTCTGTCGCGATGCAGTTCCATCTCCGTGGTCCCAACACGACAGTCACGACGGCATGCGCAGCCTCGACGCAGACGCTGGGTGACGCGACCCGAATGATCCAGCACGGCGACGCGGACGTGATGCTCGCAGGCGGGAGCGAAGCCTCGTTGTGCGAGGTAGGCCTGGCGTCGTTCAATGCCATCCGCGCACTTTCGACGCGGAATGATGCCCCCGAGAAAGCGAGCCGGCCCTTCGACCTGGATCGAGACGGTTTTGTGCCCGGCGAGGGTGCGGGAATCTTGATCCTCGAGTCACGCGAGCATGCGATCACTCGCGGCGCACGCATCTACGGCGAGATCCTGGGATATGCGACCACCAACGATGCGTTCCACCAAGTCGCACCCGACGAGACGGGCGAGGCGCCCGCCAAAGCGGTGACGCTCGCCCTGAAAGATGCCGGCATCGACGCCAGCCAGGTCGACTACGTCAACGCACACGGCACGTCGACGCAACTCAACGACGCTGGCGAGACGAAGGCGCTGAAGATCGCACTGGGTGAGCACGCTCGCAAGGTCGCGATCAGCAGCACGAAGTCGATGATCGGCCACCTGCTGGGCGCCGCGGGCGCCGTGGAGGCGATCGCGACCCTGCTCACGATCAACCGCGGCATCATCCATCCGACGATCAATTACGAAAATCCAGACCCGGAGTGTGACCTCGATTATGTCCCCAACCAGGCGCGGCGCCACGACGTGCGTGTGGCGATCTCTAACGGCTTCGGGTTCGGTGGGCACAACGCGGTCGTGGTCCTGGCGAAGTACGAGGAGTAAATAGGGGTTGGCAGACGACGCAGCCGGCACGATCCTGACGCGGAGCCTCCAGGAGGAGATGCAGACCTCCTACATGGAGTACGCGATGTCCGTCATCATCAGCCGGGCCCTGCCCGACGTGCGTGACGGGCTGAAGCCGGTGCAGCGCCGGATTCTCTACGCCATGCAGCGAGCCGGCGCCACAAGCGGCACCAAAACCAAGAAGTCCGCCGCGTTCGTGGGTGACGTGATGAAGCTCTACCACCCCCACGGAGACAGCGCGATCTACGACGCGCTGGTGCGCATGGCTCAGCCGTTCTCGCTCCGGTATCCGCTGATCGACGGCCAGGGCAACTTCGGCAGCGTCGACGGCGACCCGCCGGCCGCGATGCGTTACACGGAGGCGAAGCTGTCCGCGATCACCGGCGAGCTGATGGCGGACATCGACAAGCAAACCGTCGACATGGTGCCGAGCTACGACGGCTCGGAGGAAGAGCCATCGGTGCTGCCGGCGCGGATACCCAACCTGTTGATCAACGGCGCCTCGGGCATCGCGGTCGGTATGACGACCAACATCCCACCGCACAACCTTCGCGAGGTCGGGGGGGCCGTCAGGCACCTCGTCGACAACCCGGACGCAACGGCCGAGGACCTGTTGACCTTCGTCAAGGGTCCCGATTTTCCGACCGGCGGCGTGATCATGGGAACGACTGGAATCAAGGCGGCTTATTCAACCGGCCACGGCCGGATAATCGTCCGGGCAAGGCACTCGCTCGAACAGGCCGCAAACGGCCGCGAGCGGATCATCGTCTACGAGCTGCCTTACGCGGTCAACAAAGCAGCGCTCGTCGCGAAGATCGCGGAGCTGGTCTCGGAGCGAAGGCTCGAAGGCATCGCGGACCTTCGCGACGAATCAGACCGCAACGGGATGCGGATCGTGATCGAGCTCAAACGCGAGGCGCAGGTCTTCACCGTCCTGAACAACCTGTACAAGCACACGACTATGCAGACAACCTTCGGCGTGATCATGCTCGCGATCGTCGACGGCCGCCCTGTGGTCTTGAGTCTCAAACAGGCCCTGCAGCTTTTCATCGAGCACCGCCGCAACGTCATCCTTCGCCGCACGCGGTTCGACCTCGAGCGCGCTCAGGAGCGGGCGCACATCCTCGAGGGCCTCAAGATCTGCCTCGACCACCTGGACGAGGTGATCAAGACGATCCGCGCCGCCGCCGACCAGGACGTTGCGGCCACCCAGCTGCAGACGAAGTTCGGTCTCAGCGAGCGCCAGGCGAAGGCCGTTTTGGCTCTGACCCTGGGCCGTCTGACGCGACTGGAGCGCGGCAAGATCGACGAGGAGTACGAGCAGGTGATCAAGACGATCGCCTACCTCGAGAGCATCCTCGCGAGCGACCAGAAGGTGCGCCTCCTGATCAAGGAAGAGATGGACGACGTCGTCAAGAAATACGGCGACGACCGCCGCACGGAGATCACGGGCCAGGAAGCGATCGACCTTTCCGCCGAGGACTTGGTCCCGAAGGAAGATGTGGTCGTGACCCTGACGCATCGCGGTTACGCGAAGCGGCAGCCGCTTCGGGTCTTCCGCGCGCAGAAACGCGGCGGTGTGGGGCTCAAGGGCGCGAAGCCGACCGCGGGCAGCGACGCGCCGAGCGGGACACGAGAGGAGGACTACGCGCTGCATTTGCTGACGACGCACACGCACGCGTCGATGCTGTTTTTCACCCAGAGCGGACGCGTTTTCCAACTGCGAGTGCATGAGGTGCCGGAACGCGAGCGCCAGGCCAAGGGCACGCCGATCAACAACCTGATCGACATCGGCTCCAACGAGCGGATCACGGCCGTCTTTGTGCGCCCCGAGACCGACACGGAGGCGCACTACATGTTGATGGTGACCAAGAACGGCTACATCAAGAAGACGGCCATGGCGGAGTACGCGAACGTGCGCCGCAACGGCCTGATCGCGATCAACCTGCAGGAGGGCGACGAGCTCGACTGGGTCACGCCGACGAGCGGCTCGGACGAGGTGATCATCGCCACCGAGCTCGGCAAGGCGATCCGGTTCAGCGAGACCGAGGTCCGCGCCATGGGCCGCGACACGCAGGGCGTGATCGGGATCAAGTTCGGCAAAGGCGACGCGGTCGCCGGCATGGCCACCGTCGTCGAGGGTGGCGATCTTCTTGTCATCACACAGCGCGGCTACGGCAAGCGCACGCCTCTGGCCGAGTACCCAGTCAAACATCGGGCGGGACAAGGGGTGTTCACGCTCAAAGTCACCGACAGGGTGGGCAAGCTCACAGCGTTGCGAGTGGTCAGTGATCCGGAGGAAGAGGTGCTGGTGATCAGCGCCAGTGGGATGGTGCTGCGCACGCCGGTCGGTGCCATCTCGCGCATTGGGCGGCAGACCCAGGGTGTGATCGTGATGCGGCTTGCCCCGGACGACCAGGTGGTGGCGATTGCGCCGGTCGCAGGGATTGAAGAGGGCGACGGAAAAGAATGACCCCGACCGACGCCGACCTGGCCTGGATCGGGATCTGGCTGCTGGTCGTGGCGGCCATTGTGATCGTCGCCGAGACGGTGCTCGCAGGCATTTGGAGCGCGCGAATTGCCCGGCACTCGCAGGATCTCTCTGCGCGCCTTGCCGCCGAGCAGTCGCGTTTGCATGCTGACGTAGAGCGGCTGCGTGAGGCGCTCGCTGAAACGGCCGTCCTGTGGCAGCCGTATGGACGCCTCCTGCGCTGGCTGAGCCATCCGCTTGCGATCGCCCTGATGCAGTCGTACGCGCGGCGAAGGGCGGCCCGTTGAGCCCGGTGCGATCACGGACGCAAAGCCGCAGCGACACATTTGCCCAGCAGGCGGTCGAGGACGCAGTGGCGCGGGAGCGCGCGCGGATCTCGCGGGAGCTGCATGACGGAATCGCCACTGAGCTTGCCGGCGCGATCTCATTGTTCAAGGTCTATCTGGAAAGTCGAAAGGGGCAGCCCGACGAAACCCTAAAAAACGTGTTCGACATCCTTGAGCGATCCCTCAAGCACGTACGTGAATCGCTGGCCGAGCTGCGCCCGGCGGCGATCGGACCGGATGGCGTGCTCGGGGATGTGCGTCACCAGGCCGGGGAATTTGCTCGCGTGTACGGCATTCGAGTCGAGCTCTCGAGCAACGGCACTGAAGACATGCTGTCGCCACACCACCGAGAGGTGGTGGCGCAGGTCGTACGGGAAGCGTTGACGAACGTAAGGCGTCACTCGGGCTCCACGATCTGTCGCGTGAAGATGGGCTTTGCGGCGCGTCCGTTCTTGATCGAGGTTTCGGACGAGGGCCGAGGATTCGCCGGGGTCGGACCGTCAGGCTACGGGCTGATGGGCATGCGCGAGCGGGCCGCTGGAATCGGTGGCCGGCTCGAGGTTGTCAGCACGGAAGGCCGAGGAACAACGGTGTTCCTTTTTGGTCCGAACTAGTCCCCGGTTCCGTTCCAGGTCATATCCGAAAAGCTCGCCGTTTCATCTCCACGATCGGAAAGGTCAGGTCATCCGCGGTGACCGATTGCATCTTCTTGGTCACCCGATCGACCAGCGCGCGGGCGTGTCGGTCGTCGGTGCGGACTGCGCGGGCGATCTCGGACGATGAGAGCCCGTAGCTCAGAAGCTGGAGGACTTCGCCCTCGTCTTCCTTGAGCCGGCTCAGCGGCCGCTTCAGCGCCGCGACGAGAGGAGCAAGGCTGCAGCCGAGTGTGTGCGCGTACGCGACATCCTCTTCCGAGTACCAGTGGTCCTGCCGGCAGCCGATGACTAGCAGTCCTATCGGTTGCCGACCGATCTCGCCGATCGGCGTGTAAAGAAGGGCGGGCCAGTCGAGCTCCCAGTCATAGCTGTTCGCGGTCCCCGGCTTTTCAAATACGGAATTGAGGACCAGGGGTCGCTTTTCGTACAGCGCGCGTCGCGCCAACGCCATCAGCGGGCGGCCGTGCAGAAAGCGGGGCGAGACCTCTGAACCGGTGATCGGATGCATCGAGCCGTGGCGCAGATAGCCGAGCACCCAGCGGTCGTGGCAGACGGCGCTGAGGGCCAGTCCCAGCCGGCGCCTGGCGTCTTGTAGGTCTGGGAGCTGGCCCATGTCAGGCAGGTTATGCAGAGCTGGACGTCCTGACCTCAGCCCTGGCTCAGCGTTTCCTCAAGAAACCCTGAACCTGTTACTTTGCGGCGGGGATTGGAGGCATGACCGCCAAGTTGCTGGTGGTTGATGACGAGCCGCGCACGGCGGAGCTGACTGCTGAGATCTTGCGTCGGGCCGGATATTCAGTCGACGTGGCGGGAAGCGGCACGGAAGCCCTCGAGCGAGTGCGCCTGGGGTCGCCGGACCTGATGTTGCTGGACTACGAGATGCCGGACATGGAGGCGCCCGAGGTACTCGATTCGCTTCGTTCCGGCGGTGAGCGGATCGCCTTTCCAGTGATCATCCTCACCGGCGCCAGGCATTCACCCGCAGATCAGGTGGTCGGCATCGAGCGCGGCGCGACCGATTACATCGTCAAAGGCACCGACCGCCAGGTCATGCTCGCCCGGGTCCGAGGCGCGTTGCGCGAGCGAGCGTCAGCGCCGGGCGCTGTGGTGCGCGGGCGGCTTCATGTCGACGCGTTTCGGGGAGAGGCGCGTCTGGGTGACCGGCACCTCAAGCTCGAACGCAGGCCGCTGCTGATGCTCCAGCTGTTGGCCAATCGGTCCGGCGAGGTGGTGCCGCGGTCCGAGCTGCTGGAGCGGGTGTGGGGCAGCTCGTATACGGGCTTTGAGCACAGCATGGAGCAGGCGGTGCACCAGGTCCGCCGCGAGCTGCGGGAGCCCGGATGGATAGAGACGGTCCGTGGGATCGGATACCGGTTCGTCGTCCAGAACTGAGCTCGCGGGGGCGCTGCACCGCCTGCGGTCGGCGCTGGCGAGGGCCCGGGCCGAGCTCGAGCTCGCTCAGACCGATGGCGAACCGGTGCCGGCGGATAGGCTCGTCGGCGACCTCGGTGAGGCGCTGGAGCTGTTAGGAGCGGTAGAGGCGGCCGCATTCGCGATCGTCCCGGTCCTCGTGCTGGACGACGATGATCGGCTGGCGGAGTTGACAGCCAGAGGTCTTCGACGATTGGGCTACGAGGCAGAGTCAGCGGGTCGCCTCCGAGCGCTGAGGCCGCGCGAGGTGGTGGTGTTCGACCTGGGGTTGTCGGCGTCCCTCGATGCGGCGCAGCGGGGGGCGCTCCGGGCGGCGCGGCCGATCGTCGTCACTGGCGCAGCCGACCCTGGATCCCGAGCCATCGCGGAGGATCTCGGGGCGTTCGACTACATGGTCAAGCCGGTCGAGCTGGAGGATCTCGCGGCGGCGATCAGCCGCCGAATGGCTCAAGAGCGACACTAGAATCGCGCCGTCTTGTTGTCGATGTAGGCGAAAGTCCTATATGAGACAGCGTTTTGCGGGCGCAGACTCAAAAGAGGCGCATGACTGGCAGGCCGCGGACAGCGGTGGCTTCCGTCCTTGGGCTGACGACCTTCGTTTGCTTGGGCGTGTCAGCCACCACGGCTGAGGCATCTTCCGGACGCGAGCACATTCGTGCCGGAGTAGAAGTCCTGGACTTCGACCCGCTGATGGACGATGGTCTCCCGCTCACCATCGCCCGAGGCTGGAATGACCCCGTCCCGCTGCAGACGCAGTACATCGGCGACGTGGCGACTGCGAGCGCCGGCATCGTCACCCACCGGTTGGTGCACACATCGGTAATCCGCTCCTACCCCGAGAAGCCGAATGGGTTTCGCCTCACGAACGCGAACTACCAGGGGTGCTTCGTCGAAACCCCGCCCGATTACTGCAAGGCGCTGATCGACTATGGCGCGGTGCTCAACACGGTTTTCGACCGCCGCTCAGGGAGTGCATGCGATGCCCTCCGGCAGGGTCGCGTCGATGAGGTCTGGCTTTGGGGAGGACCCTGGTTTGGCTATCTCGAATGGCAGCTGGTGTCCCCGCAGACCCTGTGCCCGGCCGTTCGCAACCCCTTTGTCGTGATGGGTTTCAGCTACGAGCGGGGCGAGCCGGAGATGCTGCACGACCTGGGCCACCGCGCCGAAGGGCTGATACAAGCCGGCATTGGCTTTGGGATCTGGGATCGTTTCGACGGGCAGCGCGGACGTTACGGCCAGGACTTCGCCTGCCCTGCGCAGCCCGACGCCACGCATCCCGAGGTGGACGCTGCGATGACGCATGCGGGCAATGTGCACTTTCCCCCCAACGCCTACTGCCACTACCAGTACGACCGTGACCTGCCGGTCATATCGGACGCTGACGACTGGGCAAACTTTCCCGACCTGACCGGGCACCGCACCGTGATCAACTCCAGCACGTGGGGTGGCACCCAGCAAGGTTTCCTAGTGTGGTGGCTCGGCCGGTTTCCTCGGTCCCCAGGGTCTTCGGCCGGGGTCGAGCGCGACTGGTGGCGTTACGTCTACCTAGAAACCCGACGAATCGATTAGGACGCCTCCTAGTCGGCTCGCACGGCAGCTGAGGGACCTTCGGGGCGGCGTCGCCGTGAAGCTGTGGCGGGTTGGTTCAACGAATCCGACACCCGCCCTGGGCTCAAGCTTTCACGCACACCAGCTTGATCGTGCCGCGAGCGGGCCACGACCGTCCCCCGGCGGATCAGGACCCGTGCCATCCCTAGGACTTGCCGAGGTCAAACAGCCGCGGGGCCATGTCTCGACTCCAGGCGCGCTCCACGGAAATTTCGACCCAGTGGAGACGTCGCCGCGTTGATATGGTCCTAAACAGCGCTACAAGCCTGTCGAAAATTGCCATTTCGCGTCCCTCCGAATGGAGGTCTACGCGGTTGGGAACGAAGCCGCAATCGTCATTGCGCCCTTGGACCGGGACGAATGCCTAGCAAGGAGGAGGCAGCCCTCTCCCATTGCTGGGAGAGGGGTGGCGGGTAATTACCACGTCACGGAACTGATAACGCAGTACACCTCCAGATCGGTCCCCGCCATCTGAGGCACCCAGCGACGGGCGATTCCCGAGCCGGCACCCACCAATTGAGGTCTATACCATTCCGTCAACGTTGCTATCGCTTACGGCACAGGAGGACGTGAGTAATGACTCCGAAGACAAACCGTGAGGTCGTTGAGCAATACGTCAAGGCTCTTATCGCCCGTGATCTCGACCTGCAGGCCGAGGTATGCAATCGGGACATGGTCGTCGACTACCCCCAGTCGGGCGAACGGATCCGCGGTTGGGACAATTTTCGCGCGGCCCATGAGAGCTATCCGGGCGGTCTTCCGCAGGGTGCCGCGGCCAAGGTTGTCGGCAGCGAGGACAAATGGGTGCTAGGCCCAAGTTTCAACATCCTGCGAATCGAAGGGACGGGTGACATCTACACCCTCGTCGGTTCCGCCAGATACCCCGACGGCAGGACGTGGCAGGTAATGGCGCTCCTTGAGTTGCGTTCGGGCAAAATCGCCAAGACGACTGAGGTTTATGGTGCCCCCTTCGACCCACCGGCGTGGCGGGCGCAGTGGGTTGAGCGTACGACCTGACGTCAAGCACGACTCGAGCCGCAGGCGTAAACAGCCACGCCTCTGACGGGGCGCTGATTGGATCGCACAAGGCCGCTCAGCCGGCGAAAGGTGGAAGTGTGACGGTGAAGACCGCTCCGTGGGGAAAGCGAACCGACGTTAGCCGGCGGAGGGCGACAGTACAACGGTGAACACGGCGTTTCGGCGGGTACCCGCGAACAAAAGCTGACCTTGATGCCAGCGCACGGCGACCTCCTGTATGAGTCGGACCTTGTCCACCTGGCGGCCCAAAGATCGGCTCCGACGTGACCTCAGGCGGGTCACGTTTGGAGGCGCGGCTCTGGCGCCGCTCATGGAGTACCCTTTGGGCCAACTGGTCCGCACAGCGTGGGTAAAACGATGCAAGAAGCGAAGCTCGAAGCCAGGTTCCAGATGTGGGTTGCGCGCGGGGGACGCGTGCGCCTGGAGCCGACGGAGCGACGCGTGCGAGCTAGGCTCGGAGGCATTACGGTTGCGGACAGCCGGCGGGCTCAGCTCCTCTATTTGCCGCCGCCCTTCAACGCGTATGCCTTCCCCCGGGACGACGTGCGATGGGAGCTACTGCACGAATCCGGAATCGCCTCGACCATGCCGGCTGTTGGCGAGGTGAAACAGTGGACTGTCGCGGCCGGTGGACAGGTTCGCGACGGTGCGGTGTGGACCTTCCCTCAGCCACCACCCGGCTTGGAGCCGCTGGTTGGGCTGGCAGTTATTCGCTGGCAAATGATGGACGCATGGTTTGAAGAGGACGATGAGGTGTTCGTCCACCCGCGGGATCCCTATCACCGCGTCGATGTTCTTAACTCGTCGCGCCATGTAAAGGTGAGCGTGGGCGGCGAAGTCGTCGCCGAGACGCGCAGACCACGCCTGCTGTTCGAGACCAGCCTGCCTGTCCGGTACTACATCCCAATGCTCGATGTGAGGATGGACCTGCTCGAATCAAGCGACACGATCTCACGCTGTCCCTATAAGGGTGTCGCATCCTACTGGTCCGTTCGTCTTGGGGGAACACTCCACGCCGACCTCGCCTGGTCGTACAGATCGCCGATTCCGGAGTGCCCCAAAATCGAGAACTTGATCGCCTTTTTCAACGAGCGCGTCGACCTCGATATCGACGAAGAGCGCGTGCAGCGCCCGCAAACGCCATGGTCCGTTGGCCCAGACGGTCAAGCGCCCAACAGGGTCGCGGATCGTGCTGTACCGCCAGCGGACAATGGAAGCGTGTGATGTCAACCGCTTCCCGACCCAAGCGGCCGGGTGTGGGTCGGGCCGCGCGCCTGCTGGCTGCATCCTTTGTTGCTGCGCCCCCTTGTGCAATCTGCGGGCGCGGACACGCCCAGAGCTGCTGGCATCTCGATCCGATGGGCGGTATGCACGGTCGCTGCCCGAGCTGCACCGATATCCAAGCGTCTGCCGCAACGATGCCGAAATCAGCCTCCTCGCCCGCGAACTAGCCGCGACTCACAGAGCGTTCGAACCGCGGAAGAACCACGGTGAACACGGCCCCATGGCGATTGCCTTCGAACAAAAGTTGGCCCTGATGCTCGCGCGCGACTGTTTGCCATATGAGGCGCAGCACTCATCGATTCGCGATGGCGTCGGACAAACAACCCCAACGTGTGAACGTAAGCGCGATCCAGTGCCCGAGCGCCGTAACTGACTGCTCAAACGGGCCGTTTCGACAGCTAATGAAGCCTCCGATCACCCTTGTCGCCGCTGTCGTTGTCATCGGGTGCACGACCTCGAACCCTCAGGGCGCCGTGACATCGCCCACAGCCATGGTCTCGTCGAACGCGGCACAGCCGTCTCCGTCCGGGAGCTCGAATCCGAGCTCCACGCCGAGCCCGAGCGATCTCCAGTTGGGCACCGTGGACGGCACGTGCCAGCTGCCGGTCGTGACATTGACGCAGAACCTCGCAAACAACTCCGCCACATACGTAGGCGGTTTCGTGAGCTTCACGGAGCCGCCGGCGGTTCTTGCACCGGTCTTCAGGCCGGACTCCAGCGGTGTGATTCGCGCGCGCTGGGATTACGCGGACCTGGCCACCGACACGATGCCGATTCTGTACGGCAATCCTCAATCAGGAACTCACGCACCGTCATACGACGCGTCTCTTCGACGTTGGATCCCGGCCGCTGCATCGCAGTTGACGCCGGACCACACCCGTTATGCATACGCGAGTGGCAACGACCAGACGACCATTCACGTCGTCGACGTTGCGCAAGGGACGGAGGCTCAATTTGCCGTGGCGACTCATGGACCTCTGGCGGGAACACCACAGGTCACTGATTTCGATGGTTCCAGTGTCTTCTTCCTCGTGAACGTAGCGGGAAACGATGGGACCGATATCTGGCGACTGGATCTAGCCTCGGCCACCGCCATCAAGCTCGCACCGATGCCCGGGGTAATGATGGTTCGCGGGGGCTACGCCTGGGTCGGCCGAACAGATCCTCGCGATCCATCGCCGCCTACAGCCCCCTTCCCCGAGCAAAAGTTCAACAGCATCGTCAGAGTCGACCTCGGCAGTGGGGCCGAGACAATTTGGTACTACCGCCCGGGTACAGAGGTGTGGATCGGCGGGCTGAGCCCGACGGGCTCGCCCATCGTGAATGTTGCGTCCGGCCCCCAGTTCCACAGCCCAGGCGAGATCAGGCAGGTCGTTCAACCCGGCGAACAGGGCATGCTCATATACAGCGGCGGCCTCGGATTCGCTGGCCCACATGTCGATGTGATCGATCTTTCGCCCGCTGCGCGTTCGTTTGATCGTTTTTGGTTTGGCAACGGCCTGGGCCTTTACCTCTACACGCAATCCGGCGGGATGCGCAAAGTGTTCGATATACCCAGCAGTCTGAGCGCCAACGGAGGGATCTTCCCTGCGGGCGATTGCCGATAACGCATAAAGGCAGTGCTACCGCGACTCGGCTACTCTGAACATGTACCCCAACCGCTGTTGGGCAATGGCTCAGGGAGGCGGATGACAGTCGCGGATCAGCCGACGTATGGCGGAAGAACGACAGTGAAGACCGCGCCGCGGCGATTCCCTTCGTAAATTAGTTGGCCTTGATGTTCTCTGACAATTCCATAAGACATGAAGAGCCCAAGTCCGGTCCCGCTTTCCTTCGTGGTGAAGTGTGGCTCGAAAAGATGGTGGCGATTTTCATCGGATACTCCTGGGCCGTTGTCTGACACGCTGAAAAAAGGCCAGCCGTTGCCACGTTTTCCGGTCGTCAAATAGACGCGTCCGTTCGAGGGGGCGGCATCGA
>VBEG01000020.1 GCA_005882115.1 Chloroflexota bacterium
GCGCTAGGCGTCCGCGAGGGCGAAGCCCTTGGGCTCAAGTGGGGTGAAATGGACCTCATCGCCGGCATGCTGCGAGTGCGCCGAGCTTCTCAGCGGATCCCACACCAAGGCACTCGGCTCGACCCCGCAGTCGTCGTCGTGGTCGCCACCTAGGTTCCGGTGACCACGTTGCCGCTGCGGTCTACGGCCACGCAGAGGCCGCTGCTTGGACAGGAAACCCCTGACACGTAGTTGAAAGCGTCCACGCCTGCATTGGTTAGTGTCCAGGCCGTCGCCCCACCGGCGGGGTTGCTTGAGGTGACCACGTTGCCGCTCGCGTCCATGGCGACGCACACGCCGCTGCTGGGACAGGACAGTCGCGGCGTCACAAAATCACCGAGACCAGGCTGTACAGCCAGCATGCCGTGCACCTTGGTCACAGTCCAAACTGCCGCCTCCCCGGTGGGGTTGCCGGACGTGACCACGTTGCCGCTACCGTCCACGGCGACGCAGAGGTTACTGCTGGGACATGACACGCCCGAAAGCGAGTTGGTGCCGTCCACGTGGGTCACCTTCCAGGCCGCCGCCCCCCCAGTGGGGTTGCTGGAGGTGACCACATTGCCGCGGCCGTCCACGGCGACGCAGAGGCTGCTGCTGGGACAGGACACATCGGCTAATGAGTTGGAGGCGTCCACATGGATCACCTTCCATGCAGCCGCGCCTCCGGTGGGGTTACTGGAGGTGACTACGTTGCCGCTCTGATCCACTGCGACGCAGAGACCGCTGTTGGGACACGACACGGCGTCGAGGGAGTTGGAGCCGTCGACGCGGGTCACCTTCCAGGCCGCTGTCCCTCCGGTGGGGCTGCTAGATGTGACCACGCCGCCGAGTTCGTCCACGGCGGCGCAGAAGCCGCCGCTAGGACATGACACGCCGTTCAGGAAGTAGTCGTCCACGTGGGTCAGTGTCCAGGCCGCCGCCCCTCCCGTGGGGTTGCCGGATACGACCACGTTGCCGCCGCGGTCCGCGGCGACGCAGAGGTTGCTGCTCGGACAGGACACTCCTGCCAGAGCAGTGGAGCCGTCGACATTGGTCACCGTCCAGGCCGCCGCCCCCCCGGTGGGGTTGCTGGAGGTCACCGCGTTAGCGTTGCCGTCGGTGTCCACGGCGACGCAGAGGGTGATGCTGGGGCAGGACACACCGGCCAGTAAGTTGGAGCCATCCACGTTGGTCACCGTCCATGCCGCCGCCCCCCCAGTGGGCTTGCTGGAGGTGGCCACGTTACCGCTACCGTCCACTGCGACGCAGAAGACGCTGCTGGGACAGGACACGCCTGTCAGAGCATTGGAGCCATCCACGTTGGTCACCCTCCATGCCGTCGCCCCCCCGGTGGGGTTACTGGAGGTGACTACGTTGCCGTTCACGTCCACGGCGACGCAGAGGCTGCTGCTGGGACAGGATGGGCCGGACAGGGAGTTGAAGCCATCGACCTTGGTCACCTTCCATGCCGCCGCCCCCCCGGTGGGGTTGTTGGAGGTGACCACGTTGCCCACTTCGTCCACGGCGACGCAGAGGCCGCTGATGAGACAGGCCACGCCTGAAAGGGAGTTGGAGCTGTCCACCTTGGTCACCTTCCATGCCGCCGCACCGCCGGTGGGGTTACTCGACGTGACCACGTTGCCCGCGAAGTCCACGGCGACGCAGAGGCTGCTGCTGGGACAGGACACGTCTCGCAGCGAGCCGGAGTCGACCTTGGTCACTGTCCAGGCCGCAGCCCCTCCGGTGGGATTGCTGGAGGTAACCACGTTGCCCGCGTTGTCCGCCACGGCGCAGAAGCTGCCGCTGGGGCAAGACACGCCGAACAGGGAGTTGGAGCCGTCTACCCTGGTCACCGTCCATGCGGCCACCCCACCGGTGGGGTTGCTGGAGGCGACCAGGTTGCCCGCGTTGTCCACAGCGAAGCAGAGGCCGCTGCTGGGACATGACACGTCTGACAGCGACGTGCCCCCAAACGACGGCTGATGGTCGACGCGCACCGGTGCCGCCCACATCAACGGAGAGCCGGCGGTCGGGGTTGGTGTCATTGCGATCGGTGTCGGCGTTGCGCTCGGTTGGAAGGAGGACTGTGCCCTCGGCGCGGAGGAGCTGGTGCAAGCGGAGAGGATCAGCACGACACCGAGAATCAAGCCCCTCATGTAGGCCCTAACTCCGACCCGGACCATTAGTTATGGCCTCCGTACGGGGAGTCCGTTCGGGAGGGGCCGCACCAGCTGACACCGACGTCAAGGCTGGGTGTTCGCTGACCACAAAACTGTTGTCAGAATTGTTGTCAGGCCGCCCGCCGACGGCGGTCGGCACCACCGAGGAGGCCCGAAGTGAACTCGAAAATGGGTGGGCCCGGGTGGCCTCGATCCACCGACCAGCCGATTATGAGTCGGCCGCTCTAACCAACTGAGCTACGGGCCCCTCGCCGTGAGTCTATCGGCCCGCTATCCCCTGCCAATGAAAGGCATCTTCGTCGCCATCACTGTCACGAACTGAACGTTGGCATCGAGTGGAAGGCTGGCCATGAACACGACCGCCCGCGCCACGTGCTCGACGTCGATCCGGGGCTCGACCTCGATCGCCCCACTTGCCTGCGGCACGCCAACTTTCATCGGCTCGGTCAGGTCGGTCGCGGCGTTGCCGATGTCGATCTGTCCGCACGCAATGTCGTACGGCCGTCCGTCGAGCGATGTTGACTTGGTCAGCCCCGTCATCGCGTGCTTGGTCGCGGTGTAGGGCGCCGAGTTCGGGCGCGGTGCGTGCGCCGAGATCGAACCGTTGTTGATGATCCGGCCGCCCCGAGGATCCTGGCTCTTCATCAACTTGAACGCTTGCTGCGTGCAGAGGAACGCGCCGGTCAGATTCGTCTCGACCACCCGGTTCCATTGCTCGATGCTTAGGTCCTCCATCGGAATTGCCGGCGCGGTTGTGCCCGCGTTGTTGAAGAGGACGTCCAGGCGACCGAACTGGGCCTTGACGCCGGCAAAGACGGACTGCACGGACGCGAGGTCGCCAACGTCGGCAGGAACCGCGATCAGGCGAAGGTTTTCTTGTCCCGCGAGCGACACCGACTCTTCCAGCCTGTCCAGCCGGCGACCGACGACGACGACGTCGTATCCCTCACGCGCCAGCGCGATCGCGGCGGCCCGCCCGATCCCACTCCCTCCGCCCGTGACCACCGCCACCTTCGTCATGAGCCGATTATCGTGGGGAATACAGACTCGCCTGGGGCGGTACTCGGGAGCAGGGGTGAACACCAGATGGTTGCGTTAGGGCTGTTGATTCTTCGGTTGGTCATCGGCCTCACCCTGGCGGCCCATGGCGCACAGAAGCTGTTCGGTTGGTGGGGCGGCCCCGGCATGGACGGCTGGGTCGGCGCGATGAACCGAATGCGCATCCGGCCCGCGGTCCCGTGGGCCTGGATGTCGGCCCTCGCGGAGCTGCTCGGGGGGATCGGCCTCGCGGTCGGGCTCCTGACGCCTCTGCCCAGTCTCGCCATCGCGGGGTCGATGCTCGTGGCGATCGCGCTGGTCCACTGGCCCAAGGGTTTCTGGACCACCAAGGGCGGCTACGAGTTCAACCTCTCGATCCTCGCCGCGATCGCGGCGATCGCCCTCATCGGACCCGGCGCTTACTCCCTCGACTCCGCGCTTCGCATCCACCTGCCTGAGCCGGGGACCCTCATCGCAGGCACCGTCCTGCTCCTCATCGGGGTGGGTGTCGCGCTTGGAAACCGGGCACCGCAACCCTCCGCGGAGGCCAAGCCCCAGGTCACCTAGGCCGGGCCGATCACCTCGACCTCGTTTCCGTCCGGGTCGTCAACGTAAAACGTGCGCACGCCCTTCAGCACGGGGTGCACTCCGTGCCGGACCTCGATGCCGGCTTCGATGAATCCGTTTTCCAGCTCGTCGTAGGACCGGCGGTCGACGCGGAACGCGAGGTGGTGCAGCACCCTCTTTTCCTTGTGCCGCGGGAAATAGTCCGGGCCATGTGGGTGCGGGACCAGCACGATCATCTCCGGGATCCCGCCCGGCTTGGCCACCATCAAGAACTTGTTGGGCAGCTCCGGAGGTGACATCAGCTCCAGGCCAAACCGGTCCCGGTAGAACTCCAGTGCCGACTCCATATCGGCGACCCACAAGACGATCTCGGCCAGACCCTCGACTTTGCTCATGCGGCGATCGCCGAGGCCATCGCCTCGAGATTCACCTCGCGCACACGCGGAGGCACCGAGCATCCCGGCGCGAGCAGCAACCCGCGGCCCGCCGTCTCCTTGACCGCGGCGCGGGCTTCGGCCGCGATCCTTGGCGGCGGTCCATAGACCAGCGTCTCGCGCTGGCTCAGCCCACCCATCACGGCGCGGCCCGCGACCTTCTGGCCCTCGGCCAGCGACGGGTTGCCCTGGTTGTGGACCGACCAGCTGACCACCTGCGCGGGCAGGTCCCGTGCCAGGCCGAAGTTGAGATTCGAGCCGCATAAATGAAGGACGTTGAACCATGCGCTCCCGGGTAGAGCCTCGAGCACCGCCAGGTCGTATGGCAGCACCACGTCTCGATAGACCTCCTCCGGCATGACCTTGCGTCCCGCGTAACCCGAGATCGCGTAGAAGATGCCCGCCGCGCCGGCTTCGAGGGAACGCCGGCTGAAGTCCACGAGCGCCGCGGCGACCCTGTCGAGGGCGGGGCCGACGATCTCGGGGTGCTTGCGCAGCTCGCGGACAACACGTGCCTGCGACTTGCCGACGAGGTAGCCGCCGACTGTGATCGGGCTGAACACCGTCTGGATCACCGGCACGTCGCGGCCCAACTCGCGCGCGACGGTGCCGATCGACTCGACCTGGTCATCGAGTGCTTTGCGGTCGACGAGCTGCACCGATGACCACGACTCGAGGTCCGGCACCGCAGGCTTGATGAGGATTGGCGCGCGCAGGCGATGCCCCGCTGGGTGATAGACCGAGCCAAAGGCTTCGGCGAAGCAGCTCGCGCGCGGCTGAAACTTGACGAAGTCCCAACCAAATCGACGGGCGCGTTCGATGGTGACGGCGGCGAGGTCGCTCGCCGACCATTCCTGACGATACGTGTGACCCCATGCGCCAACCGGGGGCCGGTCGGCGACGCCCATCGCCAACGCCGCTTGAACCCGCTTAAGGCCTGTCACCAGTTCGAGTTTAAAGTGGACTTGTCGATGGACATTGCGAGCGAGGCGGCACGCCTCCGCGCCGCGGCTGAGGCCAAGCCGCTACGCCTTCCCATCAATCGCAAGGTCGATGAATCGCACCGCGCGATCACACCGGAAGGTCTTTCGGTCTGGTACACGATCCAGGTCTCGCCGCACAGCCGGATCCAGGAGGTCGTCTTCGAGCGTGTTGACCATCTGCCGTCCGAGGAGGAGTGTCAGAAATGGCTCGACCTGCTTATCGTCGGCGCGCCGGCAATTGAGGCGCCGGGCTTTCCCGGAGCGATGACCCGGCGGTTCGAAGCTTTCGAACGCAACCCCGAGCTGGAGGCGCCGATCGCCTGATGGGGCTGCCCAACCAGGTCGCCGAAGAGCTGCGCCGCATCGTCGGCCGAGCAGCGGTCATCGATTCCGCCAACGACCTCCGCATCTTCGAGCGCGACGGCTCGATCGAGGGAGCGATGCCCGATGCGGTGGTGCTCGCATCGACCACCGAGCACGTCGCAGGTGTGATCAAGGTGGCCGCCAAGCACAAGATCCCGGTCGTGCCCCGCGGCGCGGGCACTGGGCTTTCCGGAGGCGCGGTGACCATCCGCGGCGGCATCGCGCTCCAGGTCACCCGCATGCGCCGAATCCTGAACATCGATCCCGTCGCGCAGACCGCGATCGTCGAGCCCGGCGTCGTCAACCAGGAGCTTTCCCTCGTCGCCGCGCAGCAGGGCCTTTTCTACGCCCCCGATCCTTCCAGCCAGAAGGCGTGCACCATCGGCGGCAACGCGGCCGAGAACTCAGGCGGCCCGCACTGCCTCTACTACGGCGTCACCACCAACCACGTGCTCGGGATGGAGATCGTGCTCGCGGACGGCAGCGTGCACTGGGTCAGCGGCGACGCGCCGGATCGCGTCGGTCTCGATCTCTGCGGTGTGCTCGTCGGCTCAGAGGGCACGCTGTGCGCGATCACGAAGATCAAGGTCAGGCTGCTGCGGATCCCGCCTAGCATCGCGACCATGCTGGCTGCCTTCCCCAGCATCGAGACCGCAAGCCAGGCGGTTTCGGCGGTCATCGGGCACGGCATCGTGCCGGCGGCGCTCGAGATGATGGACAACGTCACCGTCGGCGCCGTTGAGGCTCACTACCACGCGGGGTACCCGACGGACGCCGGCGCGGTGCTCCTCGTCGAGGTCGACGGGACTGCGGACACGACACGGGAGCTGACCGCTGCGATCGGCAAGATCCTGACCGAGAACCACGGTTACGCGATGCGCGAGGCCCAGACGCCGGCCGAGCGCGAGCTTTTGTGGGCGGGCCGCAAGGGCGCGATCGGCGCGCTCGGCCGGATCAAGCCCAACTACTACCTGCACGACGGCGTGGTTCCCCGCTCGCGCCTGCCCCAGGTGCTGTCGGCGGTAGGCGAGATCGGCGAGCACTACAAGCTGCCTGTCGCGAACGTGTTCCACGCGGGCGATGGCAACCTACACCCCAACATACTTTTCGACATGCGCGACCGAGACGTCATGCAGCAGGTGGAATCCGCGGGCGAGGAGATGCTGCGCGCGGTTGTCGAAATGGGCGGCGCGCTTTCGGGTGAGCACGGCATCGGCCTCGAGAAGAGCGCCTTCATGCCATGGATCTACAGCGAGGACGACCTCGGTGCCATGCATCGCGTGAAGGATGTCTTCGACCCGAACGGAATCCTGAACCCGGGCAAGATTTTTCCCGACCCATCGCGCAAGGCCGTCCACCTCGCAGGGCGTACCGGGCTGGCCATCGAGGCCAAGTGGTGGTGAGCACCGTCGCAGTCGAGAAGCCATCGACCGCAGACGAGCTCGCGCGCCGGCTGCACGACGCGGCGAGCCAGAAGCTGGCGGTTGTCCCGGTCGGCGGTGGCAGGGCGAGCGGAATGGGCGGAGCCCCCGAACGTCTCGACGTCGAGCTACATACGACGCGGCTCGACCGCGTGATCGAGCACTCGCAGGCGGACATGGTCGTCAGCGTCGAGGCGGGCATCACGCTCGAGGCGCTGCAGCACGAGCTCGCCAAGTCCGCGCAGTTCCTGCCGCTCGACCCATTCAGCTCACCGGGCCACACCATTGGCGGCTTGCTCGCGACAGGCTGGACCGGGCCCCTGCGGTTGCGCTTCGGTTCACCGCGCGACTTTCTCATCGGCATCCGCGTCGCGCTGCCCGACGGCACGCTCGCCAGCGGAGGCGGCCGCGTGGTCAAGAACGTGAGTGGCTACGACATGATGAAGCTGCACTACGGTGCGCTCGGCTCGCTCGGCGTCATCGTCGCCGCGTCCTTCAAGGTTTTCCCGAAACCTCTCCGCGACGTCACGGTCAGCAGCGAGGGGGGTTGGGACGCCGCCGACCAGGCGCTGACGATGCCTGTCGCGCCCTCGGCCCTCGAGATCTTCTCCGACGGCCGGGTGCTGGCTCGTTATACCGGCAGCGGTGACGCGGTCGATCGCGTGGTCCGTGACCTTGGCTGGCCGGTCGAGGACCACTCGATCTGGGAGCGGCACTCAGGGCGCGCGCCGGCGCGGTGGGCTCGCATCGCTGCGCCGCGGTCGGCACTTCGCGGACTGGTCGAGGGGCTTCCCAGGGGCGCGGGCTGGTGGGCCTCGCCAGGTATCGGAGTCGCGCACTGGGCGATCGCATCCGACACGCCTTCGGTGAAGGAGGTGCGTGCGAGGACCGAAACGGCCGGCGGAAGTCTCGTCATGATGGCCGCCCCTGATGATTTCATGCGCGACGTTGGCGCGTGGGGCACTCCGCCGCCGACCATCGACATCATGCGGCGCCTCAAGCACGCATTCGATCCGGACCACGTCTTGAATCCCGGCCGGTTTGTCGTTTGACGACTCCATTCGGCCGCCTGTCGGACGACGACCTCGCGACCTGCGTCCACTGCGGTTTGTGCCTCGACGCGTGTCCGACCTTTCGGGTCACCGGACTGGAGACCGAATCCCCGCGCGGCCGCATCTACCTGATGACGCAGTGGAAGCGCGGGACCATGGCTTTTGACGAGGAGCAGGTCGAGCACATCGACCTCTGCCTTGGCTGCAGAACGTGCGAGGGCGTGTGCCCGTCCGGCGTCCCTTACGGCCGCATCATCGAAGCGGGCCGCGCCGACGTCGAAGACCTGCGGCGCGCGTCGCTCAAGCGGGGGACGAGCCGCCTCGCCCTGCGGCAGCTCGTCGGTCATCCGGGCCGCCTGCGCGCCGCGGGCGCGGCCACGCGCTTGGCCCAGAAGCTGGGCCTCACCTCGATCGCCCGCTCAGGCCGCATGCTGCCGCGCCTGCGAGAAGAGTTCCGCCGGCCCGCGGGAGACGTCGCGCCAGCGATCGGCGCCCAGAAGCATAGAGTCGCCTTCCTGGTCGGATGCGTGATGCCGATCCTCTACCCGCAGTCGCACGACGCGGCGATCAGGCTGCTGCAGCTTGCGGGATGCGAGGTGTGGTTTCCTCCGGCGGAGCGGTGCTGCGGCGCCCTGTTCGCGCACAACGGCGACCTCGCCGGTGCGAGCGCGTTGCGCAAGGCGAACATGAAGACGTATCGCGCCGGCGATTTCGAGGCGCTGGTCGTCGACTCGGCGGGTTGCGGCGCGCACCTCAAGGACTTCTACCCCGAGCTCAAAGGCCGGGTCAAAGACCTCACGGAGTGGCTGGCGGAGATCGGACTGCCTTCACCGGCTCGAGACATGAAGCTCCGGGTCACATACCAGGACGCGTGTCACCTCGCCCACGCGCAGCGGATCAAGAAGCAGCCCCGGGACCTCATCCGCTCGATGCCCGGCGTCGACTGGGTCGAGATGCGCCACGCCGACATATGCTGCGGCGCCGCCGGCCTCTACAGCACGCTCGAGCCCGATATGTCGAGCCGCATCCTGCAGGAGAAGCTCGACGACCTCCTCGCGACGAACGCCGACGTCGTCGCCGTCGCGAACCCCGGGTGCCAGATGCAGCTGGAGTCTGGATTACGGGCGAGAGGCTCGAGGATGAAGGTCGAGCACGTCTCAGAGCTGCTGGCCCGCGCCTACTAGATACAGGCGCCACCTCCCCATTCATGGGGAGGTGGCGGGCGAAGCCCCACGGAGGACCGGGTCAGATCTTGAGCTTCGGCAGCACGGCGGTCTTCGTCACGTCCACTTCGACGCGCGCGACCGCAAGCGTCACGTTGTCCGGCGCGCCGAGCTCACGGCATCGCTCGATCACCCGCTCCGCTCCCCGGTCGAGGTTGCCGTCCTTGAGCAGCAGCCTCCCCATCTCCTCGACACTCACGCCGGCGGTCTCGACTCCATCGCTGCACAGCACCACCGCATCGCCCTCTTCGAGCTTCACTCTGTCTGTGAACGGCTGGATCTGCTCCCACACGCCGACCGCCCGCGTCAGCCGGTGCTTCAACGGGTGGTTGGCCGCCTCCTCGGGCTTGATCACACCGAGCCTGACCTGTTCCGCCGGCCAGGAGTGGTCTTGCGAGATGAGCTTCGCGAACCCGTTACGGAAGAGGTAGGCGGGGCTGTCGCCGACATTGAGCAGCGCGCACTCGCCGGAGCGGATGGCGGCGATCACCATGGTGCTGCCCATCCCCGACCAGTCGGGATTGTCCCGTGCGGCGTTGAAGACCGCGGTGTTGGCCTCCCTGCAGGCCTTCTTCAGGCGCTCGACCTCGGGCCCCTCCTGACCGTCCTCGGCGAGGATCGTGGTAACCGTCTTCACGGCGATCGAGCTCGCATGCTGGCCGGCGGCGTGTCCCCCCATGCCGTCGCACACGACGATGAGCGTGTCGAGCCCCGCCTTGTTGCGCCAGACCGTGACCGAGTCTTCGTTCTCTTCCCGTTCCAGGCCTGGGTCGGTGGCCCACGCGATACGTAACCGCATCGTGCTACCTAACGAACCGGACCGGCACTAGGCTCCGAGAAGGGCGAAGTGGATCGAGTTCTGGCCGATGGTCAGCCGGTCGCCGTGGCCCAGCTGCTTCTCCTGGATCGACTCGCCGTTCACGAACGTGCCGTTCGTGCTGCCGAGATCGACGATCCAGAACTGCTCGTCGCGAAGCTCGAGTCTCGCGTGGTGCCCACTGGTCGCGGGGTCGCGCAGGATCACGTCGTTGTCCGGCGAGCGCCCCATGCGTACCGCGTGGTCGCCGGTGCGGTGGGCGTGGCCGGCGTCCGGTCCCGTCTCGATCGTCAGCTCGCCCTGCGGCCCGGCGGCGACGCTGGAGGCCGGCTGTGGCCTGGCCGGCATCGCGATCGTCTCCGCCAGCGGTGGCGGCGCCGTCGGCGGCGGCTGCCAGGCAGGCATCAAGGTGGTTGGTTCGCGTTCCGCCTCCGAGCCGCTCATGGGCGGCGGAGCGATCATGGTGGCCGCCACGTCGGCGCCGTCGGAAGCCGCGGGTGGGGGCTCTGGCTGAGCCTGAGCGCCCGCGGCGAGATCTTCGTCCGTCGACGGGGCAGCTGACGCGGACGCGGCAGGACCACCTGACCAGGCCGGGGGCGGAGGTGCGGTCCAGGGTGGCGGCGCAACGTCGACCGGCGGCCCCACCGCGTCTGGCGCCGATGCGGAAGGCGCGCTCCACGACGGTGCGGGCGGCGCGGCCGGTTCCTCGGTCTTGGGGATGTCCCAAGCCGCAGGCGACGCGGGCTCGCCCCAGGCCGTGTTGGCCGGTGGCTTGGAGGTCGACGTGCTCGCCGGCGGGTCCCACGACGGCGCAACGGTCGCCGGCGGCGGGGGCGCGGCCGGGGCGGCGGCCCAGTCGGCGGTGCTCAGAGGCGGAGCCGCAGCCGGGGGCGGGGCTGACGCCGCGGAGGTCGCATCCCAGGAAGGGGCCGCGGGCGGATTCCATGACGGAGCGGTCGGTATGGGCGCCGGAGACTGCTCTGGCGCTGCGGCGGGAGCGCCCCAGGCGGGAGCCGGAACCGAGGCGGGCGGCGAAGCGGGTGCCGCGGGCGGCGACGCCGGAGCGGATGGAGGCGGCGCGGGGGGGGCACCCCAAGAAGGCGCGGGCGCCGACGGCGGCGGCGAGGCCACCCCGGGCGAACCCCATGTCGGCGCGCCGCCCGCAGCCGGGGCAGACGCGGGTGCGCCCCAGGTCGGAGCCGCGGCAGCCTGCGCCGGCGGAGCCGGAGGAGCTCCCGGCGGGGCGCCCCACGCCGGAGCAGGCGACGCAGACGGCGCACCCCAGTTCGGTGATGCCGAGGATGGTGACGCGACGGCGGGCGACGCGGGCGAGCCCCATCCCGACAAAGGGGGCGGCGCGACCATGGTGGGCGCGACCGCCGGCCGCGCAGGAACGGGCGGTGCCCATGTGGCGGCGACGCCGGCTGTCTGATTGGTGGGAGCCGCGGGGCGAACCGGCGGCGCCGACTTCTTCTTGCGCCGGCGGCGGGTCATCAGATAGAGCCCGCCTGTGATCAGGGCGGCCACCGCCAGGATGATTACTGCGTATTCAGTCGGCATGCGGGTGGTGGGCCTCCCTTCTCGCCTATCGCGGCATTGGTATCAGCTTCGTAGAGCGTCGACTTGCGCAAGCCTGAAAGTATGCCATCGTGGTCACGCTTCTCCACGCGCGTTGGCGCCGTTCTCGATCACAAGCCGGCCCGACGCTACCCCGGGCACGGTGACGTCCGCCTCTAGGGAGTGCGCACCCGAGCCGATGGGCTCGCCGGTGACCACGTGAAGTACGAGGCGACGGCCGAGCGGCATGTCCAGGCGCTTGGGCAGGGGCGCGAGACCCGCGTTCGTCTCGATCTGCAGCTGGTGCCCGGTGACGAGCACGCCGTCCAAGCGCAACCCCGTCACCCCGACAAGGACGGCGGGTCGCGTGCGATTCTCGAGCGCGAAGCTGAGCCCGGATGTTTCCGGGCGCAGGCTGTGCAGGTCGGCTAGTCGCTCGGCGAGGTAGCGCGGAATCTCGGGACGCGGCGCGCTCGGCCTCGCGGCCGAAGCCACCAGGAACGGGAGCTCGGTCCGGTCGACATCGTTGCCGGAGATCACAAGCGATGCCTCGAGCTTGTACTCGCCTTCGGCGGCAAGGGGAAGGCTCAGCGTGGTGGCGATGACGGCGGGCTCGAATGCTGTCGGGATCTCGACCTCGACCGTGCCCGAGTAAGACTTCTTCTGGACCACGTCGCGGACCCGATCCAGTCCTCGCGCACCGGCTGCCTTTTCGCGCGAGACCGACCAGCGGACCACACCTCGACCGGCAAGACCGGGATCGTCGTTGACGATGACCAGCCTCACGGCAAACGGAACCCGCGGGTGCTGCACGAACCCAAACGGGCGCGCGGGTTCGAACGCAAGCGGTTCGGCGATCAGACGCGTGGCGCGGAATGCCTCGGTGAGCGCCTCGAGCGCCACCTTGGGACGTCGAGTGCCGTCGAGGATTCCAAAACCAATCCCGGGAAACGGATCGACCAGGTGATAGACAAAGGCGCCCCAACACGATTCGAACTTCCGCGTCCGCAGATGCTCCGCCGTGTAGCGGATCAGCTTCGCCTGGTATGCCTGCGAAGCGCGTGAGTAATCGTCGAGCGTCTGGTGTCCCGAGGGAAGCCCCACTCCGCGTTCGGCCCAGTTGACGGGCTGGAACCCGGCGTGACGCCACGCCGGTTCGTCATCCGCGACCGGCCATCGATCGCCAACTCCGGCCCAGGCCGATGAGTCCGTGCTCGGCAAGGACTGCGCTCCGAACGCGCTCACCATCAGCGGCTCGACGCGGGCGATGTCGCGCCACGAGCCGTCTGACCATCCCAGCGTCAGATGAAGATCGACATCGCCCGAAGCCGCGATTGCGGGGCGGCTCGGATCGAGGCGCTCGAACGCCGCCTTCAGCTCCTGGTCGATCGAGTGGTTCTGGCGCACAGAGTGGACATCGCCGAGGTCGAAATTCGTGGCGAGCCATGGCGGGTTGTCGTGCGCGATCCACACCGCGATCGAGGGATGGTTCTGCAGCATCGCGACCATCTCAGCTTGTTGCTGGCGCGCCGCGGTCTCGAAGAAGCGCGCCTCATCGCCTCGGGCGTGATAAACGTAGGTGCCGGTCAGCGGAAGGTCCTGCAGCACGAGCATGCCCGCTTCGTCAGCGAGGCGATAGAAGTCCCTCGGCAGAACGTTGGCCACGACGCGCAGCGCATCGACGTTCGCCTTTTTCGCCACCGCGATATCCGCCGCGAGAGTTTCGGCATTCAGCTCGTCGAGCCGGTAGGCCGGCGCGTAGCACGCGCCGCGCAAGAACATGGGACGGCCGTTGACGCGAAGACTCCAGCGACGCGGGCCGATATCGGCCGTGAGCGCTCGGAACGCGAAGGTTTCCTCGACACGCGAGGACTCGACGCCGTCGCCCGTGCGCGTGACGAGCTCGGCGCGGTACATCGGCTGCGCGCCGAAGCGCCACGGTTCCCATTTCTTCGCGCCGGGGAGCGCAAGACGCATCGTCACTGTCTCCTCTGCTCCGCCGCCCAGGTGCACCTCACGTCTCAGCCGCAGCGGATCACGACCTGACACGGGCACGGCGAGCTCGACCTCGCCGTCCATCTGCCGGCCGTCGAGGTTGCGCAGCCGCGCGTCCACCTCGAGCCTTCCGTCGCCGCCCTCGAAGCTCGGCTTGACGCTCATCCAGTCGACCGCGATCGGCCCGACGTACTCGAGCTCGACTGGGCGCCACAGCCCGACCGGCACCTCGAGCCGGAAGCTGTCGGGTAGGCTCGAATAGGCCGACGCGGGATATGGCTTCAGGTCGCCGTCGTTGAACAGGCCCATGATGTGTCGCTTCTTCTCGGGTTCCGGCTCGACGGGCGACTCACAGCAGATGACGAGCAGGTTCTCGGCCTTGAGATACGGCGTGAGGTCGAAGCCGAATGGAGCGAAATAGCCGTAGTGCGAGCCGAGCAGCCGACCGTTCAGCCACACGTTGGTGGCGAGAAACGCGCCGCCGATGCGCAACACGACGCGGCCGGCGTGATCCGGGCGCGGAAACTCGGTTCGATACCACACCGATTGCCTCCCCTCGTGCGCCGCCAGCTGGCGCGGGACCTCGATCGGCTTCCAGCCGCTGCCGATGCCGATCGTCAGGCGCTCGGCTTCGCCTTCGCCGAGCGGCATCCACACGGCCTCCCATCCGGTGAGCTCGCGGCGGCCGGCCGCGCGCTGCGCGAGCGGCATGAACAGGGAGTCGCTCAACGCGCGTACGGCCCGTCAGCCGTCGAACAGAACAGAACCGGTTGCCCGACATCAGTCATGAATGGCCCCATCTGCTTGCGATCGACGAGCGCGAGCACGCTGCCGCCGAAGCCCGCACCCATGATGCGGGCGCCGTAGCAGCCTTCGGCCGACCACGCCCGTTCGACGAGCGAGTCCACCGTGGGCGTCGACACCTCGAAATCGTCGCGCAAGCTTGCATGCGATTCCTTCAACAGCTCTCCCATACGCGGGAAGTCTCGGTCGTGGAGGGCGTCCACAAACTCGCGGACCCGCGCGATCTCCGAGTCGACATGGCGGCGCCTTTTCGGATGACCGGATTCGGCTTCGCGCCGGCGCTGGTTGTAGGGCGTCGCGGCCAGCGAGCGATGCTCGCCGGAGTCGATGACCGCGATCGCTACCTCGTCCGGGAATGGCACCACCTGGTACTCCAGCGTGGCGCAGTCGAGCAGCAGCACGCTACCCCGCCGTCCGAGCGCGGAGGCGAACTGATCCATCAGGCCGACCTGCACGCCGGTCGCCTTCTGCTCGGCTCGCTGGCATGCGAGCGCCGCCACCTTGCCGTCGAGATCGGGCTGCAATCCGGCGGCGACGGCGACAAGGAGCGCCGCCGACGAGCTGATCCCAGCGTTTGGCGGGACCTGCGATTCGACGTGCACCGCCTGCGGTTTCGCGCCCAGTTCCGTGCCGACCGCCCGCACGAACGCAAGGCCGCCGGAAACCTCGCTTTCGATCGACCATTCCGGCGCGTCACGTCCCGATACCTCGGTGAAGCGATCGACCGCGGCAGGCAGAACGATCCCGCCGAGATAGTCGACGTGCTCACCGATGAGGTTCACCCGGCCGGGCGCTCGCCCGTGCCACACATGATCAGAGGGCACGAAGCTCCGCGGCCGTGTCCTCCGCCCTGGCGTCGAGGATGAAAGCCCCGGCCCCGAGCTCCGACCCCGCGAGGTACTTCAGCTTGTCGCGGGTGCGGTTGGGCGGATAAAACTCGACGTGGAAGTGATGGTGGCGGCCGGCGCGGCCGGGCGGCTTTTGATGCATGGCCATCACGTAGGGAAGGGGCTTGTCGAAGAGCCGGTCGTATTTCTGGAGCAGGCCCTGGAGGCTGCGCGCGAGCGAAACGTCGTCCGCCTCATCGAGGTCGGCCAATCCGCCACGATGCTCGAGCGGCGCCAGGTGGACCTCATAAGGCCAGCGCGCAAAGGGGGGGACGAAGGCGATCCAGCGGTCGTCGCGCAGCACGGTCCGCGCTCCGTCTTCCTCTCCGTTGATGACGTCGCAGTAAAGGCACCGCCCGGTCTGGCGCATGTGTCGCGCCTCGGCGGCGAGTTCGCGAACGAGCACCGGCGGGACGAACGGATACGCGTAGATCTGGCCGTGCGGATGGCTCAGCGTGACCCCGATTTCCTCGCCGCGATTTTCGAAGACGTAGACGTAGCGCACGTTCGGCAGGCGGCCCAGCTCGTGGGTGCGATCACGCCACACCTCGATGAGGTCACGGATGTGATCGACCGACTGTTGTCCTAGGGACGAGTCATGGTCTGGCGTGTAACAGACGACCTCGGCGCGGCCCTGGTCGCCCGAGTAGGACGGAAAGCGGTTTTCGAAAACCACGATGTGGTAGTCCGGCTCGGGGATCTCGGTCTCGGGCATCCCGGGTCGGGTCGGACAGAGCGGGCAGTGCTCGGCCGTGGGGTGGTATGTGCGGTCCTGCCGCCATGGCGCCACAGTGACCCACTCTTCGAGCAGGGGGTTCCAGCGGAGCTCACTCACGCTTTCACCTTTTCGAAATAGATGAGGTAGCGGCCGTCAGCCTTCTTCACCACGCGAGAGTTGAGCCTCCCCACTCGCTGGGGAGGCCGCGGCGCAGCCGCGGGTGGGGGCATTCGGATGCGCTCAGCCTTCGAGGGCACGCTTCACCGCTTCCTCTGGTGAGTGGACGAGGTCCAATCCCTTGACGTCCCACGTGCCGAGCGCGAAAACGGGCCGTCCCAACCTGCGGGCGAGCGCGATCTCGCTGAGCGTCCCCCAACCCTGGCCGATGGCGATGACGCTGTCGGCGGCGGTGACGATCACTGCGTTGCGCGCCTGACCCAATCCCGTCGCGATAGCGATCGTGACATGGGCGTTGACTTCGGCGCGGTCGGAGTCGGGCAGGATGCCGACGACGGTTCCGCCTTCGATTGCAGCTCCTTCGCTCGCGGCGCCCATCACTCCGCCGAAGCCGCCGTTGATCACGACCGCGCCCTCGCGCGCAAGAAGCCTGCCCACCTCGCGCGCCGCGTCGAGCTGCGAGGGCGTCGCTTCGGACGCTCCGCACACGGCAACGTATCGGCGAGGCATCGAGGCAAGAGTTTATTCGGTAGACTTTGCGGCGAAGTTCAACGCCCGTGGGGCAAGGAGGTGAGGCGAAGCTTGGATATACCGAGTCGTGGTGCCAGCCGCCTCGTTTGCCAGCTGGGAGCTCGGGAGGACGTAAGCCCCTAGGCTTCTGATCCCGCACCGACTCCTGGAGTCGGAGGCGGTAGCACCGCGAACGTAGACACGTGAGGGCCGGGCCGTCGCCCGGCCCTCAGCTTTTTCTCGCGACTAGCATTGGCGATCGTGGTCAACGACTTCTCGCGGCAGCTGAACGAGATCCCGGAAGGATGGGTTCAGGCGATGGGCATGACCATCACGCACGCCACCAAAGACGAGGTGCGCGCCGAGCTCACCGTCGGGCGGCAGCACCTACAGGGTTACGGGATTGTCCACGGCGGCGTGCACTGCGGAATCATCGAGACGCTCTCCTCCATGGGCGCCTACCTCTTCGCGCGCGAGCGGGGGCAACATGTGGTCGGCCTGGAGAACAACACGAGCTTCATTCGGGCTGTGCGAGCCGGCGCTCGGTTGCGAGCGGTCGCGACGCCGATCACACGAGGCCGGCAAACCCAGGTCTGGCAAGCGCAGGTGATCGACGAAAGCGACCGCATCGTCGCGACCGGACGAGTGCGGCTGCTCTGCCTTGAGTCAGATCAGTCGCTGGCCGGGGAGCAGGTGAAGGGCGCCCTCAGCGACCGGTGACGTAGCCGAAGATGATCTCGTCGATCAGCCGCTCGACCGGCGCCAGGTCGTCGGTAAAGACCTGGCCGTGATACGGCGAAACACGTAGCCGGCCATCGTTGATCACGCTGCGCGCCACGTCTTGGGCCAGCGGCTCGGAGATCAGGCCGAGGTTGTGCTGCACGTCTTCGATGGTCGTCGGCTCCATCGTCCCGTACACGAGCGTGTTGCTGAATGCCGGCACGTCGACGAGGAACACGTTCGGATACACCGCGGCCATCGTGCTCGCCAGCGCGTCGACGAGTCGGTAATCGCTTGCCGTCCTTCCCGCGTTTACGACCGCCACGCCACCTGGAGTGAGGTGGTCGCGGACCTCGCTGAAGAACTCGCGCGTCGTGAGGTGGAATGGGATGTAGGGCTGGCGGTAGGCATCCATCACGATGACGTCGTACTTCGCGGCTTGGGTGTCCAGCCAGTAGCGCGCGTCTGCAACGACCGGATGCACGTTCGGCTCATCGAGGTGAAAGTAGCGATGGGCAACGGCCAGGATGTCGGGATCGATCTCCACGCCTGTGATCTGCACGCCGTTGCCGAAGGCCGCCGTGTACTGACGCGCCGCGGTGCCGCCGGCCAGGCCGAGGATCGCAACGCTCTTGGGAGTGATCTCTGATTGTTCAGCGGGTCGGAATGAATCGGCGACGAGCATGTAGTCCCATGGCCCGCCGGTGAGCAGGCTCTGGGTGTCGTAGATCGAATGGACCGCCTCCCCCTCGTTGAGGATCAGCTCCGTCTTGGTGCCATCGCGCACGACCTGGATGTATCCGTACGCGGATTCCTTCTCGTACATCAGCTGCCCGACCTGCGGCGGTTTGATGCCCGAGGGCAGAAAGATCCACGCCAGGATTACAGCGACGGCGAATGATGCGTAGATGCGGCGGCGCGGCCACCGCCACAGCCCCGCGACCGACACAGCGACGAGGACGAGGCCGAATCCCTCGAGGGTTGGCCGCGTGCCGTACGTCGGGATGAACCAGAACACCGGAAGAAACGTGCCCAGGATGCTTCCGGCGGTGGACAGCGCGTACACGCGGCCCGCGGTGTTGCCCCCCGTCTCCACGTCGCGCAGCAAGAGCCGGATCGCGAATGGGCTCACGCATCCGAGCAGGATCACGGGCGCTGCAAACAGCACGACGACCGCGAGCAGCGTGCCCGCGACCAGGCCGACGCTGAGCTCCTTGAAGCCCTGTTGGGAGATCAGGAGGATCGGATAGCTGACCAGCGGGATGATGCCGATCCAGAGTCCCGCCCACGCCGTGATCTGGTAGAGGACCTCCTCGCGCGGATGCCTGTCGGCGAGCCGTCCGCCGATCACGTAGCCGGCAGACAGGTAGACGAGGATGAGCCCGATCAGGACGCCCCACACGTAGAGGCTCGTGCCGAAGTAGGGCGCCAGCAGACGCGAGGCCCCGAACTCCACGCCGAGGGATGCCATGCCGGAGATGAAGACGAGCGGCAGCAGCAGCCGCCTGCTGGAGGCGGCGTTCAGATTGGTTGCTCGGCGGCCCAGTTGCGCGTGGGCTCGTCCATCGGCACGGGCAGCTGGACCCGGACCTCGGCGTACATGTCGCCGGGCGGTCCGCCTTTCGGGTCCGGCATGCCAAGACCTCGCAGACGGATCTTCGTCGCGTTCTGCGTCTCGGGCGGAACCTTGAACTTGACCTGCCCACCCTTGAGCGTCGGCGCAGCGACCTCGCCCCCGCGGAGCGCGACGTGCAGCGGCACGGGCACCGCGACCCGCACGTCCTTGCCCTCACGCGTGAAAATCGGGTCAGGCGCGAGCTGCACCGTGGCCCGGAGACCCGGCACTCGCAGCACCGTCCCTTCCTTGACGCCGGCCGGCACCTTCACCTCGACACGCCTCCCTCCCGGGAGCTCGACCGTCCGCGAGGTTCCGCTGTACACCTCCGCCAGGCTGACGGTGATGGGCGCTTCGACGTCGATCGGCTGCTGGCGCGCCCGGCCCCGGGCGTTGCCGAAGATCGAGCCGAAGATGTCGCCGAATCCCGCCCCTTCGCCGAAGAGGTCTTCAATATCGTCGGGGCTGACCGTTCGGTATTCGACCCGCTGGCCGCCGGCGTTGGGCCGGAATCCGCCGCCGCGCACAGCGCCCGGGTTGACGCCGGCGGCCTGCGCCGAGGCCCAGTTCTCGCCGAACTCGTCGTACAGCTTCCGCTTCTTCGTGTCCGAGAGCACCTCATGGGCTTCCGACAGCTCCTTGAAGCGTGTCTCCGCCTGCTTGTCGCCGGCGTTCAGATCGGGGTGGTGCTGGCGTGCGAGCTTGCGGAAGGCGGAGGAGATCTCCTTCTGCGTCGCCGACCGCGACACACCCAGCACCTCGTAATAGTCCTTGGTCTTAGGCACCTCTACTTGTTACCCGCTTGTGGTGCTCGACGAATCCCGGGCGGCGGACGTAGCCCAGCTTCTCGTTGATGTGGAGCATGGCGGCGTTCGTGGCGTCGTTGTCGGTGCCCACGATCGGGACACCGAGGTCCACTGCCTGGCTGAGGCTCTGCAGCTTGACCGCCCGGGCGAATCCGCGCCCTCGATACTCGGGGTGGGATGCCGTGTAGCCCGTCCAGACAAGGCCGCGCACAGGCGGAAACCTGAGGTAGGACATGGCCACCGCACGGTCGTTGTCGAGCGCGATCCAGGTTCGGTCGGGACGCCGGTCGGGACCACGCATTCGACGCTCGAAATCTTCGAGCGACTCCGTGAGGATCGGCATCGTCGACGGGATGTCCTGACGGGTGATCGAGTCGAGCTCGTAGAGCCTTTTCACCTTGTCTTCCGCGTCCCAGTCGGCCAGTGTCGTCAGCCGGATCCCGGCCGCTTCAGCCTGAGCGCGAGTGCCGGTCGCCTCGGCGCGCAGGCGCGCGCCATGCGTTTTGAGGTCGAGCTCCCACACCTTCTCCGCGCCCTCACGCTTGTAACCCAGCGCGGCGAGAGAGTCGAGCATGACGGGCTCGTCCTCGCCGCAATACGCGAGGAGGAGGCCAGGTTCCTCTGCCATCGCCCGATCCCCGATCCAGGACCACATCTCCGTCACCAGCTCCTGCTCGTGTTGCGATTGGTCCAGCCACACCTCGACCTCGCAGTGGCGCTCGGGAAGTTTTGCCCAAGGTCCGTGAATCCACCCAAGGAACGCAATCGGCTCGCCGCCGCGGTCGGCCAGAAAGCGAGCTGATTCGTACCCCGAGCGGACGCGTTCCCAGCGGTACCGCGTCAGCACCGGATCCTGGGGCAGCGACGGGTAGGCGCGCGTCATCACATCCGAGGCGAGCGCCGCGTCGTCGAGCGTTGCGGGGCGGTAGGTGACGGCTGACACCGAGAAAGACTCTATAGCCCGATGATGCGCGGCAGGATTCCGTGCTCGTCGATCTCGAGGATGCCGACCGAGGGCGATTCGTACCGGCGCATGTGGCGCGCGACCTGGAGCCAGCACCACTCAAACCATCCCGGATGCTGAGCGAGCCGGCGTGTCGCGGTGGTCGGGTTCCACTGGTGCACTCCGCCGGGATTGAACAGGAGCATGCCATCCACTTTCCGCACGTACGCACGGTGGGTGTGCCCGAAGACGATCACGTCGGCGTGCTGGAAACGCAGTTTCAGACTGGCTGGCAGACCGCGATGAGGCTTGAAGAAACCCAAGCTGACCGTCCACCAAAAGGTTTGTGACTCTTCGACCCAGCGGGGTCGCTGACCGTGCACCAGGACGATGCGCTTGCCCGCGACCGTCAGCTCCCGCGCGGAAGGGAGTGATTTGAGGTTCGTGTCGTGATCGCCGCGGACGGCCTCGACCGGGGCGATGCTCGCGAGCGCGTCGAGGGTTGGGGTCGAGGTGATATCGCCCGCGTGGAGGATCAGGTCGACGCCCTGCAGGGCGGTGAACACGCGCTCGGGAAGGCGATCGAGGAACTCCGGACAGTGCGTGTCAGCGATAACTCCGATCCTGGTGGTCACTCTGGGCTAGCTTATCCTGAGTTCAAAACTTACTGTTTAAATGTTGAACTTGACAAATTGGAAAGGTATGATTTCTAATTAGCGCCATGAAAGACCTGCAACGCGAAATCTTGATCCAGGTCGCCGCCGGCACGATCTCCGCCGAGGAAGGGGCCGCCCGCCTGGAAGCCCTCGAAAGCCCGGCCCCGGCCTCCATAGCGACCGACTCGCCCGCAAGCGAGGCTGTCAGGCACGTCAAGGTGGTCTCCCGCTTCGGCAACACCGAGATCGTCGGCGACCCAAGCGTGACTTCGGCCGTCGCGGACGGCCCCCACCGCGCGCGCCAGGACGGCGACACGCTTGTCATCGAGCAGTCGCCCGTCAACGAAGACACCTCTTTCGAGTTCAGCCGGCCCCAGGCTCGCGTGGTCGTGAACGGCTTTGAGTTCGGACGCAGGCTGGCCATCCGCATGAACCCGTCCCTGCCGCTGACGACGAACGTCCAGGCAGGCAACCTGAGGATGCAGGGTCTCAACGGCCCAATCGTGGCCGAGGTTCAGGCAGGCAACTGCAAGGTCGGCGAATTTCGAGGCCCGATCAACCTGTCCGTGATGGCGGGAAACATCGACGCGTACGGACGCATCGACTCGGGCAAGAGTTCGATCCGATGCGAGATGGGACAGGTCAAGGTGAGCCTGGCAAGGGATTCGAGTGTGCGCATCAACGCGCGTACGACGATGGGCAAGGTAGCGATCGAGGGCGACGGCATCAAGAGGGACAGCCGCGATGTCACCGTCGGCACGGGAGCCGGCACCCTCGACCTCGAATGCACGATGGGCAACATCAAGGTGAGCGTCCCCTGATGGCGCGAACCCAGGCGCGGCGCCCACCTTCGAACTGCCCGGTGTGCAATCACCGGCTGGCGCTGACCAGGCTGAGCTGCCCAGCATGCGAAACGGAGCTGTCGGGCGCATTCGCGCAGTGCGAGTTCTGCGTCCTGACCGACGAGGACCGCGAGGTGCTTCGAGTCTTCTTGGCATCGCGCGGAAACATGAAGGACCTCGAGCGGCACCTGGGTGTGAGCTATCCGACCGCGCGAGCGCGCTTCGACGGGCTTCTCGCCAAGCTCGGCATCGAGAGGACCGCCGCTCCCGCGCCCTCGCGGGTCGAGCTGATGGAGCAGGTAGCTAGAAGAGAGATCGACATCGACGAGGCGCTGCGGCGCCTGAACACCAACGGCTGAGGAGGCAAGCGCGATGATCCCGATGGAATCGGGTAGTCACAGGTCGGCGACGTGAGCCAAGCGCAAATCGTTGACGAGGCAATTCCCTCTGCGGTCGCCCCCGCACCGCGCCCGCGTCCCTGGACCGTCCTCTCATCCAGCCCATTTCGCAAGCTCTGGATCGCGACGACTCTGTCGCTGTTCGGCGATTTTTTCAGCTACATCGCGCTCGCGTGGCTCGTCCTTCAGCTGACAGGCTCCAGCCTCGCCCTCGGCACGGTTCTCGTCGTGCAGGCGCTTCCGAGAGCGGTGCTCATGGTGGTCGGAGGCGCGCTGGCCGACCGCCTCTCGTCGCGCTTGACGATGCTCGGATCGATGGGCCTGCGCGCCACATTCGTCGCGCCGCTGGCGGTCCTTGTGCTTACGGGCCGCGTCCAGATGTGGGAGGTCTACGGGATCGCTGTCGTGTTCGGGGTCGTGGATGCGTTCTTCATGCCTGCTCGAAACTCGATCCTGCCCCGGGTTGTCGCCGATCGCGAGCTCGAGCCGGGAAACGCAGTGTTGAACGTGACGGCGCAAGCCTCCGTCATCCTCGGCCCGGTGCTCGGCGGCGTCATCGTGGCCGTGCTCGGGATCGGCTGGGCATTTGCCGGCGACGCGGCATGTTTCGTAATCGGCTTTCTGTTCATCCTGTGGCTGCCGGCGGCCGCACGCACTGCAACTGGCCAGGCACACCCCGACGGCGGACTCGGCGGACAGATCGCGGCAGGCTTCCGCTACGCCTGGGCCGACGTCGGCATCCGGGTGACCTTGATCGTCATCGCAGTCGTCGACTTCGCCGCCAACGGCGCTTTGGGCGTGGGTCTTCCGACGCTCGCGCATGGGCGATTCGGCACGGGCGCTGCCGGCCTCGGAATCCTGTTCGGCGCCTGGGGAGTGGGCGCAACCGCCGGCGCCCTCGGCTCCGGCTTGGTGCCACCGCCGCAGCGTTTTGGATGGTTGATGGTGCTCCTGTGCCTGTGGCTCGGAGTCGGAACTGGAGTGGTCGGTCTGTTGCCTTCACTTGGGCCTGCGGCACTCGCGATGGGCCTTTGCGGCGTCGCGACCGGCGTCGTCAACACCTACGGGGTCAGCTGGCTGCAGCGCCGAACCGACCCCGCCATGCAAGGACGCGTGATGTCCATCGTGATGCTGGCCTCGATGGGATTGACGCCGGTGGCTTACGCGGCTTCGGGCACGATCGCGGAAGTCAACCCAACCTTGCTGTTTCTGATCGCCGGAGGCCTGATGCTTCTATGCGCTGTCGGGACGGCCTCGAACCGAACAGTCCGAGCGCTGCGCTAGAGGACCCTATTTGATGCCGGCGGCGGCAAGGCCCGCCGCGTGCGCCGCGGCCGCGTCCTGGCCCGCGTCGAGCACCTGCACGGCCGCCATCGCGAACGCGTGCGCTCGATGCTGGTCGAGGTTCAGGTCGATGTTCGCGAGGGAGAACCAGGCGCAGTAGGTCTGGCGGGTGTAGGACACGTTTTCCGGCGGACGGCTCATCGCGGCCGTCGCCCACTGAACCGCCGTGGTCACATCCTTGCCGGTCGACAGGGCCTTGAACGCACCCTGAGCCGCCGCGTGGCACGCGCTCGCTGGAGCTCCTCCCCGCTTTGCCCAGGCGAACCACTCTGCGTACGAGCGATCCTCCGCCGTCGGCCCGCTTTCGACCTTGCCGTGAGGCCCTGATTTCCTGGGTTGTTCGACGACCTGCCAGGACGACTGGGCACCGCCCGGCTGCGCCGGCTGGGCCGGTTTGGCCGGCGCGGGCGGTAGCTTCGCGACCGGTAGCTGGCCACCTGCGACCGGCGGTGCAGGAGCAGGCGCGGGCTGCGGCGCCGGCGCCGGCTGGGCGGCCGGTTGCGAGGTGGTGTGCGGAACCTGCTCCTTGGGCGAGAACCAGGTCGGCGTACCGGGTTCAGCGGCCAGGGGCACCCGCGGCGCCCAGGCCGGCACGTTGATTGCCGAGGGCGACTTGGCCTGAGGCTGGCCGGGTCCAGCGGGCTCGGCCGGTGCCTTCGGCGCCCACGCCGGACGCGAAGGCGGTCCAGGCTGCGGAGGCGCGACGGGTTGGCCTGGCGCGGGGGCCACAATCGGGGTCGGCGGCGCCGGTGGCGCGGGAGTCTTGGTGGGCGCCGGCATGGGTTCGGCTCGCGGAGGGACCGGCGACAAGGTGGGAGGTGTGGTTTCTGCGCGCGGCTTGACGGCTGGAGCCGCGGGCACGGTGGGCGCCTGCGCGGCGGCCGCCGGCGGAGTCGCGTCGAACGAGTCAGGCCAGCTCGGGATCGCCTGGGCGGGGATGTCGGGCTCGTCGAGCTCGGAGGGTGGCGGCCAGGCCGGCATCGCGTGCTCGGTTGGCGGCTCTGGCGGCCAGATGTCTGTCTCGACCGGCGGCGCCGGCGCGGAACCGGACGCCGGCGGCCAGGTGGACTTCAGAGCATCCGCCGCCACCGCTTTCGGGGGCTCGGTGATGAGCGCCACGGTCACCTCGGCTTCGACCCCCGGCGGTTCGGCGGCCTCGGCTTCGACTGCCGGCGGTTCGGCGGCCTCGGCTTCGACTGCCGGCGGTTCGGTGGCCTCGGCTTCGACTGCCGGCGGTTCGGTGCCCTCGGCTTCGACTTCCGGCGGTTCGGTGACCATAGGCTCGTCCGCCTGTAGTTGGGCCTCGGGCGGCTCTGTTTCCTCTACACCGGCCGCGTCCGCCCCAGGAGGTTCGCTGGTGACCGCTTCGGGGATCGACTCACCGGGATCGGTCGGCACGGTCTGAGCCCATTCGGGCGGCTTATCGGCGCCGTCGCCGTTGGTCGAGGCTTCAGTCTTCGACCAGTCCGGATCGCCTTTCTCCGCGGGGACGGCATCCGCCGGCTCGGTCGGATCGGCGGCCGGACCTGCGGGCCTCGTCTGCGCCCAGACGGGTCTGGTTTCGCTGGTCGGGACGGCGCGAACGGGCTCCTCGGTCGTCTCCGAGGAGTCGGTGGGCGGAGTTGAATCGCCAGACTCGGCGGGCTCGGTCTCCAAATCGCAGTCAGTCTAACTTCGGGATCTTGAGTTGTATCTGAGTAGAGCGGCGCGACGCGCCGCTCTAGCTCGGTCTAGGCAAAGACGTTTTTCAGCGCGTCCTCGGGTCGGGGATCGGGCTGCTGCTCAGCCCAGTCGGCCGCGTCCGACGCCTCCTTGTCGAGCGCCGCCTGGACCTCCGCGGCGCTTTCCGCCGTGATCCACCCGCGCTCCACCAGCCACGCCTCAAAACGCGTGATCGGGTCGTGGCTGGCGGCCTCGCCGATCTCCTCTTTGGTCCGGTACTTGAGGTGGTTGTCCTCGGAGGTATGGGCGTTGATGCGCCAGATCTTGGCGTCAATCAGAGTCGGGCCTTCCCCGCCCCTCGCGCGGGCCACCGCGTCGCGGGCGGCCTGGTAGGACGCGGGCACGTCCGTGCCGTCGATCGTCACGCCTCGGATCCCGTAGCCGGCCGCCCTGTCGGCGACGTTCGGGTTCGCCATCTGAAGGCGGATCGGGACCGAGATCGCGTAGCTGTTGTTCTCGCAGAGGAATACGACCGCCAACTTGTGCACCGCCGCGAAGTTGACACCCTCGTGGAACTCGCCCTGGCTCGTCGCGCCGTCGCCGAAGGTGCAAAGGGTCACCGTGTTCTCGCCCTTGAGCTTGGCGGCGTAGGCGATCCCCGCCGCCTTCGGGATCCAGCTCGCAACGACCTGAGACACCGGTGCGATGTGCAGCTTGTGATAGCTGTAGCAGCCGCCGGGGATGTTGCGGCCGGCAGACAGCGGATCGCCCGCCTTCGCGAAGACGGCCAGCATCCACTCCTTCATCGTCAGTCCGCGCACGATCGCGTTCGCGAGCCCGCGGTAATGAGGAACGAGCCAATCCTCGGACGTCAACGCCGCCGTGGAGGCGACCTGGATGCCTTCATGTCCCCGACTCGAGCCGACGAACGGCGCGCGCCCTTGCTTCACCAGGATGTGCATGCGGTCGTCGAGCGCCTTGGCCATGCACATCCAGCGATGCAGGTTCAGGTACTCCTCACGCGTCGCGACGTCCGCACGGGTGGTCGTCGCCATCAGGCTGTGAGCGCCTTCGCGATGTCGACCACTTCGTCCGCGGACAATCCCATGCGGTTCAGGTGATCGTAGTACCGGCGGTGGAAATCCGAGAAGTCGCTGCGCTCCGCTCGCTCCTCGCGGATGCGCTTCACCTCCGCGAGCACCTTCGCGACCAGCTCGGGCTCGGGGGCGATGCCCGCGTGGCGCAGCGCGTGCTCGATGACCAGGGCGCCAGAGTGCTTGCCGTACACGTATGTGATCTCCGCGCCGAGGTCGGCTGGAGAGATGAACTGGTAGATCGCCGGGTGGATGAGCATGCCCGCGGTGTGGATCCCTGACTCGTGGCTGAAGACGTCGAGTCCGATTCCCGGCTCGGTCGGCTGGACGGGGATCCCGCTCATCCGCTCCAGGCTTCGTGCCAGCGCGCGCAGCTTGTCGTACTTGAAGCCCGGGATCTCGATACCGAACAGGTAGCGCAGCTGCATGAGGACTTGATGCATCGGTGCGTTGCCGGTTCGCTCTCCGATGCCGTTGACGCTCGTGGTGAAAACCTCCGCGCCTGAACCCAGCGCCATCACCGTGTTCCACGCGCCGAGACCGAGGTCGTTGTGAAAGTGCACGACGAGCGGCGCGTCCGGCGCAGCCGCCTTGATCGTCGGTATGTACTCCCGCACCGCGAACGGTGAGTAGCAGCCCACTGTGTCAGGCGTCGACGGTCGCGTGCCGCCTGCCTTGAGGCCTTCGCGATGGATCTCGGCGATGTAGTCGACGTCGGCTCGGCTCCCATCCTCGCCGCCGAACTCGATCGATGTGGCGCCCTGCTCGCGCGCGTACTTGATCGCCTCGCACATCATCCGCAGGTTGGCCTCGCGGTAGTAGGAGACGGGGAGCTCGAGCCACTCGGACTCGGGGATGCCATCGCGGTGGAGCAGCGTCTTGCCGAGCTTGTACTTGACGTGCAGGTCGGAGGCCGACGTGAAGATGAAGTACGTCACGTCGTCGCGCTTGTGGCCAAGCTTGTCTATCACGCGCATGGTCGCGTCGATGTCGCCCTTGGTGGAGCGCATCATGCAGACGACCTCGAGGTCCTCTCTGAGCTCGCCGCGCCTGCGGCCCTCGAGCACCAGCCTCAGCGTCTCCCTCTCCCCTTCCGACACCGATGGAAAGCCGACGTCCATCACGTGCACGCCGATGTCGGAGAGCATCCGGGCCAGCTCGTACTTGTCCTTGGGCGTGATCGCGACGCCGGGCATCTGCTCGCCATCGCGCAGCGTGTCGTCGTAGATGCGGATCTTTTCCTCCGGGGGAAATTTCAGGTCGTGGGCGAAACGTTTGGGGTCGCGCGCCAGCTCTTCGAGCGGCTCTTGAAGCTCGACCGGCTTTATGTCATCCACGCGAGGGGGTCATCTTCCGCCGCTCTTCGAGCTGCTTGCGCACCCACGGCACGAGCCCGCCCATGCGCAGCAGCTCGTTCATGAACTGGGGAAAGGCCTCGCAGCGATACTCGTCGCCCTTGGTGAAGTTGCGGATGATGCCTTCTTCGAGGTCGACCTCCAGCTCGTCGCCCTCCTCGACCCCTTCCGCCGCCGGCGGCGACTGCAGGATGGGGTAGCCCATGTTGATCGCGTTGCGAAAGAAGATGCGCGCGAAGGAGTCGGCGACCACCAGCGAGATGCCCGCGCCGCGGATCGCGACTGGCGCGATCTCCCGCGACGACCCGCAGCCGAAGTTGGATCCGCCGACCAGGATGTCGCCTTGCGTGACGCCGGTCGCCCACGTGTCGCGCCCGGGCACGCCTTCCATCGCGTGCTTGCCGAGCTCTTTCTCGTCCAGTGAGTAGATCGCGTACTTGGCCGGGATGATCTGGTCGGTGTCGACGTTGTCTCCAAACTTCCACGCCTTGCCACGGATGACCTTCGGGAGCGTCATCGAATCCCCGCCGGCATGTGGTCTAGCACCTCGCTTGGGTGCGTGATCACGCCGGTAACCGCGCTCGCCGCGGCAACCGCTGGATTGGAGAGATAGACCTGCGCCTTGGGGTGGCCCATGCGGCCGGGGAAGTTGCGGTTGGTGGTGCTCAAGCAAATCTCGCCCTCGCCGAGCACGCCCATGTGACCGCCGAGGCAAGCGCCGCACGTCGCGGTCGTCCAGGCCGCGCCTGCCGCGAGGAACGTGCGGATCAAGCCTTCCTTCTCGGCCTGGATCGCGACCTGGTGTGAGGACGGCGTGATGATCAGGCGCACTCCCGGCGCCACCTTGTGGTTTTCCAGCACGGCGGCTGCGCGGCGCAAGTCCGTGATACGCGAGTTGGTGCACGAGCCGATGAACACCTGGTCGAGTCTGGTGCCTGCGACCTCGGACAGCGGCGCGTAGTTGTCCGGCGACATGGGCTTGGCGACACCGAGCTCGACCTTCTCGACGTCGAACTCGAACACCTTCTCGTACTCCGCGTCGCGGTCGGAGGTCACCGGCGTGTACGGTCGTTTCGCGCGGCCGTCGAGGTACTCCTTGGTCACCTCGTCGAACTCCATGATCCCGTTCTTCGCGCCGGCCTCGATTGCCATGTTGGTCATCGTCAGCCGAGCCTCCATGTCGATGTGCTTCAGCGCCTCGCCGGTGTGCTCCATCGCCTTGGACCGCGCGCCGTCGACGCCGATCTGGCCGATGACGTAGAGAATCAGGTCCTTCGCCTCGACCCACTCCTTCAGGCGGTTGTGATAGACGAACTTCAGTGTCTCTGGGACACGGAACCACAGCTCGCCCAACGCAAGCACGCAAGCAAGGTCGGTGGAACCGATCCCCGTCGCGAAATTGTTGAGCGCCCCGTAGGTGCAGGAGTGCGAGTCGGCCCCGACGACCAGCTCGCCCGGCAGCACGAGCCCGTTCTCAGGCAGCACGGTGTGGCAGATGCCGCCCTGGCCGACCTCGAAGTACCACTTGATCCCCATGTCGTGCGAGAACTCGCGCGTCAGGCGGCCGAGCGTCGCGCTCGCGGCGTCCTTGGCCGGCTGAAAGTGGTCCTGTGTCACCGCGACGCGATCGGGATCCCAAATCTTCTCCGCGCCCATCTGCTCGCGCATGATCTTTCCGGCGGGCGGGATGGTCAGATCGTGGCCCATCGCGAAATCGACCTGGGCCAGGACCAGGTCGCCGGGCCGCACGCTCTCGCGCCCGGCACCACGAGCCAGGATCTTCTCGGTCATCGTCATCGCCACGGTCATCTAGTCCTTGAGCCTCTTCGCCACCGCGTCGCCGACTTCATGGGTCGACAGACTTCCGCCGAGATCGCGCGTGCATTCGCCTGCGCGGATGGCCGACTCGACCGCACCCTCGATTGCGTTTGCCATTTCCGTGTGACCCAGGTGTCTAACCATCATAGATGCGCTCAGAATCGCCCCGATCGGGTTGACGACGCCACGGCCGGCGATGTCCGGCGCGGTCCCATGCACGGGCTCGAACAGGCCCCGTTTCGTCTCGGGGTTGATATTGCCGGAGGGTGCGATGCCCATCCCGCCGATCAGCTCCGCGGTCAGGTCGGACAGGATGTCGCCGAAGAGGTTGCCGGTGACGATGACGTCGAACTGCGTCGGGTCGCGTACCAGCTGCATCGCGGCCGCATCCACATAGAGGTGACGGGTCTTGATGTCGGGACGCTTTTTGGCGATGGCCTTCCACTGCTGCTGCCAGAGCGCGCCGGCGTGCGTCATAGCGTTGGACTTGTCGACCATCACGACCTCGCGCTGGGCGGCGCCGAATGCGTACTCGATGATCCGGGTCACCCCCAAGTATGTGTTGAGGTCTTCCTGGATCGCGACCTCGTCCTCGGTCCCCTTTTTGAAGCGACCACCCATGCCGACATAAAGGCCTTCAGTGTTCTCGCGGACGATCAAGAGGTCGATCTTGCGACGGTCCTCGCGGCGCAGCGGCGACAGCCTGTCGTGGTAGAGCTTGGCCGGCCGGAGGTTGACGTACAGGTCGAGCTCGAAGCGCAGGCGCAGCAGCACGCCGGCGAGGTAGGCGGCGTCGTTGAGGCGCGGGTCGCCCACGGCGCCGAAGAGGATGGAATCGGCCTTCTCGAGGTCGGCCCAGATCTGTGCAGGGATCGGCTCCCCGGTGCGCATGTACTGGTCGGCGTTGACCTCGTACTCCTGGAAATCGAAGCCGGCGCCGGCCGCGCGAAGGACCTTGATCGCCTCGGGGACGACCTCCTTGCCCGCACCGTCGCAGGGCAAGACGGCGATGTGGCTAGGCAGGGGTCGCTTCCTTCTCGCGCAGCTTGTAGCGCTGGATCTTGCCGGTCACGGTCTTGGGCAGGTCGGGCACGAACTCGATCAAGTGCGGGTACTGGAAGCGCTGGAGGCGCGACTTGCAGTGCTCCTGCAGCTCGGCGACAAGCGCGTCGCCGGTGACCGCGTCCTTCTTGGCGATGACGAATGCCTTGATCCTCGTGAAGCCGTCTACCGACATGCCGACGACCGCGCTCTCGGCCACAGCCGGGTGCTCCAGCAGCGCAGACTCGATCTCGATCGGCGAGACCCACAGGCCGCTGACCTTGATCATGTCGTCGGAGCGGCCTTCGTACCAGTAGAAGCCGTCGCCGTCGACCCGGTAGCGGTCGCCCGTGAAGAACCAGTCGCCGAGGATCGAATGTTTCGACTTCTCGTGCTGCGCCCAGTAGAGGGCGAGCGCGCTGTCACCTTTCACGTACAGGTCGCCGGCCTCGCCTTGCGCGACGGGTTGTCCCTCGACGTCGAGGATCTTCAGCTCGTATCCAGGGACCGGCTTGCCGCTCGAGCCTGGCCTCACGTCGTCGAGTCGGTTCGAGCAGTAGATGTGCAGCATCTCGGTCGACCCGACGCCGTCGAGGATCGTAAGCCCGAAGGCGTCCTTCCAACGCCGCCAGACTTCGGCGGGCAGCGCCTCCGCGGCGGCCACGCAATGCCTGATCGAGCCGAGGTTGCGGCTCTTCGCGCCTTCGAAGTTGAGGATCGCGTTGTAAAGAGTCGGCGCGGAAAAGAACAGGGTCGGTTTTCTCTTTTCGATCGTGTCCAGCACGGTCGCGGGCGTGTGCCGACCGGCGTGGAGGACGGTCGACGCGCCGACCCAGTAGGGAAAGGTGAGGTTGTTGCCGAAGCCGTAGGCGTGGAAGAGGCCCGTTGTCGAGAAGGTGGTGTCCTTGTCGGTGATGCCGAGCACCTGCTCGGCGTAGGTGACGCACGTGTAGGGGATGTCGTGCTGGAGGTGGACGACTGCTTTCGGCTTGCCGGTCGAGCCCGAGCTGTAGAGCCAGAAGGCCATATCGTCGCGGCGCGTGGGCGCGGCGACGATCTCCTGGTCCGGGACGACCTTGTCGGAGCGCAGGAGTTGGGGTTTTATCGGCGCCCTTGCCGCCGCGGGTGCGAGCTTTTCCTCCGTGTTGCCGTCGACGACGATGACGCGTGCCAGGGAGTCCTCGATGTAGTGGTCGTAGTCCTCGCTTCGTTGGAGGAGCGGGTTCACGGGCACGGGGAGGGCGCCGATCCGGATCGCGCCGAGGAAGGCGGCGACCCAGCCGGGTGAGTCGTAACCCGCGATCAGGACGCGCTCCTCGCGCCTGACGCCGAGGTCGAGGAGGCTTCGGGCGGCGCCGTTGGTGAGGTTGAAGAGGTCGGAGTAGGAGAGGTCCGCGGTGGCGGTGTGGATGGCGATCTTGGCGGAGCGCTGGGGGAGGTTGCGCTCGATCAGGTCGGCGCCCACGTTGTAGCGGTCCGGCAGATCCACCGTAAGGAAATCTTGGCACTTCCAGGAGGGGGACGGTGAAGAGGGTGACGGAGTGACGCTGGGCGCCCTAAAGCGTTGCCCGGCTGAATATAAATTTACCGCAAAATGCTTGCTTAATCGAACATTGTTTTGTAGTCTGATTGCATGCTCGAGATGATTGAGGACATCGATCCCGGCGCACTCCTGGTTGCAATGCGCCATACCATCGATCGGCTCGAGCTCCAGTTCGCGCAAGTTGCCGCCGAGTTTCATCAGACGGATCAATGGGACCGCGATGGCTTCAACACCTCGGGCGACTGGATGCGCATCAACTGCAACATGACCTCGCGGAACGTTTGGAATGCCCTCGTGGTGGGAGAGCAAGTCCGGCATCTGCCGCTGAGCCTCGAAGCAATCCAGTCGGGCGATATCGGCTTCGCCCACCTGGCGATCATGGCCAACACGGCCGACAAGCTGGACGGATTCGACGAGGCCAAGCTCTTGCCGCTGGCCAAAGAGCACTCGGCAGGCAAGTTCTATCGCGAGTGTCTGCACTACCGGCATTCGGCCGATGCCAAGGGTTACGGCGAAGAGCAGGAGCGCCTCGTCGAAGAACGCAGTCTGCGAATGAACACCGCGGAGGACGGCTGCCTTCTCATCACCGGGGTGCTCGATCCCGTGGGTGGGGCTGCCGTTCGTTCTGCGCTGGAGCCGCTGGCGCGCCCTTCGGGTGGGCACGACGACCGCACCCGCGAGCAGAGATTGGCTGACGCCCTGGTCGAGCTGGCCAGTGGTGGCAAGCCGGCCGAGCTCCATGTGACGGCAACGGTCGAAACCTTGAAGGGGCTAGCTGGAGCACCTGCCGGCGAGATGGAGTTCGCTATGCCGTTGTCCTCGGCCACAGTGCAGCGCCTTTCCTGCGACTGCAGCGTGATGCGCGTCATCCTCGACGGCAAGTCGTTGGTGATCGACGTCGGTCGATCCAAGCGGTTGGTCGACGGAGCTCTGCGCAAAGTGCTCGCGGTACGCGACAAGCACTGTCAGTGGCCAGGATGCGATCGGCCGGCCTCATGGTGCGACGGACATCATCTGGTGCACTGGATCGATGGCGGGGACACGAATCTCGAGAACTGCGTGCTCCTCTGCAAGCGGCATCACCGGATGGTCCATGAGGGCCGCTGGAAGTTGATCAAGGTCGACAGTCAGATCGTCACGATCGCGCCGATGGTCACCTTCGGATTGCCAAGAGGGCCAGACTAAGAATCCGTGACGGTGGAGCGTCGATCGCGTCGGTTCTCGTCTGCAAGGCTCGGGCGCGTGGCGCGCAAGCTGATGAACGCCTCTCCTCTGTGCTCATTGGCGACGGTGTCGGCGCGCGGCCGCGCGCACATCAACCACATGTACTTCGCGTGGGACGACGCCTTCAACGTCTATTGGATCTCTGACCGGGACTCGCTCCACTCGCGCAACCTCGTCAAGAACAGCTCCGCGGCGATCACGATCTACGCCTCGAAGCAGGTCTGGGGTAAGCCCGACCGCGGCATCCAGCTCTTTGGCACCGCCGGCGTCGCGAAGGGCGGGGAAGCAGCGCGCGAATACGGGCGGCGGTTCCGCGACTTCGACGCCTCAGAAAACGATTTGCCGTACTACCGGTTCCGGCCCCGCTTGGTGAAGCTCTTCGACGAGCGCTCCCTGGCGCCCGGCACGCTGGTCACGGCCCGTGTCACGAGCGACGGGCTGGTGTGGTCCAAGACCGAGGTCTGGGCCTAGGAGTCGCGCCGGCGGTAGCGAGAAGCGACGACACCGCCGTCGAAACGCCGCTCGTCAACGAGCTCGAGGTCGACCCGAACGCCGTCGGGCAGCCACCGGTTGCCGCCGCCCACGATGACCGGGACCATCAGCTGCCGATACTCATCGACCAGACCTGAGCGGATCGCCTCGGCCGCCAGGTGAGGTCCGCCGATGCTGATGTCTCGCGCGCTGGTCGCCTTGAGTTTGCGAATGGCTTGCGGATCGAAGCTGCGTTCGATGCGGGTCCTCGCGCTGGCGACGGCTTGCAGCGTCGACGAGTACACGACCTTGTCCGCCGCCTGCCAGATCTCTGCGTACTCACGGACGAATGCCGGTTGGTCGGGCGCGTCCATGGCGGTCTCCCAGAAGACCATCGTCTCGTACATGCGGCGCCCGTAGAGATATGTGCCGATCGGGCGCTCCTGCGCATTGACGAAGCGGTGGACCTCTTCGTCGGGTGCCGCCCAGTCGAAGTTGCCGCGCGAATCGGAGACGTAACCGTCAACCGACGTGATCGCCGAGTAGATGAGCGTGGCCAATCCGCGCGCGTCTACTGCCGGACGACTGCCGCGGCGCCTTTCCTCAAGACGTACTTCTGGATCTTTCCCGTCGCGGTCTTCGGCAGCTCCTGCACGAATGTCACCCCGTGTGGTGCCTTGAAATGGGCGAGCCGCTCGCGAGTGAAGGCGATCAGCTCGGCCTCGGTCGCCGTCGCACCAGGCTTTAGCACCACATACGCGAAAGGCGCCTCTCCCCACTTCTCATGTGGCAGCCCGACGATCGCCGCCTCCTGTACGGCGGGGTGGCGCAGCAGGACACCTTCGACCTCGAGGCTCGAGATGTTCTCTCCACCGCTGATGATCACGTCCTTGATCCGATCTCGAATTTCGACGTAACCGTCCGGGTGGAGAACGGCCGCGTCGCCAGTGTGGAACCAGCCGTCGCCCATCACCTTCTTGGTCGCCTCGGGATCTTTGTAGTAGCCGTGCATGATCACGTTGCCGCGCGCGACGATCTCGCCGAGGGTCTGAGCGTCGGCCGGCACGTCCTTGCCGGCTTCGTCCACGACGCGCAGCTCGCCGGAAGTGATCAGCTCCACCCCGGTACGCGCCTTGATGATCCCCCGCTCGGTGGCGCCAAGCATCTTGTGCTCCGGCCGAGGCTCGCAGATCGTGATAAAGGGAGCGGTCTCGGTGAGTCCGTAAACCTGCGTCACCTCCCAACCGAGATCGCCTTCCATCCGCTCGATCGTCGCCGCGGCTGGTGCCGCCCCCGCGGTGATGACATGCACGCCTTTAGGCACGTCACCTCGCACGTCGGCGGGAGCACTGGCGAGGGCGATCAGGATGGTCGGCGCGGCGCAGAGCCAGCCGACCTGCTCCTTGCGGATCAGGTCGAACACCCGCGACGGCTCGACCTTAGGCAGGCACACGTGCGTGCCTCCGACGGCGGTGATGATCCACACGAACGTCCAGCCATTGGCATGGAACATCGGCAGCGTCCACAGGTATCGGTCGCCGACCGTGATGTGGAAATGCACGAGCGTGCCGACGGCGTTCGCCCAGGCGTTGCGATGCGTGATCATCACTCCCTTCGGCTTGGCGGTCGTGCCGCTCGTGTAGTTGATGGTGAGGAGATCGGTTTCGGCGATCTCCGGTCGCGCGAATTCGGGTTTCGATGCCGCCACGCTGGGTTCGTACTCGGTCCATCCCTTGCGGCCGCCGGTGCTGCCCAGGCTCACGAAGTGTTCGACACCGCCTAGCTGGTCGCGAACTCCGTCGATGGCCTCGAGGTAGTCCGAATGGACGCACAGGACTTTGGCGCCGGAATGCGCGGTGATGTAGACGAAGTCGTCCGCGGTGAGGCGGTAGTTGATGGGGACCAGCACCGCACCGATTTGCGGCACGGCATAGAAGGATTCGAGCTGCTCGTGCACGTTCGGCGCGATGTAGGCGACGCGGTCACCCTTCCCAACCCCCATCGCCTGCAGCGCGGACGACCAGCGGTCGCAGCGGTCGAAGAACTGCTCGTAAGTGAGGCGGAGGTCGCCGTCGACCACGCCTTCGCGATCGCCGTAAAGCTTTCGCGTCCTCCTCGCGAACTCCAGAGGTGTGAGCGGCGTTTCCATCTGCCCTCCTTATGAATTCAGCATGAGCGCAAAGTCGGCCGCCTTGATGCCGCCGACGAACGCGCGGTGCGCCTGCGGCTCCAGCTCCACGGAGCGCTCGTACACGAACGCATACACGTTGTCGATGTTCCAGTCACCGTAACCCTGGATGCGCAGCCCATAGCGCAGTCCCTCGTCGCGCTGGCCGCGCTGGAACAGGTCGATGGCGCGCGCGTAGATCGCTTTCAGGATCTCCAGCTGCATCGAAAGCTCGGCGATCGTCCTGGCGTCGCCTTCCTGCTCGACCAGCTGCTCGACCTGGGCTTCGAGGTCGGCGATCTCCTTCTGGTAGTCGTCCACCCCATCAAGGAGTGTAAAACCCTAATGAATCAAGTAGTTCGTGGAGACCGCCGCAGCGATGAGGATCGCGATGATGTTGACGACCTTGATCATGGGGTTGATCGCGGGTCCGGCGGTGTCTTTGTTGGGGTCGCCGACGGTGTCGCCGGTGACGGCCGCCTTGTGCGCCTCCGACCCCTTGCCGCCGAGGTGACCTTCCTCGATGTACTTCTTCGCGTTGTCCCACGCTGCCCCGCCGCTCGTCATCTGAATCGCCAGGAAGAGGCCCGTCACGATCGCGCCGAGCAGCATCCCACCTAGCGCGCGCGGGCCGAGGACAAAGCCCACGGCGAGGGGCGCGACGACCGGGATCACGCCCGGGACGATCATCTCGCGTTGTGCGGCAGCGGTCACGATGCGGACCGCGGTGCCGTATTCGGGACGGCCGGTCCCCTCGAGGATGCCCTTGATGTCACGGAACTGGCGCCGCACCTCCTGCACCACAAGGCCCCCGGCGCGGCCGACCGCGAGCATGGCGAGCGACCCGAACAGGAACGGCAGGATGCCGCCCAGGAAGAGACCTGCGATGACGAGCGGGTCCGAGAGCTCGAACTTCGTGGGGTGCCCGGCCCTCGCCAGCTCCTGGGTGTAGGAAGCGAAGAGGACGAGGGCGGCCAGGCCGGCCGAGCCGATCGCGTAGCCCTTGGTCACGGCCTTGGTTGTGTTGCCGACCGCGTCGAGCGGGTCGGTCACCGCGCGGACCTCGCTCGGCAGCTTGGCCATCTCCGCGATGCCTCCGGCGTTGTCGGTGATCGGGCCGTAGGAGTCGATGGCGACGATGATCCCGGTCATGGAAAGCATCGCGGTGGCAGCAATCGCGATCCCATACAGACCGCCGAGCGCGTAGCTGATGAGGATGCCGGTCGCGATCACGATCACCGGCAGCGCGGTCGACATCATGCCGATGGCCTGTCCCGCGATGATGTTCGTCGCGTGGCCCGTGACTGACGCCTTCGCGATGAGATGCACCGGCCAGTAGGCCGTCTCGGTGAAGAACTCGGTGATCGCGACGATCAGGACCGTGACCAGCACTCCTATCAGAGCCGCGAAGAAGAGATTGTCCGGATTGCTGACCCCTCCGCCTGGCTTCAGATAGCCGTTCGACGTCATATAGCTCGTGACGAAGTAGAAGCCGACGATCGCGATGGCGACCGCGACCAGAAGCCCCGCGTAAAGGGCGCCCATGATCCATCGCGGGTTGAAGATGCGGACGAAGAACGAGCCGACGATCGAGCCGACGACGCTGACCGCCCCGAGCAGCAGCGGGTAGATCACCCATCCCTCCTGATCCTTGAAGAGCAGGGATCCGAGGAGGATCGCGGCGATCATGGTCACCGCGTAGGTCTCAAACAGATCGGCCGCCATGCCCGCACAGTCGCCGACGTTGTCGCCGACGTTGTCCGCGATGACCGCAGGGTTGCGCGGGTCGTCCTCCGGGATTCCGGCTTCGACCTTGCCCACAAGGTCCGCACCGACGTCGGCTGCCTTGGTGTAGATGCCGCCGCCCAACCGGGCGAACACCGACACCAGACTCGCGCCGAACGCGAGGCCGACCAGCACGTCAGGGTCCTTGAATACGAGATACGCCGCGGAGACTCCGAGCAGGCCGAGACCGACCACCATGAAGCCGGTGACCGCGCCACCACGGAACGCGACCTGCAGCGCCTTGTTCAGTCCGCCGCGCGCGGCCTCGGCGGTGCGCACGTTGGCACGCACGGCGATGTTCATGCCGACGTAGCCGGCGAGCGCTGACAGGACGGCCCCCACGATGTAGAGCGCGGCCGTTGTCCAGTTGACGAAGAATCCGATCACGATCGCGATGATCACGCCGATGATCGCGATCACGGTGTACTGCCGGTTCAGGTAGGCGGCGGCCCCCTCCTGGATGGCGGCCGCGATCTCGCGCATCCGGTCATTGCCGGTCGGCAGGCGCAGGACGAGAAGGATCAGGACGACCGCAAAGGCCACAGCGGCCAAACCGCCGGCCACGCCGAACCAGGCTGTATTGGGATCCACTAACCCTCCCTCGAGATAGCCGTTACCGACCGGAGCGATAGGTTAAAGGAACCAGAAACCTCACCACGCGAGGTCGAACGGCTTCAGGCCGCCCGTGCCATGCGACCACTGCGCGTCGACCCGGTCGACGCGGGCCCCCCGCGGTCCCTCTTCCACGGCACGCTGGAGCTGCTCGAGGGCATCGCGCTCTCCCTCCGCGACCAGCTCGACGCTCCCGTCATCGTTGTTGCGCACCCAGCCGGGCAGCCCCAGCTGCCGCGCCTTGCGCTGGACGTAGTAACGAAACCCGACGCCCTGGACGTCGCCGCGAACGACGGCATGCAAGCGCTCCACCTCTCTTCTATATGCTCGTCCGATGCCGACGTCCAGCATCGTGGCGATCGGGGACGAGCTGGTCGGCGGCTTCACCCTCGACACGAATTCCCACTGGATGGCGGAGCGACTCCGCCTGCTCGGCTACCCGGTGAAAAGGGTCACGCAGATCCGCGACAAGCCTCCGGAGATCATCGACCAGGTGCATCGCGAGCTGGACGACCAGGAGATCACCGACGTGTTCCTGAGCGGAGGACTCGGGCCCACCCCGGACGACCGCACGTTCGCCGCGCTGGCGCAGGCGCTGGGCAAGGAGCTGGTCATCTGGGAGGACACCCGGGCGCGCATCGAGCGGCGCGTGCAGCGCATGCACGCGATGGGTCTGCTCGAGTCGCCTGAGGTGACGGAAGGCAATCTCCGCATGGCGCGCATCCCCGCCGACCCGGCGCACGTCTTCAGGAATCGACGCGGCATGGCGCCGGGCACCGTCTACGAGGCGAATGGCAAAAGGATCTTCGTGTTGCCGGGCGTACCGCTGGAGATGAAAGGCATCTTCACCGAAGAGCTCGAGCCGCAGTTTCTCGCCGCCGGATCCGCCGCCACCGTGCGCGAGCTCCGTTTCACGTTCGCGGTGGAGGCGCGTTTCTACCCGCTGATGCGGGAGCTCGAGGGCACCTTCCCTGACGTGTCCGTCGGCTCCTATCCGAACTTCGAGACGAAAGAGCTCGTGATCCGCGTGCTGGGGAGCGACCCCAAGCGCGTGGATGAGGCGCTCGATGTGATCAGGAAGCGGGCCCCCGTCTAGCGAAATTCCCGTTCGTCTTCGACGGACGGGTGAACCTCCAGCTTTCGCATCAACAGAGAGCGTTCCGCCGGGTTCTCGGTCAGCTCCAGCGCACGCAGTCGAGACTCTCGAGCCGCGGATCTCTCGCCCAGCTCGTCGAGCAGCTCGGCTCGCGTGGCGTGGAAAAGGTGATAACCGCTTAGCGTGATCGCAAGGTCGTTGACCTCGCCGAGCGCGACCTGTGGGCCGCTCATCCGGGCGAGCGCGACCGCGCGGTTGAGCCTGATCACCGGGGTGTCCGTGATCCGAAGCAGCGTGTCGTAAAGGGCCACGATCTGGGCCCAGTTCGTCTCCTGCCAGGAGCGCGCCTCGGAATGCACCGCGGCGATCGCCGCCTGCAGCTGGTACGGGCCCGGAGACGACAGCGCCGCCGCCCGATCCAGCACCTCGACCGCCTGGGCAATCGCCGCCGCGTCCCACAGCGCGCGGTCCTGCTCCGGAAGCAGCACGATCTCGCCGTTCGTGTCGAAGCGCGCGCTCGAGCGCGCGAGGTGCAGCCTCATCAGCACGATCAGCCCGAGCACTTCGGCCTGCTCGGGTAGCAGGCGCGCGACCAGGCTGGTGAGCCACATCGCGTCTTCCGCGAGGTCGCGGCGCGACGCCACCTGCGGCCCTCGACTCAGGTAGCCCTCGTTGAACATCAGGTAGAGAACCGCGAGCACGGCGTCGATCCGAGGCACCAGCTCGGCGCCCTGCGGCACCCGGTATGGAATATTCGCCTCGACGATCTTGCGTTTGGCACGCACGATGCGCTGCGCCATGGTCGGCTCCGAGACCAGAAACGCGGCCGCGATCTCCTGCGTGGTGAAGCCCGCGACCGCACGCAGAGTGAGCGCGACCTGCGCCTCCTGGGCCAGGGCCGGGTGGCAGCACGTGAAAATCAGACGAAGGCGGTCGTCGGCCTCGGGCACATCAGGTGGCGCCATGGACCGTTCCAGGAGCGCGACCTTCTCCGCGTATCGCTGGTCGCGGCGCAACAGGTCGATGGCGCGGCGGCGAGCCGCCGTCATCAGCCATGCGCCGGGGTTGTCCGGGATGCCCTGGGCCGGCCATTTCTCGAGCGCGGCCACAAGGCTGTCCTGGACGACCTCCTCCGCGATGTCGAAGTTGCCGATGAGACGCACCATCGCGCCAGTGAGCTTGGCGGCCTCTTCGCGGAAAACTGCCGTGAGCGCCGCATCGGTGACGTTCCTTGTCTCGGTCAGGCCCTCATCGTTCCACAGCCGGCCAGACCTCGACAGGGCCGGCGCGCCATGCCTTGGCCATCTCAAGCGCCTCGTCGAGATCCTTCACCTGCACGATGGCGAATCCGCCGATGATCTCTTTCGACTCGATGAACGGGCCGTCGGTGACGATGGCCTTGCCGTTCTGAAAACGAACCGTGGTCGCGGTCTGCGGTCCCTTCAGCTGTTCGCCGCCGACGATCTTGCCGGCGCGGCTGTATTCCTCAAACCATTGCTCCGCCAGCTTCATGCCGGCCGCCATCTCCTCCGGCGACATGTTGTCGAAACGCTCCTGGTCGTCCATGGTCCCCACGAACAGCAGTACGTATTTCATGTCTAACCTCCTCTATGCATGACGAACGGGAGGACCGGGAATCGACAGCTTCAAGATCCGGTGAACTCCGGCTCCTGTTTGCTGAGGAACGACATGATCCCGATCGCGGCGTCGGTGCTCAGGGCGGCGCGGGCGAAGTTCTGCGATTCGACCTCCAAGGCCTCGTCGAGGGGAAGGCCGTCGCCCCGGCGGACGGAGTCCTTGATCATGGCGATCGCAAACGTGGCGGCCTTGGCCAGGTTGCCGGCGAGCTCGTCGACCGCAGCCGGAAACTCCTCCGGCGCGACGGCGCGGTCGACCCAGCCGACGGCCTCGGCCTCCTTGGCCGAAAGCCGCGACGACTCGATCAGATAGCGCGTCGCGCGGGCTTTGCCGATGAGCCTGGGCAGCCTTTGTGTCCCACCGGCGCCGGGGATGATCCCCAGCGAAGCCTCCGTCTGGCCGATGCGGGACCGCCCGTCCTCGATCATGATCCGGAAGTCGCAGCACAAGGTGAGCTCGCTGCCGCCGCCGAGAGCGTGGCCGTTGATGGCCGCGATGACCGGCTTGGGGCACCGCTCGATGGCGTTGAAGTGGTGGTTCATTCGCCGCATGAAAAGCGCGATCTGGTCGGCCGCATCGGGTGCGTCGCGGTCGATGCCCATCATGGATGTCAGGTCGGCGCCGACGCTGAAGTACTTCTCGTAGTCCGACGCGAGCACGATCACCCGGACGGACTGATCCGCGCCCAGCTCTCCGAAGGCAGCCGCGAGGTCCAGCATCAGGTCCTCCGCGATCGCGTTGTTGCCCTTGCGGTGCATTACGACTCGCGCGACGGGCCCCTTGCGCCGGAGGTCGACCAGGTCGCCCACCGCTACGCCGTGAAGAGAGGGATGCCGCCGGCGACCTCGATCACCGCGCCGGTGATGTAGCCCGCCTCCTCGGTGCAGAGGAAGGCGATCGTGTTCGCGATGTCCTCGGGCTGCCCGAAGCGCTTGAAGACGGTGCGCGACTTGAACCGCTCGTACATCGGGTTGTTCGCGGCGGCGGCTTTGCCCGCCTCGGACTCGATGATGCCCGGTGCGATCGCGTTGGCGGTGATGTTGTGGCGGCCGCCTTCGAGCGCGGCGGTCTTGGCCAGACCAATGAGGCCGGCCTTGGTCGAGGAGTAGCTGGCCTGGCCGAAGCCGCCGAGCGTGCCGGCGACCGAGGACATGAATATCAGCCGGCCCCACTTGTTCTCGGCCATGTACGGCCAGACCTCTTTGGTGCAGTTGAATGCGCCGGTCAGGTTGACCCTCACGTCGCGGTCCCAGAGCTCGTAGGACTGGTTGGGGATCTGTGCCGCGTGATCGAGCGTGGCCGCGTTGTTGATCAGGATGTCGATCTTGCCGAACTCGTCTTTGACTTTCTTGAAGACGTCCTTGACCTGGTCGCGGTTGGTGACGTCCATCTTGATCGCGAGAGAGCGGCGGCCCATCTTGCGAATCTCCTCAGCGGTCGCGTTCGAGTGCACCCAACCCTGAGACACCGCCACCTGCGCGAGCATGCTGCCTTGCGATTCCGCGGTCTGCTGCAGGTTGGGATCGTCCTCGACCAGGACGTCGGTGATGACGACGTCGGCGCCCAGACCCGCGAGGGTCAGCGCATCCTGACGGCCTAGCCCGCGCGAGGCGCCGGTGACCACAGCGACTCTTCCGGAAAGATCGAACATCACCTACCCCCTCAATTTGATGGTCCCGCGCTGGCCGGAGATGGCGCGCGAGATGACCAGCCTCTGGATCTCCGCGGTGCCCTCCCAGATCTGGTAGATCTTCGCGTCGCGGAACCACTTCTCGACCGGGTATTCCTTGATGTAGCCGTATCCGCCCAGGACCTGGATGGCGTCTGTCGTCACCTCCATCGCAACGTCAGCCGCAAAGCATTTCGCCATCGAACCCTCAGCGCGTTCGAACGGCACGTCCTGGGTGGCCATCCAGCCGGCGCGCCAGATCAAGAGCCGCGCGGCGTCGATCTTCATCGCCATATCGGCGAGCTTGAACCCGACGGCCTCGTGCTGCCACAGGGGTTTGCCGAACTGCTTGCGCTCCTGCGCGTACTCGAGCGCGAACTCATATGCCGCGCGTGCGATCCCCAACGCCCCGGCGGCCACCCCGGGACGGGTCGCCTCCAGCGTCATGAGCGCGGCCAGCGCGCCGGGGCCGGCGTTGTCGGCGTCCGGCTCGCCGCCCAGACGGTGGTCGAGCGGAACCTCGCAGTCCTCGAGGATCACCTGCGCCGTGTGGCTCGCGCGCACGCCGAGCTTCCTTTCCTTGCGGCCCATCCGCAGGCCCTGCGTGTCCTTGGGCACGAGAAACGAAGCGATGCCCGCAGGGCCTTTCGAGGGGTCGGTGTTGGCGTAGATCACGTGGTAGTCGGCGATCCCGCCGTTGGTGCAGAACTGCTTGGTGCCGTTGAGGATGTACGCATCCTTGACCCGAGTCGCACGCGTTTTCATGGCGAGCGCGTCGGATCCTGAGTCCGGTTCAGTGAGGCCGAGACCGCCGAGGACGAGACGGTCGGGATGGGTGAACTCCGGCAGCCATCGTTTCTTCTGCTCTTGGGTTCCGCTCGAGCGAATGCCGGCGATCGCGAGCGCCATCGACTGTATGCACACCGCGATCCCCGCGCAGCCCCAGCTCAGCTCTTCGTTGAGGATCAGCTCGGTCAGGAAGTCGAGGCCCTGGCCGCCGTACTCCTCGGGGATGAACGCGGCAGGGCTCAGGCCGAGGCGGTGCGCCTTTTTGACGACCTCGTACGGAAATTCCTCGGTCTCGTCGAAATGCGCCGCGACCGGGCGGATCTCTTTCTCGGCGAACCGGTGCGCAAGCTTGCGGATCTCCTCCTGCTCGGGCGTGAGCGAGAAGTCCAGTGTCAACCCCCACCCCCCGTCCCTCTCCCAGAAGGAGAGGGCGCCACTGCCTCATCCATGCGTTCCATACTCCGCCACCGACTTGGTGAGCACCGCCTCGCCGTGCTGGTTAAAGGCCTTCACCTCGAGCTTGCCTTCGCCCACTTGTTCCGCGCTGAAAGTGACGGTGTCGCCCGGCACGACCATGCCCGCGAATCGCACGGCGAGCCGTCGCAGGCGGTGAGGCCCCCCGGCAGCCTCACCGGCCACCGTGGCGGCGATGCCCATCTGGAGCATGCCGTGCGCGATCAGGCTTGGAAGTCCAACCGAGCGCGCGAACTCGTCGTCCAGGTGGATCGGATTCATGTCGCCGGACGCCTCCGCGTAGGCGGCGATCTGCTCCCGGGTGAAGGTGACCTTTCGTTCGGTCACAAACGAATCACGAACAATGCGCGCGAACGGCAAACCGGCGAGCCTTGCTCGTCGCTCGTATCGGTTTCGAACGAGACTAATCGCATGCCGCGCCGGCTGGTGTCCGATGCCACACGTGCTTGCGAGGTCACGGTCTCGCCAACGCGCGGCTGACGCCACCACTGGAATTCCTGCTCGGCGTGGAGCAGCCGCGCGAAATCGACCGCCGCTTCGTCGTCGCCGAACAGCTGCGGTGCCGTCACGCCCAACGAGTAGACCGCCGCGAATGTCGGCGGCACACCGTCGGAGGGGTCGGCGCCGATGGCGCGCGCAAAATCCGCGACGCGCTTGGATTCGATCTCGAATCTAACCGCCGGGTAGGTGCGCCCGGCGACCGCTGCCATGACGCGAAAAGACTAGGGTCTTGTCGGTCTCAGACGCGCGAGCACGCGGCGCAGCAGCATCGGGCGCAGGTTCGACCACGCGTCCATCACCGACGAACGGCTCGTCGCCGCGACCTCGGGCGGAGCGTACGCCGCGACGATGAAGCCGTCGGCCAGCGCAGACATCGGTTCGGCGGTTTCGGGAAACGTCCTCCGAATCCGGCGGCCGAGCTCCAGGGGAGTCTCGCCCGGCCGGCGTTCGGCGCCGGCCAGCCTCGCGAGCACGAGCGTGCGTTTCCAGACGGCCATCACGCTGCGCGGCCGCAAGTACCTCGAGATGACGACGAGCAGCAGGAGCAGCATGGCGATGAAGCCGCCGAGGATCTTGGTCGCGGTCGACGCGTCGAGGACCGAGGAAACCCTGATGCCGGCGATCGACGGGCCGCTCGCGGGGTCGTTGCGCTCGCCGCGGACGCTCCCTGGAGTCGAGCCACCGCCCACAGGCAGCGTGACACCGCCTGTCGGGTCCTGGCAGTTGTTGTCGCGCAGACACGTCGCCTGCGGCCCCGCGCCGCGCGAAATCGGCGTGTACACGCTGAGGTTGTCGGCGGTCGGCTCGAACGGGATCCAGCCGTACTTGGGGAAGTAAACCTCGACCCACGTGTGCGCGTCCTCCCCGCGAACCACGTACTGGTTGGTCTGCGCATCGAACGTCCCCGGCCCGAAGCCGTTGACGAGCCGCGCCGGGATGCCCAGCGAGCGCAGCATATCGCCCATCGCGGTGGCGAAGAACTCGCAGTAGCCCTTCTTCGACTGGAAGAGGAAATACTCCATGGGATCGACGCCGTCAGGAGTCTTGGCATCGAGTGAGTAGGTGAAGTTGCTCGGATTGCGGAGATAGGCCTCGATCGCCGCCGCCTTGTCATACGGCGTGGTGGCTCCGGCGTTGGTCACGATCTTCACCGCGAGGTTGTGGATCTCCTGCTCGACGAACTGCGTCCGGTAGCCCCTTTGCGGTAGGAACGTGTATGGCTGCAGCCATTCCGGATAGGCGGTGCCGGCCGCTTGGAGGTCGCTCGCGGTCGCCGTCGAGTACTCCACCGTGGCTATGTAGTTGCCGGACGATGTCGTCGGTTGCACGCTGCCCAGCCGGTCGATCGTGTTCACGGTGACGGAGTTGGCGTCCGACAGCTGGATCTGAGTGCTCACGGTCAGCCGATCGACCTTGTACGCCAGCCCCGGATAGAACAGCACGTCCTGGCTGCCTATGGGCGGACGCAGCATCCTGATGGTGACTTTGCCAAGCGCCAGCTTTTCGTAGTCCTCGGCGTACTGATACAGGTCGTTCTTGGCCACGAGCTGACGCAGCTCGATGCGATTCGGCTGCGTGTAGCGCCACTCACCGCCGGAGGTGATCGACACGTTCACGCCCCGGAAGTACTTCGGCCCGCTGTAGTCGGCGATCGTATACGTGAAGACGACATCACGCGTCCTCTGCAGCGATCCGTTCAGCCTCACGTCTGTCGTGAAGCCGGTGACCCCGGTTGACTTTCCGTTGCTGAAGAATCCCGGGTGGCTGAGCTGCTGCTGCAGCTGCGCCCAGCTGGTGAAGATGCCCGACTCGACGTCGAGCGTGCGGTCGGCGGTGGATAGCGGCGGCAGCATGATGCCGAGCACGATCAGTGCGGCCATCGCGACCAGCCCGCTCTCCCAGAAGTCCCACCGCGCGTCGCCGGTCAGCTTCACGTTGGCGCGCTGCGCGTTGGCGATCGAGGCCGTGTAGTTGGTCCATAGGAGAAGTGCCAGTGTCAGGACGAGCATGGCGAGCGTGTAGCCGTTCTGGTCTTGTGGCACGTTCAGCACGTTCGTCGCAAACGCTGCCGCGCCCGGGATGAGGCCCAGCATCGGCTTGCGCCACCGCAGCACGCACCAGCTGAGCCATGCGCCGGTGATCCACATCAACAGGCAGATCAGAAGGAGGTAGAACGACGGGTCGGACGCGACTGCGCCTGTCGTGATCCGATCCCACCACGAGCTGACGAGCTGCGGGCCGATCACGTCCGCCGGGTGCCGGGCGTGGATCTGAGGCCATGCTCCAGCGAACGCCGCGACCGGCGCGAGCACGAGCCCGACCCCAAGGGATAGCGGCTCGCGCACCGACAGCACAGCGAGCACTCCCAAGACAACCGCGCCGGCCAACGCCACCCACACGATCACGTCGATGCCGTCCACCCAACGCACGGTGGACGTCGAGCGCGCGACAGTGAAGGTCAGCAGGAGGACGAGCACCGCGGACCAGAAACGCCCGCCACCTACGGCGTCGTGGATTCGCTCCCAGATCAGCGCCTGTGGGCTGTCATCGAATGCCGCCTCGGGGCTTACGAGACGGCCGCTAGGCGATACGTATCGCATCCTTCGTCCTCACCAGGCGCGCGAAGTCGTCGCCGCGCCGCACCACGTAGAGGTCGACGTCCTGGCCCAGGTCGAAGCTCGGATTCTGGTCCGGCCCACCGAAGCTCGCGGCGTCGATGTAGAAAACGATCAGGCTGGAGCGCCGGCCGCGCACCGCCTGCAGCAGGTGGACCCACGCGGGGTCGGCGCTGGGGGTGATCACCGCGATCGCACGGCGCGGCAGGCGGCGGATGCGGTCCCACGCGAGAGTGTCGGTCAGAGGCGTGCGGCCGTCGGCTTGGCAGACGGCCAGGTAGTCGAGGATGAGCCGGTCCTGCCGCACCGCGCGGTGCGGCTCGAGCACCGTGCCGCGGGAATCGTTGCCGATGAGACCGATCTGGCGGCCACGGCTGTGCACCTGGGCGGCCATCGAGGCGGCAAGGCTTACGGCGTACTCGACCGTCGACTCTTCGCCCTCGCCGAAATGGACACTCCGGTCCAGGTCGAGCAGGATCCACAGGTCCGTGGTCAGGGGCTGCTCGAAGGTCTTCGACATTAGGCGCTGGTGCTTTGCCGACAACCCCCAGTGGATGCGCCCGAAGCTGTCGCCGGTGTTGTAGTCGCGCACACCGCCTGTCTCTGGCGGATAGTCCGCCCAGGCGCCGAACGCCTGGGAGGCGCCGACCTGCTGGGAGCTTGGCGTCAACAGGTCGGGGACGGGCCGCACGCGCGGATAGACGAGGATCGACGTCCGCTGCGTGAGCTTCAGCTCGCGGTCGAAGAGGCCGAACGGTTCGCGGACGCGGAGCGATGTCGGGCCCAGCGCCATCCATCCGCGCCTGCGGTAGATACCACGAGATTTCCACCGCACCATGTCCTTGCCGAGCGAGATCACGCGGCCGGGCTGGTAGTCGGGGATCTGGCTCAGGTCACGGACCTCTACCCACGGCGCGGGGATCCATCCGTCGCGATGCACCTCGAAAGACTCCTCGTATGTGTCGCCGACGGTCGGCGTGCCGGGGTCGACTTTGCGGGCGACTGTCACACCGCGGATCGCCAACCGCGGCCACGCCCACGCGATCACGAAGAGGAGGCACAAGGCGTACGCGAACGCGTACGCGGGACGGATCGCGGTCAGATACGTGAAGAACAGGAGCAGTCCCAGGGCACCGGCGAGAGCAACCTTGCTCATGGCTGACCGGCTGAGCGGCTACCCGTCGTAGGCCATCTGGGGCACGTGCTCGCGCTCGAGCAGGCCCGCGACCAGCTTGCCCGCGCTCTGGCCCTGCATCTCAGCGTTAGGCCGCAGGATGATGCGGTGCGCGAGCACCGACTCGGCCAGCGCCTTGATGTCGTCTGGCAGCACGTAACCCCGACCCTGGACAGCGGCCAACGCCTGACTCGCGTGGTAGAGGTGTAGGGTCCCGCGGGTGCTGGCGCCCAGCGCTACCTCGGGATTGCCACGTGTCCGGCCCACCAGCCGGGCTATGTACTCGCGCAGCTCCGGCTTGACGAAGACCTCTCGGACCGCGCTCTGCGCGGCCTTCAGCTCGTTGGGCGACACGACCGGCTGGAGCTCCTCCATCGGTGAGTCGATCTTGTGCTGGTTGAGCAGGTTGGCCTCCTCTTTCTCGGTGAGGTAACCGAGCCTGACCTTCATCAAGAAACGGTCGAGCTGAGCCTCGGGTAATGGGAACGTGCCCGAGTATTCGACCGGGTTCTGGGTGGCCATGACCATGAAGGGCTTGGGCAAGACGTGCGTCTCGCCGTCGATCGTCACCTGCCGCTCTTCCATCGCTTCGAGAAGCGCGGCCTGGGTTTTCGGGCTGGCCCGGTTGATCTCGTCCGCGAGCAGGATCTGCGCGAACACCGGGCCCGGCCGGAACTCGAACTCGTTGGTCTTCTGGTTGTACGCCCGGACGCCGGTGACGTCGGAGGGCAGCAGGTCGGGGGTGAACTGGATGCGCCGGAACGTGCAGTCGAGCGAGCGGGCGAGTGACTTGGCCAGCATCGTCTTGCCGACGCCCGGCACGTCTTCGATGAGGAGGTGCCCCTCGCACAGGAGGGTGACGAGGCAAAGCCGGATCTCGTCTTCTTTGTTGACGATCGCTCGACTGACATTCGCCATGAACGCATCGGCGACTCGACCGACGGATTCCGGAGCCCCCATTCCTCTCGGGATTATAGGTGGGCCGTCTTGGAGCCCCATCAGAGTTGAATACGGCTGGCGGGTACGTTTGGTTCCGGGCGAGGCGCCTCATCTCAATTTCATTTGCTTTGGGCGTCGTCCCATCCCCACACGATGGTCTCAGTGAAGCCCGGGCCATCAAACTGGAAGGCCCAGCAGAGCGTCGCTCGCGGGATCGCGAACATCACGATCAGCTGTTGGTTGAGGGGCTTCAGGCGCGAGGGGTCCTGGATCCAGAATCGGCCCTCCTTGTCGTTTTCTCAGTCGTGAGCGTTGGCGCCTTGGCTCAGCTACTTGCCTATACACGTCGCCAGCAAGCCGATTTGTGACAGAGGAGCGCTAGGAGACTTCTTCCTCTTCCACCAGCCGCAGATGGCTGCTCACGTCAAGGCCCAGGTGCCGCGCGAAAAAGCCGGCGACCCGCTCCACGTACAGCGGCCGGTCGGCGAAGTACGCGCCGGTGTGCGGCGCACCCTGGACGATCCAGATCTCGCGCGGCCCGCGGTACGCGTCGTAGAGCCGGCGACTGTGGTTCACCTTCGTCATGGAATCCGCGCCGCCGTGGATGAAGAACAGCGGTCGCGGCTCGAGCGCGCTGAGCACGTCCATCGGCCTGCACGCGGAAAGCCAGCAGCGCGTGCGCAACCAGAACATGAACCCGGCGAGCCAGACGAACGGCGTCCCCGGCAGCTTGCTCGCGCTGCGCACGTTCTCGACCAGCAGTGCGCGCAAGTCGCTGAACGGGCTGTCGAGCACCAGCGCCTGGACGCCGGGCTCGCCGGCCGCGCCAAGCAGGGACACCACCGCCCCCATCGAATAGCCGAGGAGTCCGATCCGCGCATTCGGGACGCGTTTGCGGGCGAAGGCGATTGCCGCCTGCAGCTCCAGCACCTCCTTGATGCCGAACGTGATCGGCGCGCGGTCGCTTCCCGGCATGCCGCGATACGAGTACAGAACGACATTGAATCCCTTGCGCCACAACGCGACCCCGATTCCGAGCGCGCCTTGGCGCTGGCCCTTGTGCCCGCCGGAGATGATCACCGTCTGGGGCGAGCCGGGCTGGCGGAAATGCCACGCCCCGAAATTGAGGCCATCGGCCGTTACGAGCTCGACCTCTTCGTAGTCGGCCTGGAACTCAAACGGCGTGAATGTGAAGTCGTCGAGCCAGATCGGTTTCGGAGGCACGAACGCGCGCCGGTAGACCTGATACGAAAGCGCGACATAGAGGAACAGGACGGCGACGACGACAAGGCCGGCGTAGATCAGAGGGGCCACTTGAGTGTGAGCTTAATTAGAACGCTTCCGGCCCGGCGTTTCGCCGGTTGGGCCGGGACCGGACTGAGCCTCTTGCGCGTTGAGCGCTTCTTAGCCGAAGACCTGGCTGAGCTCGTACAGCTCCTTCGGCACGCGCCGGGTTTCCTTGATCACCTCGGTCAGGGGTACTACCTCGACATCGCCGTTGCGGCGGATGGGGATGACGCCGCTCTTGCCTTTGACGATCAGCTCAACGGCGGCGACCCCCAGGCGCGTTGCCCAGATCCGGTCGACGGGCGAGGGCGAACCGCCCCGCTGAAGGTGGCCGAGCACGGTCACGCGGGTCTCGAAGCCTGTCTCGCGCTCGACCGAGCTCGCGAGCAGATCGCCGACGCCGCGCTTGGCCAGCCTGACGTGGCCGAACGCATCCTTCTCCGCCTCGCCGCCGGCCTCGCGCTCGAGCTCGGGGATGCGCGCGCCCTCGGCGACCACGATGATGCTGAAGAGCTTGCCTTCGCCACGCCTCCGGTATAGGTGCGCGACGACGTCCGAAAGCGTGGACTCGAACTCCGGGATGATGATCAGGTCGGCGCCGCCCGCGACGCCGCCCACCAGCGCGACCCACCCCGTGTCTCGACCCATCACCTCGACCACCATCACCCGGTGATGCGCCGACGCGGTCGTGTGCAGGCGGTCGAGGGCCTCGGTGACGACGCCGACCGCGGTGTCGAACCCGATGCAGAACTCGGTGACAGCAAGATCGTTGTCGATCGTCTTCGGCACGCCAACGGTTGGAAACCCGGCCTCGTGAAGCTTCGCCGCGACGCTCAGCGTGTCGTCGCCGCCGATCGGCACCAACGCGTCGACGCCGTGGTGACGGAGAGTCTTGATGACGCGCGCGATCCCGTCTTTCTCCTTGGCGGGGTTGGTTCGCGACGTGCCGAGGATGGTGCCGCCGGTGGGCAGGATGCCGCGCACGTCCGATGGTGTCAGCTCGCCGATGAGGCCCTCTTCGAGGCAGCCGGCCCAGCCGTTCTTGACGCCACTCACCGGGTGGCCGAGCTGGAACGCGCGCCGCGCCACCGCGCGGATCGCCGCGTTCAGGCCGGGCGCGTCTCCACCGCCGGTCAGGACTCCGATGCGCACTGGAGACAGATTAAGGCCGGTCGATTCTTCGCAGGAGCTGCTGGAGGGTGACGTCGGCCAGGGACGTCAGCGTCACGTCGGCGTGCGAGAGGTCGAGCCGCGCGGTGATCGAGTTGGGAATTGCGACGCAGCGCATGCCCGCACGCTTGGCCGCAGTGATTCCGTGCGGGGAGTCTTCGATGGCGATCGCCTCGCTTGCGCCGACGCCAAGGCACTCGAGGACCGCGATGTAGAGGTCCGGCTCGGGCTTGGCATGCGCGACGTCGTCCCGGCACCGCAGGCACTCGAAGCGGTCGAGGATGCCGAGGCGCGCGAGGTGTCCCCTCACCCAGTCGCCCGTGGAGCTCGAGGCGACGCCAAGCTTCAGGCCGAGCTCCCGCGCCGCGTCCAGGTACTGGAGCACGCCGGGCAACACCGCGTTGGCGAGGATCATCTCGGTTCTGCGTCCGACCCGGCGATCGAGCACCTCCTGCGGGAGGGGCTTGCCCAGGCGCTCCTCCAGATGATGCTGGGGATGGAAGCCGGCCGTCGTCGAGCCGACGATCTGCACCCAGCGCTCGAACGGCAGGTCCTCGCCGTGGGCCTGGTAGACCTCGAGCCACGAGCGGTAGATCGGCTCCTCGGTGTCGAGGATGAGCCCGTCGAAGTCGAACACGATGGCTCGAATCACGCTCCGAAAGCTTAGGATCGCCGACATCGTGAGCCCGGACGTTTCGCATGCCTGAGACGAAGGCGAAGTCTCGCCAGCCCGTCGTGGAGCAGCCCACATCGATCGGCTGGGCGAGCGCGATGCTGTCGGGGCTGGCCCTCGTCACCGTCGCCCTGATGCTCGTGGTCCTGTTCGGCTTTCTCGACGCTCTGCACTACCGCTCGATCGCCGACTTCTTCACCCCCGACCCAGCGGCGGCGGGCGGAACGCTGGCCCTGGTGGGAGGCGCGGAGGGCGTGACTCTGAGCATCGTCCTCCTTGGCGTGATGTTCGGGATCCAGACCTCTTCGTCGCGCTACTCGCCGCGCATCATCGGCATCTTCACGCGCAATCCGCTCAACGCGTTGGTTCTGAGCTTTGCGCTGGCGTCGATCCTCTACACCTTCCTCGTCCGCTCCGAGGTCAAGGTCAACTATGTGCCGCTGGCGAGCGTCGCCGTCGCCGAACTGCTCGCCCTCGTCAACTTCGCGCTCTTATTTCCCTACGTGCTCTACACCTTCGAGGTCATGCGCGCGGAGACGTTGGTGTCGGGCATCATGCGTCGCGGTCGCAAGGAGTTGCGCGCCGCCACCCGCAAGCGCCGCGTGCTGCAGCGCCGGCGCGCGCTGCTGACTTGCATGGAGCAGGTCACCGACATCGCGTTCGGATCGATCCAGCTGGGCGACATGCCTGTGTGCCAGCACAGCATCGAGGTCCTGGGCGATTTCCTGGCGAGGGAATACCTGCCGGTGAAAAAGAACATGGACCCCGAGTGGTTCAAGGTCGGGCACGCGGAGCTCCCGGGAGCTTCGGACCAGATCGTCGCCGAGGTCAATCGCGCCGGCACCTGGTTCGCATACACGATCATGTCGAGCTTTGTCGACATGGTCGGTCTGACGCCGGTCCATCGCAAGGAAGCCGTCTACACGATCGCCGTCGCGACTCGCAAGGTGGGACTCGCCGCGATCGAGGTGGGCGACTCCGAGCTCGCCGAGTTGTGCGTCCGCTTCTTCAACACCTACCTGCGCGCGGCGATCAACCGCTCTGCGCCGACGTTTGCGTCGGGGATCATGAACGAGTACCGTCGCTTCGCCATCGGCGCGCTCGAATGGCGCCGCGACCTATCTGTCGAGTCCGCCGCACATCTGCTGCGCTACGGCCGGCACTTCGACGAAGCCGGCATGCCCGCGATCTTCGGCGCCGCGGCGGAGGACGTCGCCGACCTCGCGATCGAGGCGCACGTGCGCGACCCGCAGGTGTCGTTCCGGCTCGCCCAGCTGCTTGTCCGCAACCTGCTCGACCTGATCCCCAACGCACGGCCGATCGGGCTCAACGGATTGTTCAAAGGCGTCGCCAAGCTGACTTGCTGGTCGATGGCTTCCGAGGAAAAGGACATCACGCACGTGCTGGTCGAGGGCATCGCGGCGGCGCCGCCGGACTTCGTGGACGCCGCGCTTAGCCGCATGGAGTCGATGCAGAGCGGGCTCTTCTGGGAGGTCAACGAGCGCGTGATCTCGTTCGACTGGGTGGAGCAGCCGCTTCGCGACCAAATTCCGCGCCTGCGTGCGGCGCTGCGACGAGCGAAGACCGGCGGCAACGGCGCGGTGATCGGGGCGCTCGAGGATGCCCCTACGATCGCGCAGGACCTGGTGCAGCCGGAACCTTCGAACGCGGCCCTGCCTACTCCGGCGCCTGCTTCCGAACCGGCGTGTTGATCATCGCGGTGGAGGCCGTCGCGAAGTAGTCGAGCAGCGCCTTGCTCACGGCGGGCGCGAGGTCAAGCGATTCCACCGCCGCGGTCATGTGTCCGAGCCAGGCGTCGCGCTCGGACCGGCCGATCGCGAACGGCTGGTGGCGCATGCGCAGTCTCGGATGTCCGCGCTGCTCGCTGTAGGTCGACGGCCCGCCCCAGTACTGGATCAGGAACAGGGTCAGCCGCTCGGTCGCGCCCGACAGATCTTCGTCCGGATAGACACGCCGCAAGACGGGATCACCGGCGACCCGCGCGTAGAAGCGCTCGACGAGAGTCCTGAAGGCCGGCTCGCCGCCCGCCAGCTCGTACAGGCTCTTGTGGAGCACGCCTACACCTGCTCGGGCGACGTGCGGAGCGCCTCTTGTTGTGCGGAGTAGCGCTCGACCTCGTCCTCGCGCGGAAGGAACCACGCGATGCCGATCGTGATGATCACCAGGACCGCGTGCGTCATGAGGGATTTCTGAAGGCCGATCGCGTCGGCGATCGCACCGTTGATCGGCACGCCGACCGCGCCGGTGACGAAGCCGAGGCCCATCACCAACCCCGACGCGAGCCCGGCACGCGACGCCATCAGCTGCTGCGCCATCAACAGCATCAGGGGAGCAGTCGACGCCGCCAGGAAGCCGATCAGGATGGCGGTCGCGAACGCCCAGGGGCCTGGAAACACGGTATAGAGCAAGATCGCGGGCACGGAGAGGACAAGCGTTGCAAGGATCACGGTCCTGCGGCCGTAGCGGTCGGCGAGCGACCCGCAGCCGACCGTTCCGACCGCACTTGCGAGCACGAGGGTGGTCGCCAGTGGCCCGTAAAACGCCGGACCGTAGCCCAGTTGCTCGTACCAGGTCGGCGTGAACGCCTGGAAGACGTTGACGGTCCAGCTGCGCGACATCATCACCCCGATCACGACGGCCAGCGCGAAGACCGGTACCGGCGTCGTCATCCCCGCGTGGCGGACCGCCGCCGTCACGGCGCCCGCCCGTCCGCGCATTCGCCAGAGCAGGTAGCCGCCGGTCACCAGGCCCGGCAGCACCAGGAAGCCGGTGCCGTGGACGCCGTAAGCGCCGAACAGCAGGATGCCGATGAGGGGGCCAGCCGCCACGCCGACGGTGCCCGCGGTGACGTAGACGGACATGCCGAGGCTGCGGCGCCACGTCGGCAACAGCCCCCTCACGTCGAGCGCGCCAAGGGGATGGAAGGCGCCCGACCCCAGCCCGGACGCAAGCGCGAGGGTGAGCAGCAGCGGGAAGCTGTCAACGAACCCGACCACCGAGAATGTGACCGCCGTCCAGGCGAGGGCAAGCCCTGTCAAGCGGGTACCGAAGCGGTCCGCGAGCAGCCCGAACAGCGGTTGGGAGATGGCCGCCGTGCCACCGTAGGCGAGGCTGACGAGGCCGACTGTCGCCAGGCTGAGGTGAAACCGGCCGATGAGCAGCGGGTAGAGCACGGGGATCACGCCGACGTAGCTGTCAACCGTTAAGTGGCCGAGCATCAGCGTAAGCAGCTTCCCGTTGCGAAGAAATTCGCCCATCACATTTATCATCGCGGCGGCGGGCGAGCTCTGGGCGCGTGCCCTGGGAGTCGGGACGAGGCTTCCTCTCTAGATTTCGATCATCCGCGACGGGACGACGTTGATCACGCGCGCCGCCTTGATCCGCCGCTCGGGTATCTGGCGCCCGTAAGGATGGATATGGCCGTGGACCGCGAGCAAAGGTTGGAAGTTGCGAATCAAGCGCGCGAAGGCGACGAAGCCCACATGCGCCGAGTCGACAGCGTCAGCAAGCCCGAATGGCGGCGCGTGGGTCACGAGGATGTCAAGCTTGCGCCCGTTGCGCACGCGACCCAGCCGCGTCCTGAACTCGAGCTTGAGCGCGCGCCATCGCATCTGAGCTTGGGAGTACTGGTTGGGGCCCGCTTTGTAGCGAATGCTTCCTCCAAGCCCCGCGATTCGCAGTCCATTGGCCTGGACGATCCGGCCGTCGATGTTCACGCATCCCTGCGGACCTGGTGCGGGCGGCAGCTCCGTGCGCAGCGGCATCCAGCTCATGTCGGGCGGCTCCAGACTCGGGTCGTGGTTTCCCGGGACATACAGCAGCGGCACGTCAAGCCGGCTGACCAGGTATTCGAGGTAGTCGGATGGCAGGTCTCCACATGAGAGGACGAGATCTGGATTCAGCCTCGGAAGTACGTCGCCATAGAGCGATTCGTCGACCTCGTCGGCGACGGCGAGGATGCGCGTCTCGAGCGTGGTGAACGGGCGCTAGACGCGCTTGAAGCGGAGCGCGGTCCAGTGCTGGTCGATGGCGACGAAGGCCACCGCCTTGTACCCGGTCTGTGAGGTGATCTCTCCGAGCACGTCGCGCTGCACCCACCATGGCGTCGCCGGGAGGTCGGTGGCCCCTTTTGTCTTGCCGCCCTTGGGATAGGTGATCCACAGGAGGCCGCCCGGCTTCGCGGCGTGGATGGCGGCCGGACCCAGGCGGCGAAGCTCGTCGACGTCCTTCACGAAGAGAAGCACCGCGTCAAACGCCTCATTCGGATCCAGCTCGGTCTTGATGTCCGCGGGCCCAGGGCGCAGCTGCGTCACGTAACCGTCGGGCGCGTTGAGTACCAAGACGTGATGCTCGGGTGCGAACCGCAGCTTCTTGGCCATCGGACTCAGGCCAAGCTTGTCGGGTCCGATCGTCGGCAGTGACCGCTGAGAGTCCAGATGTCCCACGGCGCACACATTAAAAGGAAAGGGCGCGGCTTGCGCCTAACGCGCACGAAGGATGTCGATCGCCTGCCGCCCCGCCGCCATCCACTCAGGATCGGCGAGCCACGTCTCCACGCCCCATAGCAGGACGACGTCGAGCGGTTCCTGGCGATAGTCACGCGCGCTGGCTATGAGGTCCGCGGGCTTGAACGTGTGAGTCGTGCCCCACGGCTGCGCCTGCATCTCGGTGAGCCACATCTCCTTGCCCTCGGCGTGGGCGCGGTCGGCCCAGAAAGCCATCGACTGCTGCTTCCACTGCGAGCGGAGAGCGATGGTCGTGAAGCTCCGCCATGGGATGTACGGCCCATCGAGGTAGATGTCGAGCCCAAATGCGTCCCCGGCCGCCAGGGCCTCGTTCGGATGGCCGCTCGGTCCGCCGACCAGGAACAAGAGCTGAGGCGTGTAAGCCTGCACGATGTCGAGCGTCGAGTTCAAAGCGTTGAACGATGTGATCACGACCCTGCGGTCGGGATCGAGCCTGTGCACCTCGGCAACCTCCCAGGCCAACTGGCTGTCAGAGATCACGTCGTACCCGGTGTACGCGTTGACAACTTTGTCGAGTGGCTCGTTCTCGACCTGCCATGAGTAAAGGAGTGGCGAGGACCGATACCGTGTGATGCTCGCATCGAAATAAGTGCGATAGGCGGTGGCGGACTGCACCGCGCCTATGTTCGGCTGCTCGCGCGGACCGGCCCATGTCGGCTGATGAAGCTCGGGAAAAAGGAAGTTGCGCGCGCCAACGGTGAGCACGACCCGCACCTGGTCGGGCGATGCCTGGTTGTGCTCGACGATCACGTCGAGCAGCTCATCGACGGAGGCGAAGTCCAGCTTGTCCGGAGTCGGTTGGACCAGCTCCCAATAGACCGGCAGACGGACCACGTCCGGGTGGGTCGCGTCTAGAAGCTCAGCCAGGTCTGAGCGGGGATCCCTTTGAGCCTGCTCTGAGGCAAGCGGGCTGAAGCTGAAGCCCGCCAGCGGGGGCGCGGGTTTCTGGGGCCAGATCTCGCTGCCCAGGGCAAGGGCGACGACCATCAGCACGATCAACCCCTTCATCGCAAGACCAACGCGCCGGGGAGCGCCTGCACGGGTTTTCGGCAATCCTCAAACGTTGCTTGGGGTGGAGCGTCGGAATCTCGTATGCATCGTGCGTGGATCGTTGTCCTGGGTTTTGTCCTCGCTGGTCTCGGAGGGCTGGGCGCATACTTCCTGCCTGTCTTCCAGGCCGCCGCGACATCGACCGCGATCTCGGGCCCGCTTCCCAACCTGAACCCGACGCAGCCGTTCACCGTCCTGCTCCTGGGGTCGGACGACGACTCCAAGTTCGTTCCCGGCCGTCTGAACACTCAATCCATGATCCTCCTGCGAGTCGATCCGAGCACGAAGCAGGCCACCATGCTGTCGATCCCACGCGACCTGTGGGTGCAAATCCCGAACGAGGGCTGGGGCAAGATCAGCTGGGGTTACCAGAACGGCGGCGCGAGCGGCGCCGTCGCAGCCGTCGAGAGCAACTTCAAGGTCCACGTCGACGACTACGTGTGGATCGGACTCAACGGCCTGGTCAAGTTGATCGACACGCTCGGCGGCGTGAACCTTCAAGTCACAAATCCCGTCCTAGACGACTACTACCCGGCGGACCTGAACAGCGCGGAGGACCCATACGGGTACTACCGCGTCGCGGTGCTCCCGGGGGCGACGCACATGGACGGCGTCCAAGCGCTCCAGTACGTCCGGTCGCGTCACGGCGATGTGCGCGGTGATTTCGCCCGCTCCGAACGCCAGCAGCAGCTTCTGCTCGCCCTGAAGGCTGGAGCTTCGCACGTAAACGTGACCGACCTGCCGCAGCTGGCGAATGCGTTCAACGGTGAGCTCAAGACGAGCATCGGACTCGATCGGCTTCGCGCCCTCATGTCTATCGCAAACGATTTCAACGGCCCCAACGTCCATCGTGTCCTCCTCGTCCCTCCGTACACCTCAGAGGGATTCGCGGGCGGCCAGAGCGTCGTCTTTCCGGACTGGGGCCGCATCCTGCCGCTCGTCCATCAGAGCTTTCCGTGACGCGCCGGCTCATCGGCGTTGGTCTGCTGATCGCGATGCTGGCCTTCGGACTGGGCGTCTATCACGCGGCCGGTTACCTGCGTGGCCAGCGCAATGTGGTGCACCGTCCGACCGAGGTCTCGGCGCCGTCGCTGCCCGGCACGATCTATTTGGTCCAGAACGGAGCGATCTATCGGTTCCAGCACGGCAACTTCACGCAGATCACGTCGGCGAGCGGCTGGATGCAGCCGAGCCCCGCCCCCAACAACCAGCTCGTGGCAGTCCGTCGCCAGGGCAACTATTCCGACCTCTATCTCCTCTCGACGGCGACGGGGAAAACGGTCGGGCAGCTGACTGACGACTCGTCGACGCGCGCGGTCGAAAACAACCACTGGGTCTTCTATCCCCGCCTCAGCCGAGACGGCCAGACGGTGTTCTACGCCTACGACCAGAAGGACGGGTTCGGCAGCTACCGCGTCGACCTCGCCATCTTCGCGACCCCGCTCGACCCGAGCGGGCGGGCGACGGTCTGGACTCGGCCCAACGAATACACGGGTGGCGACGTGGATCCCGTTCCGCTCGGTGACGGTGGGCTGATCTACACGAAGTACTCCAACGATGACTCGTTCCAGGTCCACTCCCAGATCTGGATCCAGCGGCGGGCCGGCAGTCCGGGGGTGGCGCTCACCCCCGTCAGGCTCGGCTGCCACGAGCCTGCCGTCTCACCTGACGAAAAGCTTGTGGCGATGGTCTGCAACCATGGCTCCAACCAGACGGCGAACCTCGAGATGGCGGCCCTCGACCTGCAATCGCTCACGCTGGGCTCTGCAGCCACGCTCGTCAGCGGGCAGCTCGTCGCGTCGCCGGCCTTCTCCCCCGACGGCAAGACGATCGCCTTCCTCGCGCCAACCACCTCCGGCGGCCGTTTCCAGCTCTGGACCGTCGGGTCATCGGGCCCCGCGTCGGTGCGGGCGATCACGAGCGACCTCGGTTTTGACTCCGACTCCGCGCCGAGCTGGGTCGCCGGGTAGCGCAACGGTGGAATTCAAGAACCGTCCAATGGTGGTAGTAGCCGAATGGCTCGATGCGCGTTTTGGAAGTAGGAGAGGGATGGTGAGATTCAGAACCAAGTCCGACGCGCCCGACCTTCACAGCCAGCTCGAGTCGATACTCGACCAGGTGTGGCGGTCGGAATCCGACTGGCGGCTGTGGGATCGCCTGGACGCCGCGGTAACGCTAGAGACGCTGCGCGAGAAGCGCCTGAAGCGCCGCGACCAGCTCGACAAGGCGGCCTGAGCCGGTGGGGCTCACCAACCCGCGCCGATGAGTCGGCAGCCTCCTCGCCAGCAGCGTGGCGAGGAGAACGGCCGTTGCGCCTTTGTCCTGTCCGGAGGCGGAAGCTTGGGCGCCGTCCAGGTCGGGATGCTCCGGGCCCTTTTCGAAAACGACTGCTGCCCTGACCTCCTGATCGGTACATCGGTCGGCGCCGTCAACGCGGCTTGGGTGGCGGCTCGGCCCGACTGCGACGGCATGGCTGAGCTGGCCGAAATCTGGATGAGTCTCCGCCGGGGGAACGTGTTCCCGCTAAGCCCTGTGACCAGCGCCCGCGGACTGCTCGGCCAGGCCAACCACTTCATCGCCAACGACAGCTTGCGCAGGCTCCTGGAGAAACACATCCCGTACGAGCGCCTCGAGGAGGCAGCGATTCCCGTTCACGTGGTGGCGACCGAGCTGAAGAGCGGCCGCGCCGCGATCCTCACCTCGGGGCCCGCGGTCCCCGCCCTCCTGGCCAGTTGCGCGATCCCCGGCGTATTTCCGCCCGTGACCATCAACCGCCGCGAGTACGTGGACGGCGGGGTCGCGAACCATACACCGGTCACCGTCGCGATCGAGCTTGGCGCGACCAAGATCTTCGTCCTTCCCGTCGGTTATCCGTGGTTGAACAAAGAGCCGACCAACGCGCTCGGCATGGCGCTCCACGCGCTGGCGCGCATCGTCGAGCAGAAGCTGGACGCCGAGGTCGAGGCCAACCGAGGGTCGGCAGACATCCATGTCCTGCCTGCGCTCGACATCGCGGACGTCTCGCCCGCAGACTTCAGCCACACCAACGAGCTGATCGACTGGGGCTACAAGGCGGCACGACGCTACGTCAGTGGCGCCGCCAACGGACGCAGCGTGATGCCGGAGCGGGCCAAGCGATCGCTGCGCCTCGACCCCTCCGCCGTGCGGGCAGCCTAAGCCGGCGTTAGAGGGCCGACTTCACCCGCGAGCGCAGCTCGCTCGGGAGCGAGCGCAGCTCGCCCGGAAGGTCGCGGACGTAATCCGGGATCGCGTCCTGGATCTGCTGGATCAGGTCGCGCCTCTGCCGGCGCCTGTAGATCATCCAGCCGAGCACCCCCAGCCCGACCATAGCGGCCACCACGCCCGCCACGATCACGACGGGCGGGACCCTGCGCTCCTCTATCTCGTCGATCTCGCCTTTTGACAGCTCGATGGTCCGCCGTCCCTTGTCGATGGTGTCGTTCATCTCTCCAGCTCCGGTTCGCATGCCGACCTCCTCATTCAGGAAAACAGCTCTCCCTCCGCATTGTGAACGAACTCAGGGCCGGTACCGGCTATCCGGAGGGCGTTTTCTAGTTGAGGCGCTCGAGCCGCAAGGTTCGGGCGCTTCAGACCTCGTGATGGAGGCATAACTGTGAAGTGTGAGATTTGCGGCCAGGATTTCGCCAACTCGGAGGAGATCAAGGCGCACATGGAGCGCGACCACACTCTCGACGAGACAGGCGACGAGGAGCTCGAGAAGCCCGACATGATGCGCGAGGAAGAGGGTGCGGATGCGCAGCGCGCACCGGAAGTTCCGGGCAAGGACAACTAGCTAGCTCCCGAATCAACCACTCGGCTTCAGGGCCGGCGGCGCGAGGCGCCGCCGGCTCTTGCATGTCTAGGGGGCGACAGCCTCCTCGGCCTGCGGGGTCCGGCGGGTGGTGAGCTCCCCGACCGAGGAGTGTTTGGGCGGCTTGACCGCCCACTCCTCGTTGTCGATCATCCGCCAGGCCCACTTCGGATTGTGCCGGACTCGCTCGCGAGCGGCGTCAAGCGCTCTCGACATCAGCTTGATACCGGACAGGCCCGGCAGCTTGCCGATCCTGGAGTCCAGGTCGAGCAGGTCCTCCTCGCCCTGCTCGTCGTCGAACAGGTACATGGCGAGGGCATCGACCTCCTCCTGCTTCTTAACGCCCTGGCCCACCGGGACCCAGACGCGGTCGAGCATCCAGCGGTCGATCTTCTGCGCGCGTGCATTGCCGCTGAGCCACTCCTTGGCCGAGTTGAAGTAGAAGGCGTAGTGCTTGCGCTCGTCCTTGATGATGCGGCTCAGGAGGTCTTTCAGGACCGGGTGCCCTGACTTGCGGATCAGCGCTCCGTATCCCGTGAGCGTCGAAAGCTCGTTGATGGCCCCGATGGTCAGGTAGACCGCCGAGAAGTCTTTGAGCAGCCACGAGCCGGCCATCGTCGACATGAGGCTGACGCTGTTCTGGAAGCCCAGGTTCGCGCGCACGTTGGCGATCCGCTCCTGGGTGTCGAACTCGATGCCGTAGAGGTTCAGCAGCCGGCCGATGTTCTCGCCGTGCCAAAGCTCCTCGTAGTTCCAGCACGCGAGAAACGCCGTGAGGATCGGGTCCATGCACGCCCGGGTGACCAGGAGGTGCGAAAGGTAAAGAGGGACGTGGTTTTCGATGTCCATCATGTAGTGAAGGCAGAAAAGGTCGCCTTTGGACAGGGGATGCGCGGCGACCTCTTCCCACGCGATTCCCGTGATGTCGACTTTTTTCGACTCTTCTTTGTAGCGCTCGATGCTGAAGCTCATGTCAACCTCTACGGAAACTCAGACGCGGTGGATCAAGAGGACTCGGCCAACTCCCAGCGACCTCACACGGCACCCTGAGCGACCGCCGTCAGTCTAGGCCTCGACGCTCTTCGAAGGCGATCCCAAAAGCAGGCACAAGGAGACAAAGAAAGTGAACGGAATTCGCAAGTCAGTCGCCGCGGCGGCAATCGCGGGCTCGATGCTGGTAGGAGGTATCGCCGGCGCGGTCGTCTATGGAGCCACGGTGATCACCGCGGCCGCCGCGTCGCCGTCGCCAAGCCCGTCGACGGGCACTTCCTCGGGCAAGTTCGTGCCCAACGAAGACCCTGCCCACGAGGCAACTGAAAGCGCGGCGCGGGAGGCCCAGGAGAACGCCGGCCAGGTACCTACCGTTCCGTAACGCGACGTAACGTCAGGGAAGGAGCTGCCTCGCCACGAACCAGACGTTGGCGGGGCGCTCCGCCAGGCGGCGCAGGTACCACGCGTACCACGCGTCGCCATACGCGATCAGGTCGCGAACGGCAAATCCTTCGCGGGCGAGACGCTCCTGCTCGTCGGTCCTGATCCCGTAGAGCATCGCGACCTCGACTTCCGAGCGAACCATCTCGAGCGCCTGGGCAAAGCGCCAGGCCCTGGCGATGAGCTCGACGTCATGGGTCGCGAGGACCAGTCGGAGCTTGCGGCGCTTGACCTCGGGCAGCATGTACGCGCACAGGGCCAGGTAGTTCGCGTCGACGTCGCGCTTGCGGACGAATGCGATGTCCTGCGCCTCCGAATACGCGCCTTTGACGAGGCGGATCGCCGGCGTGAGAGGCATCAGCGTCGCGATGTCGGACACCGTCCGGTAGAGATAGGCCTGGAGTGCCAGTCCAACGCGTGGCGCCTCCGCCCGCAGCCGGCGGTAGAGCGCGATCGTGCGGTCGGTGTAGGCGCTGCCCTCCATGTCGATCCATAGGAAGCTGTTCGCCTTTTCGGCAGCGCGGGCCAGTCGCTGCAAGTTGGCGTAAGTTGCGTGTTCGTCGATATCGAGGCCGAGCTGCGTGGGCTTGACCGAGATCTCGGCCTGGACGTCCATCGAAGCGGCCAGAACCTCTTCGTAGTGCTCGACAACTTTGTTGGCGGCGGCGAGATCGGTGATGTTCTCACCCAGCAGGGTGAATAACGCGCCGATGTTCTTCGACCGAAAGCCGACGGCCGCTTTCAGCGCGGAGTCAAAACCTTCGCCCGGCAAAAAGCGCCTGACAGCTCGTCGCGCAAAACGCCAGCGCGGGACGTGAGTGGCAAGCCATGTGTTCTGCGCGCACCACAGAAGCACCCTTCGCATCAGAGCGAACGCTAAAGCACAGCGCCGTCACCGTACCGATGTAGGAGACAAGCCTCATTCGAGGCGTTAGTTTTTATCAAGCAAGAAGGCGCCCGTTTCGGGGCGCCTCTCGTTACCGCTGCTTGATGGCGGCTACCAGTAGTACCAACGACTGCCTTCCGCTGCCCGTATGAAGAATCCGAGCACCCACAGGATCAGCCCGATGACGAGCACAATCCAGAGGATTTGAAGCGCTGGTGCCAGCAGACCACCCCCACCGAGGAGCAGCAGCAGCAGGATCAACACGATCAACGCAACCACTCTTGATTTACCTCCTTGCGGGCTGACATGCGGTCAGCCGTGAAATTCCGCCTCTACCAGAGCAACGCGTGGCGACTTCGCGCTTACCGCCTAGCGCGTGAGCGCCCCGTCTTGCCACCCTTCATGAGTGACCGCCAGCCTTTCGCCTCGATCTCGACTCCGAACTTGCGGGCGGCGGTCCGGATCCGGCGCCACGCCGCGTCGCGCTCCTTGTCGCTGACGCCCTCGACCTGGTCGAAGCGGGCAACCGCGTTGCGCACATGCCGCGCGTCGTTCAGCGGCTCCTTGCGCTCCTTCGGGAAGGCGAAGGTGGTGGTGCGCATCCGGTTTCTCTGCTGGGTGCTGATCCCCGCCGAACGCTTCGGGCTTCGCCGGCCGTGGGCGCTGCGGGCGGCAGCCTTCTGGCGAGTGGTGGCCATGGCAATTCCTCCTTGGCGAGATTCCTCCTCAATCAAGAAACGCTTCCGCGGAATGGCTCACCCGGCAAAGAAAAGGGCCGGGCCCCGTTTGACCTGGCCCTGTAGCTCCCCTGAGGAGGGTCAGGGAGGCCAGCTAGGACGGAGATGCCTTCGCGCTTGGCTGCGAGCTCGGCGACGCATTGCCGCCGCCACCGCTGCCGGGCAAAGGCGAAGTCACGGTCGGGTTGTTCGTGGTCGCCGGCGCGGCCGAGCGCGTGCCGAACCAGTTCCACTGGGTGAAGCCGAAGAAAAGCAGGATGAGCACAAGCAAAGCGAGGATCGCGGCCGCGATGCCCGCCCCTGCGCCCGAGCCTGTGTCGGTCATCTCGACGACCTCACTGCCCGCCGGGCTCCAGTACCGACGCACGCTGTACCCTCCTGCTCCCAACAGCACGGCGAGCACCAGGATGATGAGCAGGATGAACAACAGAGTTCCCAAACGCATGAACCTCCTTTGCGATCAGTTCGACCCTTGCTTCCCCTGCCGCGAGTTGCCTTTGGGCCGCTCGTTTCGGTAACGCCCAGGGTCGGGGCGACTACCTTGGCCTGAACTCGCCTTGAACTCGAAACTTCACGCTGCTGATCTCGGTCGGCGCCGGCGCACAATGCCCGCCGCAACCGCCAGCGCGAGCACCCCTCCCAGGGCCAAGCGCTGAAAGATGGACCTCGGTGGGCGAGGCTCCCGCGCGGCTTCGGCCTTGTCCTCATCGATCTTGTCGGACGCCCTCACCTTCTCCCGCGACTCGCTCAGCGGGCTCGCGATGATGCCCTTGGTGACCGGCTCGCCGAGCCGGAACTTGTTGTAAACGGCGCCCAGCAGGAGCAGCTGGCTGAGCAAGTAGAACCACGTCGCCAGCAGGAAAAACAGCGCGAACTGCGCGCCGTAGGTGTTAAAGCCATGAGCGATCCACGCATAAAGAGGGAACGCGAGCGACAGCACCTCGATGGCGATGCCCGCGAGCAGTGCGCCCGGAAGGACCTCCCGCATCCGGAACGTGCGGTTGGGCACGAAGCGATATAAAGCCACGACCAGCGCGACCATCACCGCCGCGCCGGCGACGAAGGCGATGATGGTCGAGACCAACTTGACCTGAAAGAAAGCCGCGCCTGCATTGATCAGCACCGTGACGACGATCGCGGCGACCAGCAGGACCATCATCACGAGCCCCATCAGGCGCTGGCGGAGCATGTCGCGCTGGCGACTGCCAAAGATCTGGGTGAGCGCGAACTCCATGGTCGCGAAGATGCTGCTCGCGCTCCACAGCAAACCGGCGAGAGATACGATCGCGAGCCATCCCGCGGACTGCTTGACGCCTTCCAGGCCCTTTTGCAGCTCGGGCTGTGCGCTCGCGGGGAAGACCTGCAGAATCAGGCTCTGAAAGTTCGCCTGGGTCTGCGGATCGCGGATCGCAAGGCCGATCAGGGAGAGCGCCCCGAGGATGATCGGGAACATCGACATGAATCCGGCGAAAGCGAGTGCGAGCGCGAAGTTGCTCGCCTGGCTTTCTCCGTAAGCGGTCAGGACCCGCGCGGGCAGCGTCTTCCGGGCGCGCACGATCAGGCTCTGGATTCGCGCGCGAAGGCCGGCGATCTTATTCCGCCTGCGGCGGCGCGTACTCGTCGTCGGGTGGGCCGGCGACCCTCTGGAGGAGCGCGCTGCCGGCCGTGGCCACGAGCGCGGGCGCGACCTCACGGAGGATGGTCTCCAGGGTTCCAGGCTCCTCGTCGGTTTTCTCGTTGACCCTCACCATCACCGATGGCAACCGATCCTTCCAGCGACCCGTCGCCGCGGCCGCCAGCGTGCGGAGGTTGGCGAGCGAAAGACCGTCGAGGCGGTCGCGCAGCGTCGGCCGGCGCGTGCGCCGGTAGACCAGGAAGGCGGCACCCCCCAGCGCGACCACGCCGAGGACGACAGCCACGATGCGACCATAGCGAGCCGCATCCGAAGCGGCCCGCCCCTCGAGGCGTGTCAGGTTTACGTCCATCCTCTCGCGCGTGGCTTTTATCTCCCGTTCGATTTCACGCGCCGAAGCGCCCATTCCTTGTTCTCCTTCAAGCTTTCCATCGTTCGCGGCGGCAGCTTGACCTGCAGGCGCGCCTTGCCGATCCAGATCAGGACAAGCGCGACGATCAGGTAAGCGGCGACCCAGATCGCGGCCGCTTCCCATTTCCAGGGCACAAGCATCACGACCAGCACGGGTATGGCGACGAGGATCGCGAGGACCGCCAGAACCGCGCCCAACGCCATCAGCCCGACGGCGATCGCGTTGCCGGTGGCCAGCTCCTTGACCTCTTGCTTCGCGAGCGCGATCTCAAGCGCGACGAGCCTTTGTGCGTCGCTGATAACCGACCCAAGGAGCCCTCGCGAGCTCACACGCTTATCGGTGGCATCCACTGGCACCTCACAGCTTGAACGCCTCGCGTACTGGGCGTACGCGCGTCACGCGACCACGAGCTCGGCCACGAACGCGACTGCGGCAACGGCCATCACGGCGGTCGCCGTCCAGGTCAGCACCTGACTCAAGCGACCGCTCCGCCGTCGGCCCATGACCTCGCCGTCCGACCCGAGCAGCGCAATCAGAACCATCAGCGGCGCGGCCACCAGGCCGTTGATGACCGCGGCGATGAAGAGCGCACGAATCGGATCGATGTCGAGCAGGTTGAGGCCCAGACCGGCGAGCGTGGAGAGGGTGATGATCCCGTAAAAGGTCGGCCTCTGCCATGGCTTGTCGGCAAGGGCGCCCTTCAGCCCGAAGAAATCCTTGATCGCGTAGGCCGCTGAACCGGTGAGAATCGGGATCGCGAGCAGTCCTGTCCCAATCATGCCGCCTGCGAAAAGCACGAATGCAAACGGCCCGGCGAGAGGGGCAAGCGCCTGGGCCGCCTGGTCCGCGGACTGGATATCGGTCTTGCCGTGCGCGTGCAGCACGGCCGCGGCGGTGAACATGATGAAGTACATGACAAGGCTCGAGAAGAACATGCCAATCAGAATGTCGGTGCGAGCGGCGCGAAGCTCGGCGACGTTCACTCCGCGCCTTTTCGCTTCAGTCAGTTTGCCCGCCGCCCGCATCTCGTCGACCTCCGAAGACGCTTGCCAGAAGAACAGGTACGGGGAAATCGTCGTTCCGAAGATCGCCATGAGCGCTGCGATGAACTCCTTGTTGAGCTCGAGGTGCGGAACCACGCTCGCCATGAAGATCTGGCGCAGGTCGGGACGCACAATGAACCCCGTGATCACGTATGCAAAGAGGACGAGCGTCAGCCACTTGAAGATCTTGAAAATCGCCGCGTAGGTCAAGAACAGCTCGAGGATCAGGATTGCCGCCGCCACCGGCAAGAGCAGCCAGAGCCGCGGCACCAACCCCCGGCTCAACATCGAGCCCCCCGCGGCGACGGCGCCCAGGTCCGCCCCGACGTTGATCGTGTTGGCCGCGAACAACGCCGCGATGCACAGGCCGACGATCCACCGTGGGAACTTTCGCTTCAGCGACATCCCGAGACCGACTCCCGTCTGGAGCGCGATGCGCGCGCACAGCTCTTGCACGGCCACCATGAAGGGAAACGTGAACAAAGCAGTCCACAGCAGCCCGTATCCAAAATGGCTTCCGACCTGCGAATAGGTCCCGATGCCGCTCGGATCGTCGTCGCTCGCACCGGTGATCAATCCGGGGCCGAGCATCCGAAGGAACCGCACCGACCGCTTGCCACCTTCGTGGACGCTCGACCGCTCGGCGGTGGGTCTCACAATCGGGAAAACGCCGGAGCATGACCCTTCAACGATGCGTTGCGAAGAAGTCAGCCGGCGGGCGCGTTCCTTAGAGGATGCAGACGCCAGAGGTCGAACCGCCGCGGGTCCTGCCTGAGTCAGTCGACAGGCGGCTGTACCGCATGATCCATAGCCTTCCCCACTCCGCCGTCGGCGACAGGTACGTGACGACGCTTTCCGACCTCGGCGAGGGTCTGGGCTGGGTCGCGGCGGGCATCGCGGTGGCCTGGCTGGGAGGGCCGAAAGGCCGCCGCGCGGGCCTCGCGATGTCGATCGCTTCGCTCGGGACGACGTACGTGGTGCAGCGGCTGATCAAGCCTTTCTTCCGGCGCAAGCGACCGCATATCGGACGCGACGTCATGGTGGTGGGCATCAGGACGACCGATGCGTCATTTCCTTCTGGCCACGCTGCCTCATCGTTCGCCGCTGCCACCGCGACGGCGGCTTTCTACCCGAAGGTCGCGCCTCTCGTTTTTGCGCTCGCCACCGGCGTCGGCATCTCACGCGTCCACCTTGGCCACCACTTTCCGAGCGACGTGATGGCGGGCGGGCTGATTGGGATCGCGAGCGGGACAATGATCGCCGGACTGCTGAAGGTCCCGAAGTCCATCTGAAAAGATGGTGGAGGGCTCGGCCATTGCTGGCCAAGCTCCCCCACTCATGTGAACGGGCCAGCGCTTACAAATACTTTGCGCTTCGCCACAAAGTTCAGCAGGCGCACGACCCAATAACTGAGCTTCAGTCGCTTTCGGGTCGGAGTGGCGCTTCGATGGGCGCAGATTCCATCGCACCGGCGGCACGCATGATCCTGCGCGCCTCATCGAGTCGTGGCCCGGCGACGCTGACCAGGAACCGGCCCGACTCGACCTCCTGCTCGTAGTAGAGAGCGCGATCGCCTGACGCCGACATGCTCAACAGGCCACCCACAAGTCCGCCGGTGGCGGCCCCGATGGCCGCGGCGAACAGGAACGTGACCACCAGGTTGCCCGAGATAAGGGGGTGCACGCCCGGCACCATCCCGGTGACGACGGCACCCACCAGCGCGCCGAGCAGCGCGCCGCCGCCGATCCCGATCAAGACCTTCAAGCCGTAGCGGCCGCGACGGCCGATTCGGGGCGTGGCGAGTGCAACCTGGTCGGCGGCGAAGCCCTCCTCCTTGAGTTTTCCAAGGGCCATCTCGGCTCCGGCGCGGGTCCTGAACAAGCCTGCAACTAAGTCTGGCATTTGCAGAGATAACGCCCAGGTGCAGCCCCTATCCTGTTTCGACCATGGCGATCCGGTCCGACCTGGCAGGCCTCACGACCGCCCAGGCGCGCCGGGCCCTGGAGGGGCTTCCCCGCTGCGATTACGAGGTCGTGGTGAAGCCTCTCCGCTACCGGTGGGGGCCGCACCTGGCGGCTCGTTGCGAGTTTGACGACCGGCGGATCGTGCTGCAGGTTCCGATGCCGTTTCGGGCCTTCAAGGAACCGGTGATCTACGCCGCGCGCCGCAAGCGCGGAGAGGGCATGCGTTTCGCCTGGGCATCCGAGACAGTCTTCTTTCGCGGCCGGCGCGACGTGCTGCGCTTCCTCTACTGCCACGAGTGGATGCACTGGTACCTGCATGAGGTGCTCGGCAAAGGCGCCGCGGCGGAGACCGCATGCGACCGCTTCGCGCTGCGGAACTTCCGCCGCCGCTACGTGACGACCGACGACGCCGACGCCGCCCTCAAGCGGCGTCCGTTGAAGGCACGCGCGTCGGGCTGAGTCCCGCGTGTCGATTTTCGCCGGGGCCGTTCGTCGTCCTGAGTGAATCGGAAATCACGCAGAAGGAGAGCGAGATGGCGAATTTCATCCTCGTGTACAGCGGAGGCAGCGCGGGCGCAACAGAGGCCGAGCGCGAGAAGAGCATGCAGGCGTGGGGCGGGTGGTTCGGCAAGCTCGGCGACAAGGTTGTCGACGCCGGCAACCCGTTCAGCGAGCACGCGAAGAACATTTCGAACGGGACCGTCCACGACGGCGCGATTGGGACGCCGGCCACCGGCTACTCGATCCTCAAGGCCGACTCGTTGAACGCGGCCGCGGAGCTAGCGCGGGGCTGCCCGGTGCTGCAGTCCGGCGGCAAGATCACCGTGTACGAGATCACGCCCGCGATGTAGATAGGCACTCGCTCCCTCTCCTCGGGGGAGAGAGAGCCGGGGTGAGGGGCGTGAGCCCGCACTCCCCTATTCCAGGCCGATCAGGGACACCTTCTTCGAAGCGGTGAGCCGGCCTCGGGCGCCTGATAGATAGGAGCCTGAGGTCGGCGCGACGTCTGAATAATCCGCGCCGACCGCGACCGTGACATAGCCAAGCCCGCCGCGGCTGGCGTGCGTCGGGTCGAACGCGTGCGCGATCGCGTCGCCAGTCCCGTCGCCGGTTGGCAGCACAACCTCGACCCACGCGTGCGTCCCGCCCTGGCCGACGAGGTGACCGGACACGTATCGCGAGGGAATGCCGCTCGCCCGGCACAGCGACAACATGACGTGTGCGTAGTCCTGGCAGACGCCAGTGCCGAGCGCGAGCGCCTCCGCGGCGGTGGTCCTGACGCCGGTCGAGCCGTGCCGGTAGGTCATCGACTGGTACACCCAGTCGTTGATGTGGTCCGCCAGCGGCAGGCCCCACTCGGCGGACTCGGCCAGGTCATCGGCGGCGCGCAGGATCCTGTCGTCGGCGGCGGTCAGCCTCGACGGCTCGAGGAGGTAGCCGTCGGCCAGCCAGCCGTCGGGCAGCCGGTTTGGCTCGGCGGCTCGGCGCTCCACCGAGACCTCGGCGACGAACTCGATCGTGTCGTGGACGCAAGGCGCGAAGACGTCGACGATCATGTTGCCGAAGCGATCACTGCGGCTCTCCACGCGCGCTCTGTCCGCCCCCACCGTCACGTCGTGCCACAGGCGACGCTGATCGCCGAATCGCTCGGGCGGGATCACGATCAGACGGTGGCTCAGGTCGCGAATCGGCTCCGGGTATTCGTAGCGGAACGTCTGGCGCACCAGGTACGAGGCGCGCCTTGCGCTCGCCCAGTCGACAGACGCGGGTTCGATCGCCATCAGGACTGCTGGTCCGCCCACACGACCATGGAGCGGAACTGTGCCGGGCCGAAGGTGGTCAGCATCGCCACGTCGAGCGCGTCACGGCCGCGCCCAATCAGCACCCTGCCGACCCGTCGCATGTTGTTCCGGGGGTCAAACGTCCACCATCGATCGCCGAGGTAGACCTCCATCCACGCGGCGAAGTCCATCGGCGAGTCGGGTGGCGGCACGTAGATATCCGGCAGGTAGCCAAAGACGTACCGGGCCGGGATGTTCAGCGCCCGGCAAAAGGTGATCGCCAGGTGCGCGAGGTCGCGGCAGACGCCGTTGCGCTGCTCGAGGACGTCGACGGCGGTCGTGAGCGGGTTGCTCGTGCCGTACTCGAACTTGATGTTGTCGTGGACCCAATCGCACACAGCCTGGACACGGGCGCCGCTGGGCTCGGTCTGGCCGAAGAGCTCCCACGCCATCCCCATCAGCTGATCGGAAAGGCAGTACCGGCTCGGCAGCGTGTAGTGGAGCAGCTCGCCGGGGATTTCGTCGACCGGAAGCTGGGGGGCCGTGCCGGCGTCGAGGTCGGGCTCATCGGGCGCGACGACCGTCGCGTCGTAGCGGAGCGTCAGCTCTCCGGGCGGCATCACCAGCCGTTTGACCGGGTTGCCGTAGTAGTCGGCGTACTCGTCGATGGGCACCGAAGGCTGCGTGGACCACGCCTCGGTGACGAGCTGGTGGCGGGCATCTGACCGCGGGCGGACCTGAACCGTCGCGACCGTCGGAGCGCCCACGTCGTACTTGAACTCGCAGCCGACCCGTAGATTGATCGTCTTCTCAGGTTGCGGGATGGCGCAGACACTATAGCGGTGGGTTTCGTGAATCTCGATCTCCACTACCAGAGCAACGGTTTCTACGACGAGATGCTTGCGGCCGAAGGGAGGCCGAGACCAGCCTACCGTCGACTCTACGAGCAGCTGAACCGGCTCGGCAGGGACGAGCTCCAGCGCCGGCACGCCCTGGCGATGGAGATGTTCCGGAACCACGGCATCACGTTCGGCGTCTACCCGGACGCCCAGGGCACCGAGAAGGTTTTCCCGTTCGACGTGATCCCGCGGGTCGTCGAGGCGCGGACCTGGCAGCGCCTGGAGGAGGGGCTGAAGCAAAGACTCAGGGCCCTCAACCTCTTCCTCGATGACGTCTACGGACGCAAGCAGATCTTGAAGCAGCGGGCCATCCCACCCGAGATCGTGCTCAGCAGCTCGCTGTACCTACGCGAGATCGAGGGGCTTCCGGTGCCCCACGGCATCCATTGCCACATCGCCGGCATCGACCTGGTGAGGGACAAGAAGGGCGACTTCTTCGTCCTCGAGGACAACCTGCGGACGCCTTCAGGGGCCTCCTATGTCCAGGCCAACCGCTACGTCATGAAGCGCATTCTGCCGGACCTCTTCGCCGGCTACCCGGTAAGGCCGGTCGAGGGCTACGTTCACGAGCTGCTGCGTCACCTTCGTTGGCTCGCGCCGCAGGGCGTCGACGACCCTACGGTGGTGCTGCTGACGCCGGGCATCAACAACTCCGCCTACTACGAGCACCTCTACCTGGCCAAGCAGATGGGCGTGGAGCTGGTCGAGGGCAGTGACCTGGTGGTCGACGAGGACCACGTGTTCATGCGCACAACCCGCGGCCTGCGCCAGGTCGACGTCATCTATCGGCGCATCGACGACGAATGGCTCGACCCGATCTTCGGCCGCCAGGAATCGCTGGTCGGCGTCGCCGGCCTGGTCAACGCTTATCGCGTCGGCAACGTCGCGATCGCCAACGCGCTCGGCAACGGCGTCGCCGACGACAAGGCTATCTACGCCCTGGTGCCCGCGATCGTCCGCTACTACCTCGACGAGGATCCGATCCTGCCCAACGTCGAGACCTATCTCTGCGCGGTCGAATCCGACCGGCGTTACGTCGTCGAGCACCTCGAAGACTTGGTGGTCAAAACCGTCGACGCCTCGGGCGGCTACGGGATGCTTATCGGTCCCGTGTCGACCCAGGAGGAGCGGGACGAGTTTCGGCGCCGGATCGAGGCCGCGCCACGGGCGTTCGTCGCCCAACCGGTGGTCGCGCTCTCCGTGCAGCCGATCTTCGACGGTGGCGCGCTCCGACCAGGCCACCAGGACCTCCGCCCCTTCGTCCTGACCGGGCCCGACGTCTATGTCACGCCAGGCGGGTTGACCCGCGTGGCATTGAAGCCCGGCTCGCTCGTGGTGAACAGCTCGCAGGGCGGCGGGAGCCGCGACACGTGGGTCATGGCTGAGGACAGTCACGAAGGCGATGCTGAGTAGCGCGGCCACATCGCTGACCCTGCTCGGGCGCCATCTCGAGCGCGCCGACCACCTGGCGCGCATCCTCGGCGTGCACGTCTCGCTCTCGCTCGACCGCACGGACGAGCCTGGGCCCGAATTCTGGGTGCGCTTCATGGAGCTTGCCGGGTGGCGGCGAAGCGACACCGGTCGGCGCGATGAGGTGATCGAGATGGTCGTCGCCGGGACGCTCGGGCCGTCGGTGCGCGCCAGCATCGCGGCGGCGAGGCTTGCCGCGCAAGCCGTCCGGCCTTCGCTGCCGACGGAGCTGTATGAGCAGGTCAACGCGCTCCACTGGCGCGTGCAGAAAGCGGTGTGGCAGCCGGACCTGTACCCGTTCCTGATGGACGTGCAGATGAGCATCCGCCTGGTCGACGGGTTGCTCGAGGACACGATGTTCCACGACGAGGTCCGCGACTTCGTCCGCCTCGGGAAGTTCGTCGAGCGCGCGTCCAACGTGACCAACACCGTGACGCGCAAATCCGCAGAGCTCGCGGACACCCCCGAGGACGCCCTGGAGTGGACCGCGGTGCTCAAGTCGTGCTTCGCGTTCGAGTCGTACCAGGCACGCTATCCGGGCGGTGTCACTGCCGACCGCGTGATCGAGTGCCTTCTGCTCGACCGCTCGCTGCCGCGCTCGGCCCGCTTCTCGACGAACACCGCGCTCGAAGCGGTCGCGCGCATCGACGGCAAGGCACGCCGCTCGAAGCCGATGCGATTGCTCATCAAGCTCAACGGCTTGTACCAGCAGGGCAACACGCAGTCGATCGCCGAGCGGCCCCTTGAGTTCGATCAGGAGTGCCGCGCGATCCTCCGCCTGCTGGAGATCGCGCTGCGCGAGACGTACTTCCATCCGAGCAAGGTGCCCGCCAGCGTCGCCGGAGAGGAAGGCCACGGCATGCCGCAACAACAGCAACAGCAGGTCGGGTCGTGAACCTCGAGATCGTCCACAGCACGCGCTACCGTTACTCCGCGCCCATCGCCGAGACGATGATGGAGGTGCGGCTGCGGCCGATGGACGGCAACGGCCAGCGGTGCGTCGATTTCCGCCTCGAGCTGAGCCATGGCGTCAAGCCGCACACGTACGTGGACGGCTACGGCAACCACGTGCATTACTTCAACCTGGTCCGCCCACACTCCGGCCTGAGCGTGATCAGCCGCTCGACGGTCGAGACCGGACTCGATCCTGATGGCGAGCCCGGCGAGCAGCTCGTGCAGGACTTCCTGCGCTTCCGCTCTCCGGTCAAGGACGTTGAAGGCGTACGCGAACTGGCCCGCCGGCACGCGATCGCCGACCACTCCTCGCCCGCCGCGGTGGAGCAGGCGCTGGACGAGCTGACGACCTCGATCAGCCGCGAGTTCACCTACGACCAGAAGGTGACCAACGTTTACAGCGCCGTCGACGACGTGCTTGCGCTGCGTGCGGGAGTCTGCCAGGACTTCGCCCACCTGTTCATCGCCGTGGCACGAGCGATGGGTGTGCCCGCCCGCTACGTGAGCGGCTACATCCACCTGCGGGGCGATAAGACCTCGTTCACCGCGTCGCACGCGTGGGCCGACGCGTGGGTTACGGGGCGCGGATGGATCGGATTCGACGCCACGCATCCGGTGCGCACTACGCCGCATCACGTGCGGCTCGCGGTGGGCCGGGACTACACAGACGCCGCGCCGACTCGGGGGATTTACGTGGGGTCAGCCAACAGCACGATGACGATCAGCGTCAAAACTCACGCCGTCGGCTAGAGCGGCACGTTCACCCAGCGACCGTCTTTGACTTGGTATATCGACATCATCGGGGTCTCAGCATCGCCGTTCTTGTCGAACGTGTATGTCCCTGTCACGCCCACGAAGCGATTCGACGCCAGGGCCGTGATGACTTGCGTCCGAGTCGGGATGTGGCCCCCGTTGTCGTGAATGGCGATACCGATCGCCTCGATCAGGATTCGTGCGCAGTCGTACGCGGCGAAGGTATAGGGCCCGACATCGGACGGCTTCGGATACGCCTTGTGGTAATCGGCGACTTGCTTCTTAACGCCGAGATCGGCACTTGTCGTTGGGTCGACGTAGGGACTGGTTGCCCACACTCCCGGAGGAGTTGCGCCCATGTCGCGGATGCAGCGATCATCGAGAGAGATTCCGTCCGTGCCGAGAAGAGTCGCGCCGGGAATTATTCCAGCCATCTGGGCCGCGGCCTTGCACGCGTATTGGTCCCTGGAGGCCACAGCGTATATCGCATCAGCGCCCCGGGCTTTCGCCTGGATCAGAAACGCGGAGAAATTTGATGGAGTGTCATCAAATGTTTGTTGATATACGACCCCGCCGCCGTGGATGGCGAATTCCTTTGCAAACTCGTTGACATACAGGTCTCCCTCGGGCCCAAACTCATTGAACGCCGCTGCACGTCGGAGCCCCAGCTTGGTCGCCGCGTAATTCGCCATTGCCCGGCCCTGCAGAGGATCACGCGGCGTGATCCGGAAGTAGTTGTTCGAGCCGCTTGGCCGAAGCGACGCCGGCGTCTGCTTGCAAAACGCCTCGGGCACTGTGAGACAGCTATAGGTGGTCGTTGGACTGACCATGGCCAGGTGGGCCGAGTTGGCCTCCGGCATTTCGACCCTGCCGACGTTAGACGTGTGAGGGCCAACCATGCCCAACACGCTTGGATCCGCGATCATGCGCCTCACGTTTTCGCGACCCCGCAGCTGGCTCTGGTCTGCACCAAGTGAGTTGTCCAGTGACCAGTAAGCCAGCCGGTAGCCCTCGATGGTCGGCTGCTGACGGACGGCAAAGCCAATGGCCTCCTCGAGCGCAAGAACGTCTGGGTAAGCCGACGTTGGCAGGTCGCTGGCGATGATGATGTCGGGCCGCGTGGCGGCATTTCCTGCGCCCTGACACCCGACCGCAGTCAGGGCCAACAAGAGAACCGCGCCGAGCGCTCTCATCACCCTGAGCCAAACAGGCGCGGTATCTCGCGGACGCGCTGGTTCTCCGTATCGGCGATGAAAAGATCGCCCTTTGCATCCAGGGTCACGCCCTCAGGTCCGTCGAACTCGGCCTGCGAGGCCGGCGACCCGTCACCCGAAAAGCCCCACCGGCCGGTGCCGGCCACCGCGTATATCCGTCCGTCAGGCGCGACCATTCGCAGCCTGTGATTTCCGGTGTCAGTAAAGACCAAAGTGCCGTCGGCTGCTACAGCAAGATCGAATGGAAAGCTGAGGAGTGCATCCTTGGCGAGCCCTTCATCTCCGCTGTTGCCCTCGAATTCGCTGCCTCCGCCGGCCACCGTCGTGATGGTCCCTTTCGCGTGATCGACCTTCCGAATCCGATGGTTGCCCGTGTCTGCGATGTACAGGTTCTCCTGCTTGTCCAGCGCGAGACCGATCGGCCAGCTCAGCTGCGCGCTTGTGGCACTTCCTCCGTCACCCTCGGTGTCGCCGGTCCCTGCGTAGACCGAACGAGTCTTGCCATCGAATTTGATCACCCGGTCGCCGGCGCGGTCGGCGATAAAGAACACACCATCCTTGGTGATGGCCAGTCCTCCAACCGGAAGGTTGGGCGCGAACTGGCCGGATGAAATGTTCGAAGGGCCTACCGACACGATCGAGTGCATGAAGCCGTTGGCGTCGATCCTCCAGACTTCGAGGTCCTGTTCGCGGCTGGTGAGCAAATAAAGCTGATCGTGGCTGTCAACCGCAACGGTACTGGCTAAGCCCAGCGAGCCTGAAGCGACGGATATACCCAGAACGTCGTCTCCGAGGGGTTTCTTGCCGCCACCAGCCACGGTCGTGATGACACCGTCCATCACCTTGCGGATGCGCTGGTTGCCGTAGTCCGCGATGTACAGGGTTCCCTTGGAGTCGACGGCGACCGAGGTTGGGCGTGCCAGCTGCGCGCTTACGGCTCTTTGGTTGTCGCCGCCATAACAATCGCTCGAGTAGGCACACGCGGATCCGGCCACTGTTTGGATGGTGGCCGGAGATGGAGCCGTCAACCGCAATACCCCTACCCCGGCGGCCAGCAACGCCAGCACCAGGGCCGCCCCCAGCCACGCCCGAGGATGCGCTGACGCCCATCTCGGCGGGGCGAGCGCGATTGCAGGCGCGGGGACCGCAACCATGATCGGAGCCGATTCTTGGCGAACCACCCACGCCGTCACCTGCGCACGCGTGTTTACTCCCAGCTTTTCTCTGATGTGCTCGAGGTGACCGTCCGCGGTTCGCTCCGAGATGAACAGGCGCGCGGCGATCTCGCGGTTGGTGAGGCCCTCCGCGACCATTCCGGCCACCTCGATTTCGCGGGGGCTCAACCGAACTGAGGTCTTGGGCGCGGATCCATCGGACATCGGATTACGCGGGTATTGAACTCCTAAAAACGGGTACTGGCACGGGTACCTGAACAGGTCTTTTGCCCGCTATCGGGGACAGTTCCGCGGCCTTAGCTTCGAGTCACCAGGCAGCGACCCGATGGACATCAGCCTGAAAAGGAGGACAAAAACAAAGTGGAGATCCGAGAAAGCTTCTGCACCGTCCCGTCGCGTCCGATCGCGCTCGTGTTGGCGGCACTCGCGGTTGTCGCACTGGCGCTGACCGTCTGGTTCGTGCTGAGCACTGGCGTTCGCAGCACCGTCAACGACAGGACATTCACCCCGACCGTGCAATCGCAGGCCTGCGGTGACCCGTACTCGCCGCACGATTCAGTCTGCAAGCCGGCAAGCGACCCGTACTCGCCTCACGACACGCTGTAGTCATGTCGCGCACACGTGGCCGTCGCTAGAAGCGGCGGCCACGCACGTGCTCGATCGAGAACTTCGCGGTGTCAGCGATGAGCATCACCGCCATGACGCCCGCCTCGAGCGGGTCGGTCACCACGACGTCCGCAGCTTCCGGTACCGACCCGGCCATGCTCGTGGACAGGACGATGATCCCGGCCTCGCGGATCTCGCGCACGGCGTTGGCGATGTCGCCGCCCATCAGAGCCCCCGCGAGCACCAGCGCGCGAGCGCGGTGCAGGCGGGCAACCGCGCGCACCGCGTCGGCCAGCTGCTCCTCGCCGACCAGGGGAATCGTGTCGACCGAGATCCGTTCGCCGCGGATGTTGTGGCGGTCCGCCTCGGAGATCGCGCCCTGGGCGACCATGCCGACCTGGGCGCCGCCGCCGATGACAATCACGCGTTTGCCGTAGATCGCTTGAAACGTGGGCACCGCCGTCACGCGCGTCACGCCGGGCACGGCCTCGACGTCAGCGATCAGCCGGCCTTGATCGACCGCTCCCGAAACCTCGAGCTGGATCTCGGCGATCGGACCTTCGCGCGCGCCGCCCGCGACGTAGCTGATGTTGGCCCCGTGGCGGAGGATGACCTCCGTGATGCGGTGCAGGACGCCAGGTTCGTCGCGGCACTCGACGAGCAAACCGGTGACGCCGGAAGCGGCCATGGCCGAGAAAGATAAAGAGAACTACGCCTCGGCGGCGTAGGGCCAGCGCGGCGCGCCGAGCTCACGCGACACGCCGCGGGCGGCTTCGCCCACCGCCGCCGCGAGTCCCCGCACGAGGCCGCGCGCAAAGATGCGGTCCGTCGAGTCGACGACCCCTATCGCACCCACGGCCTGGCCGCCGTGATCGAAGATCGGAGCCGCGGCGCTCGACTCACCGAGTACCGCCTCGTCGCGTTCCGTCGCGATCCCCGAGTCGCGAATGACTTTGAGCTCCTGGCGCAGGTTGGTTTCGTTCAGCGTCTGCTTCGTCAGTCGTGGAAGCGCCTCCCCTAGAAGATCCTCGAGCACTTGCGCCGGCGAGAAAGCGAGCACCGCCTTGCCCAGCGCGCTGGCGTGGAGAGGAAGCTGCAGGCCGACCTCAAGCACGCCGAAGGCCGCGTCCGGGCGGAACACGTGGTGGACGACCACGACGCTCGCCCCGTGCATGACGCCGACGCGAACCGCAGCGCCGGTCCGGGTCGCGAGGTGATCCGCATGGCTGATGGAGCGCGCCCGCAGCTCGTTGAGGTCGAGGTATGAATAGCCGAGCTGCAGCAAGCCTGGCCCGAGTTGGTACTTCTCAGAATATGCGTCCTGCTCCACGAAGCCGTGGGACTGCAGGGTCTGGAGCAGGCCATGGACGGTCGGGCGTGCCAGGCCGAGGCGGTCGGCAAGCTCGCTGACGCCCAGGCGCCGGGGACCGCTGGCGAGGGCTTTTAGGATGGCGGTCGCCCGGTCGATGGACTGGATCGACGTGCGGCGTTTCTCGCTGGATTCGTTATTCGGCATTGCTGAATTGTTGTCGGTAGTGTAGACTACCGTCGTCAGCTGGAACTGCGACAGACATCTCTACGGGAGGATGATTTGGTCGGGATTGTACTGGTCTCCCACAGCTTTGAGCTCGCTCACGGGCTGGCCGCGCTGACGTCGCAGCTGGCCGGGAACGAGGTCCGAGTGGAGCCGGCGGGCGGAGGCCCGAATGGGACATTGGGGACCACCGACGACACCGTCCGGAGAGCGATCGACCGGGCTGACACCGGACAGGGCGTCGTCGTGCTCGCGGACCTCGGCAGCTCGATCCTCACCGTCCGCCACCTCCTGGAAGAGGGCCGCGGCAACGGCCATGTCCGGCTGGTCGACGCGCCTTTTGTCGAGGGCGCCATCGCGGCGGCGGTGGTTTCGTCGGCGGGACAGGCTCTCGAAGACGTGGCGCAGGCGGCCGAGGAGGCTCGTGGTGCAAGCAAGTTCTGAAGTCCAGGTCAGTCTTCCCCACGCGGTCGCGCTGCACGCACGCCCGGCGGCGACCTTCGTCAAGACCGCGATGCGTTTTCGGTCGCGCGTCACGGTCGGAGTGAACGGCAGGGTCGCCGACGCCAAGAGCATCCTCGCGGTCCTCGCCTTGGGGGCGACCGGGGGAACCGTGCTTCGCCTCCACGCCGAGGGCGAGGACGCGCCTGCCGCGCTAGACGCGCTGGCTGGCTGCGTCTCCGGCCTGACGGAGTAGCTCCTCCGCCTCTTTTCGCGCCGTCGCGAAGTCGAGCTCTCGGACCCACTGGCGGACCAGGCCGACGCGAGACGCCGCGACGCTGAGCTCGTCGACACCGAGCCCCACCAGGACCGCCATCGCCCCAGGATCGGACGCAGCCTCGCCGCAAACGTCGATCGGGATGCGTGCGTCGTGAGCCGCTCGGATGGTGGCGGCGATCAGGCGCAGGACGCGAACGTCGAGGACTGGCGCCGTCTTCGATCTCTCCCTGTCCAGACCGAGCACGAGCTGGGTCAGATCGTTGGTTCCGAGGCTCAGAAAATCTGCTGTTTGGGCGATCGCGGACGCATCCGTCGCGGCCTCGGGGGTTTCGATCATCGCGCCGAGCAACGGCCTGGGGCGCCCGTCGAGAACTTCGTGGAGGACCTGGCCCACCGCATCGAGGTGCGACGCGTGGGTCACCATCGGAACGAGGATCCGCAGGTCCTTGCCAGCCCCCGCGGCGAGGATCGCGGAAAGCTGGGTTCGCAACGCTTCAGGCGACTCGAGCAGCAGCCTGATTCCGCGCGTGTCTCCGCTTCCGACGAAGGGCGGGGTCTTGTCACCGCCGAAGTCAAACAGGCGGACCGTGGCTGTACGAGCCACCAGTCTGTCGAGGATCGGTTTCAGGAACTCGGTCTGCCGCTCGAGAGAAGGCCACGCTCGCGCATCGAGAAACGGCAGCTCGGTTCGCAGCAGGCCGATGCCCTCGGCTCCCTGCTCGAATCCCTCGATCGCCTCAGCCATGGTCGCCGCGTTTACCAGGACCGTAACGCGGTGACCGTCGGCGGTCACCGCGGGCTCGTCGCGCCGGCTGCGCGCTTCCTCGCGCGCCCGCTGCCTACGGATTCCCTTTTCATGCGCGGCATCGACACGGGACGGATCAGGCCGGCGGATGACCAAACCCTGGTCGCCGTCGACCACCACCTCTTCGCCGTTTTCGATGTCGAGGAGCTCGGGGCCGACGCCGACGACCATCGGCACGCCAAGCGATCGGGCGACGATGGCGGCGTGGGCGGTAACGCCACCCTCGGCCAGCGCGGCGCCGGTCGCGGAGAGGCCCAGGTCCGCGACGTCGGCGGGACCGAGGTTGGTCGCGATCAGCACGCTCCCCGCCGCAAGCTTGGCGCCGACCGCGTGAGCCGCGGCTCGCCGTCCGAGGCTGCGCACATCGTCGGCGCGCTGCGCCAGGGTCGGGTCATCGAGCCGCGCGAGCAGATCGGCGCTTTCCTCCGCCGCCGCGGTCAGGGCCGCGGGCGCGGAGTGCCCATCGACGACGTGGGCCTCGACGCGCGCCACCAAACCCGGATCCCGCGCCATCAGGACGCCGGTCTCCACGATCTCGGCGTCCTCATTCCACCCACGCTTTTGCAGCTCGCGCGCGATGTGCTCGAGAGATTTGATCTCAGCCTCGAGCGAAGCGCGCGCTCGCTCCAGATGCTCCGCGCGCTCCGATGGCGCGATCAAGTCATCGCTGTCAAACCTGCCCAGGACGATTGCCTTGCCCGCGACCACGCCAGGCGCGGCGCCTACGCCCTGAAGGGCATGCTCGGCCATCAGCTCGCCTGGGCGACCGCTCTTTGTAGTGCTCGGATGATCAACGCCGTCGACGTCGCTCCGGGATCCTGATGCCCGATCGAGCGCTCGCCCAGGTAAGACGCGCGACCCTTGCGCGCCTGGAGAGGGATCGTGCTCCGCATGCCCGCCTCCGCCGCGTCCCCGGCGTCCCCGAGGGCATCCGCGACCGACGCGCCCCCGGACAGGCGCGCCCGCAGCGTCTCCACCGCGGGCTCGAGCGCATCGACCATGGTCTTGTCGCCGAGAGATGCTGTGCCGAGGTCCTTGACCGAAGCGAGAGCCGCCGCGAGGACCTCGACCAGCTGCATGCCCTCGAAGGTCGGCTGGTCGCCGAGCACGCGACCGCCGCTGCGCAGCGCCGAGCCCCACAGAGGTCCGCTCGCGCCCCCGACCGTGCCGACCAGCGTGCGACCGGCGAGGATGAGGAGCTTGCCCGGCGGCGAGCTTGAGTCAGCGTTCAGGGCCTGGACGACGGCCTCGAAGCCTCTCGTCATGTTGGTGCCGTGGTCGCCATCGCCGATCGCTGCGTCGAGCTGGACCAGGTGGTCCTTCTCTTCGCGCATGACGACGTCGATCCCGTGCATCCAGGTGGCGATCGTGGCCGCGTCCATGACCCTTGCGCTGATCAAGTTAATCGCTACGCGCCCCAGCGCAGTGCGGGGGTGTGGACCGGCGCGTCCCAAAGCTTGCTCAGCTCTTCGTCGAGCTCGAGCACGGTGAGCGAAGCTCCCGCCATCTCGAGCGAGGTGATGTAGCTGCCCACCAGGTTGCGAGCCGGCTCCACGCCAGCCGCACGCAGCTTCTTGTCGACCTCGCCATAAAGAAGGTAGAGCTCGAGCAGCGGCGTGCCGCCCATGCCGTTGACGAAAGCGAGCACCTTGGCGCCACTTCTGGGCTTCAGGTCGGAGATGACGGCTTCGACCATCACGTCGACGATCTCCGCGGCATGGCCGAGCGTCGCGCGCTTGCGACCAGGCTCGCCGTGGATCCCGATACCGAGCTCGATCTGGCCTTCCGGCAGGTCGAAGATCGGCTTGCCGGACGCCGGCGGAACGCACGAGGAAAGCGCCACGCCAAAGGACCGCGCGCGATCGTTGACGCGCTTCACGATGTCGGTGACCTTGGCAAGTTCCGCCCCGCCTTCGGCCGCCGCACCCGCGATCTTCTCCGCCAGCACCGTGGCGCCAACGCCACGCCGGCCGGCGGTATAGAGCGAGTCCTGCACCGCGACGTCGTCATCGATGACGACCGAGGTGACCTTGATCCCTTCATCCGCCGCGTCCTCCGCGGCGAGCTTGAAGTTCAGGACGTCGCCGGTGTAGTTCTTGACGATATGGACGACGCCTGCGCCGCCGTCTACAGCCTTGGTGGCGGCAAGCATCTGCGCCGGCACAGGTGAGGTGAAGACCTCGCCCGGGCACGCGGCGTCGAGCATGCCGAGTCCGACGAACCCGCCGTGCAGCGGCTCATGACCGGAGCCACCGCCGGAGATGAGGGCCACCTTGCCCTTTCGCGGGGCATCCCTGCGGACGATGATCTGAGCCGCGGCGTCGTAGCGCACGAGGTCGGGATGCGCGGCCGCCAGGCCCGCGAGCGACTCCTTGACGACCCTTGCCGGCTCGTTCAGGAACTTGCGCATGTGGGTGGTTTCGACTGCCATCTTTCTTCTCCTTAGTGCGCGGCAGCGACTTGCGCCGGCGCCTCTTCGTGGGACACGGCATCTTCGATCGGCTGGTCGACGTGGCGCGGGTTGGCGAGGTAGTCGTACGCGAATGCGGCCAGCGCCGCCCCGACGAGGCCGGGGATCAGGTAGACAGGGATGTACTGCGCCCAGAAGGTCGAGCCGCCGGCAATCGCCTCCACGAGCTCAGGACCAAACGCGCGCGCAGGGTTGAGGGACGCGCCTGTGACGGGGCCGAAGATCAGGATGATCCCGACCACCGCGCCGCCGATGACCAAGCCGGCCAGCTGCTGCGGCGAGCGCCCATCCACGATGCCGAGGATCGCGAACAGCAAAAGCCCTGTGCCCGCGGCTTCCGCCAGCGCGGCCTGCAGGTAGTAAGAGGTCGAGGCGTCGGCCGCGAAGTGGGTCTGCCCCATGCCGAACGTGACAGCATTCGCGCCGTAAACGCCCCAGATGCCGAACGCGCCGATCACGGCGCCGACATACTGGGCGATCCAATAAACGGGGACCTCTCGCCAGGGAAATCGCCGGGTCACCGCGAGGGCGAAGGTCACGGCCGGATTGATGTGGCAGCCCGAGACCTTGCCGATGGCGTAAACGAGCGCGGTGATGATGAAGCCGAAAGCGAAGCTGATCCCCAGCAGGTCAGCTTCGGTCACCGCAGGTACCGCCTTGCCGGCCAGGGTCAGGGTCGCGATCACCGAACCGGGCCCGACCAGAACCAGGGCGGCCGTCCCCAGGACCTCGGCCAGAAAGCGCTGTCGAATCGAATACATGGCGGTTGAACCCCCTCATTAATTCTGACTGCCGTTCGACATTGTCGAATTGGTTTCGCAAACCGTACCGCTCGCCAAGGGCTTTGTCAAGAGGCAACTATGGAGGTCACGCCCGGTTCGTGGCGACCACACGTAGACCGCCCAGGCGGACTGTCGGCGCCACACTACTGGCGGCGCCTCGAATTGGCGCCTGAAACCATACGTATGACGCCCGCCAAGCCTTAGGCTTCGGCTCCACATGCGCATCACGCGCGGGATTGCGATCGAGATTCGCCGGGGAGGTCCCCCGACTTAGCGCGCGTCGCTGATTCGGTGGACCTCCCGGCCAGAAGGTCGGGAGGTTTTTTTATGTCCGCTCGAAAGATCGTCGTGTACGACACGACACTGCGCGACGGAGCGCAGGGTCCTGACGTCTCGTTTTCCGCTGCCGACAAAGAGCGGATCGCGCGCGCGCTCGACTGGCTTGGATTCGACTACGTCGAGGCAGGCTTTCCAGGCTCGAACCCCAAGGACGCGGAACTGTTCGCGCGTCTTGGCGCCAAACCTCTGACGCACGCTCGCCTCTCCGCGTTCGGCGCAACCCGTCGCGCGGGCGGGACATGCGAGGACGACACCAACCTGGCGGCGCTCGCCGCGAGCAACGCGCCCGTCTGGACCCTCGTTGGAAAGAGCGACGTCTGGCAGGTTGCGAAGGTGCTCGGCACCACGACGAACGAAAACCTGGCCATGGTCGAGGAGTCGGTCGCATACGGCATGGGACAGGGTCGCGAGGTGATCTTCGACGCCGAGCACTTCTTCGACGGCTACGCGCGCGACGCCGAGTACGCGGTCGAGGTGTGTCTTGCCGCGGCACGCGCCGGCGCGTCGTGGGTCGTGCTCTGCGACACCAACGGAGGCAGCCTGCCGTCTTCCGTCCGCGACGGGGTCGAGGCGGTCTGTCGCGCACTGCGATCAACCGGAGTCGTGACGCGGGTCGGGATTCACACCCACAACGACTGCGAGCTTGCAGTCGCCAACACACTCGCGGGCGTGCTCGCCGGCGCGGACATGGTGCAGGGCACGATCAACGGCTACGGCGAGCGCTGCGGCAACGCCAACCTGGTCTCGGTGGTGTCGAACCTGACGCTGAAGCTGGGCATGGTCGCCCTGCCGGAGGCGTCGCTGTCGCGTTTCAGCGAGCTGTCGAGGACGGTCGCGGAGATCGCCAACCTTGCGCTGCCGGTGCAGCAGCCTTTCGTCGGTCATGGCGCGTTCGCCCACAAGGGTGGTCAGCACGTCGCGGCGGTGCTCAAGCACAAGGACGCCTACCAGCACATCGACCCCACGCTGGTGGGCAACGAAGCACGCGTGCTCGTGTCCGAGCAGTCCGGCCGGGGCAACATTCTCGCCAAGGCGCGCGAGTTCGGGCTCGAGCTGGACCGCGACGATCCGCAGACACGCGCGCTCGTCAACCACCTCAAGGAGCTCGAGCATCAGGGCTACGCCTATGAAGCCGCGGACGCGTCCTTCGAGATGCTGGTGCGGAGGCTCCGGCCCGGCTACTCCGCTCCCTGGAGCGTGGTCGATTTCACGACGCAGGTGCGCAAGAACGGAGGCTCCGTCCACGCAGAGGCGACCGTCAAGGTCGAGGTGGCAGGCGCCGTGTATCACACCGCCGCGTCCGGCAACGGGCCGGTGAACGCGCTCGACGCGGCGCTGCGCAAAGCCTTGAGCGCGCGCTTTCCCGCGCTCGACGATGTAAGTCTCCACGATTACAAGGTGCGCATCCTCAACGGCGATGCCGGGACCGCGGCGACCACGCGGGTCCTGATCGAATCGGGCAGAGGCGCCACTCGCTGGACGACCGTCGGCTGCTCGGCCAACATCATCGAGGCGTCATTGCTGGCGCTGGTCGACTCGCTCGAGTACGCAGTGACCATTGCCCCGCAAGAGCAGAGCTAGAGACACCGCCCGCCAGGAGATCCCAGCGCCGCTCAGGCGCGATGTGCGCCTCCTTGGCGAGCTGCTCGGTCGAGTGATCTCCGAATCCGGCGGCGCGGCGCTGCTGCGCGACGTGGAGAGATTGCGCTCGCTGGTGATCCGCGCTCGCGATGACGACCGGTATGAGCGCGACGCCGAACGGCTTGTCGCGTCGTGGCCGCTCGAGCGCGCCGAACAGGTGGCGCGCGCGTTCGCATGCTACTTCCACCTCGCCAACCTCGCGGAGGAGCACCACCGAGCCCGTGTGATTCGAGAGCGCGACCGTGGTTCCGATCCGGTGCCCGAGTCGATCGCGGCCACCGTCGGCCAGCTTCGAAGGAGGCTGGGCCCGAAACGACTACAAGACCTCGTCACGAGGCTCGAGATCCACCCCGTGTTCACGGCGCATCCAACCGAGGCAAGGCGACGCGCGATCGTGACAGCGATCCGGCGTGCCGGCGAGCAGCTCGAGCGCCTGGACGATCCCAGGATCGCGGACTCAGAACGCCTCGAGTCCGAGCGGAGGCTGGTCGAGGAGGTCGATTCGCTGTGGCGAACCGCGCAGATCCGAACAACGCAGATCCACCCGCTCGATGAAGTTCGCTCGTTCATGGCCGTGTTCGACGAGACGCTGTTTCGCATCCTCCCGGAGCTGATGCGGTCGCTCGACCGCGCGCTCGCCGGCGATGCGACCGGAACCCGCGCGCCCCAAGCGCCGCGCTTCATCCGGATTGGCAGCTGGATCGGCGGCGACCGCGATGGCAACCCCGTGGTGACAGCGGCGGTCGCGGCAGCCACCATGGAGATCCAGGCGGACCACATCCTCCTTGCGCTCGAAGCGGCCGCCACTCGCATCGGTCGCGCACTCACAGTCGACACCACCACCACCCCGCCGTCCAGCGCGTTGCGAAGGCGACTCGCGGCGGCGCGCAAGGCCGACGCGAGCCGCATCGATGCGATCGTCGCCCGGTCCTCGGAAGAGCCTCACCGCGTGTTCCTCCTGCACGTCGCCGGGAGGATCGCAGCGACGCGCACCGGTAAGGGCAGGCTTGCGTACCGGTCGGCCGCGGATCTCCTACGCGACCTGCATGCGCTCCGCGATTCGCTGACGGAGGCAGGTGCGGCACGCCTCGCCTATGGCGAGCTGCAGCACCTGATCTGGCAGGCGGAGACGTTCGGCTTCCACCTGGCTGAGCTGGAAGTCCGCCAGCACAGCAAGGTGCATGACGCGGCGCTCGCCGAGGTGAGGTCTGGAAAGTCGCGATCGGAAGCGACCAAAGACGTGCTCGACACGATGCGCGCGATGGCGGCGATGCAGGCGCGCTTCGGCGTCACGAGCTGCAGCCGCTACGTCGTCAGCTTTACGCGTGGAGCGCCAGACCTTGCGGCGGTGTACGAGCTCGCCTCGTGCGCCACGGATGGGAACCCGCCGGTGCTCGACGTCGTGCCCCTGTTCGAAACTCGCGAAGACCTGGCCCAAGCGACCGAGGTGATGGACGAGGTGCTGAAGCTCGCGCCGGTCCGCCGCCGCCTGGCGGCCAACGGCCGCCGGATCGAGGTCATGCTCGGCTACTCCGATTCGGCGAAGGAGGTCGGGCCAGTGTCGGCAACCCTTGCGTTGCACGATGCGCAGGCCGCGCTCACCGCGTGGGCGAAGCACCACCGCCTCCGGCTCACACTGTTCCACGGACGCGGCGGGGCACTGGGACGTGGCGGCGGTCCCGCCAACCGCGCGGTCCGGGCGCAAGCTCCCGGCTCGGTGGCAGGCCACTTCAAGGTCACCGAGCAGGGCGAGGTGATCTTCGCGCGGTATGGCAACCCTGCCATCGCCCGACGCCACCTCGAGCAGGTCACTTCTGCGGTGCTCGAAGCCTCGACCGCAGGCGCGTCGCGAGCGGATCCCGCGCGGCGCTTTCGCGAGCTGGCCTCCGCGATGGACGGCCCGTCGCGCGCCGCGTATCGCGCCCTGGTCGACGCACCCGGATTCGAGGAGTGGTTCCTTCGGGTCAGCCCGATCGAAGAGCTGAGCGGTCTGCGCATCGCGTCCCGGCCGGCGCGCCGCAGCGTGGGCCGGCGGCTCGAAGACCTCCGCGCGATCCCATGGGTCTTCGCGTGGTCGCAGATGAGACTGAACCTTCCGGGCTGGTACGGGATGGGCTCGGGGTTGTCGGCGGCGCCGCTGACGGAGCTGCGACGCGCGTACGCGGAGTGGCCGCTGTTCAACGTCATGCTCGACAACACTGAGATGAGTCTGGCCAAGACCGACCGGCGCATCGCCGAGCATTACCTCGCTCTGGGCGGGCGGCCCGACCTCAGCACGATGGTGCTGCGCGAGTACGACCTCACGATGGAGTGGGTGCTCGTGGTGACAGGGCACAGGAGGTTGCTCGAGGACCGGCGCGTGCTCTCATGGGCCATCGAGCTACGCAATCCCTACGTCGACGCGCTGTCGCACCTGCAGCTCCGTGCGCTGCGCGGGATTCGCGACCCTCGTACGTCGAAGGGTGACCGCGCGCTGGCGGAGCGCGTGTTTCAGCTCAGCGTGAACGGGGTCGCGGCGGGGTTGCAGAACACGGGGTAAAGCGCGGGGCAGGCCTCCCCCTCGTCAGGGACGCTTAGGCCGCGCCCAGGTGCTGGATCGTTGGCAGCTCGTTCGCCAGCAGCTCCACGGTCTCGGGATCCCACTGGGTGCCAGACCCGGCGCGCAGGACAGCGATCGCTTCCGCGGTCGAGCGTCGCACGCGGTACGGCCGGTCGTTGACCAGCGCGTCGAAAGCATCGCAGACCGAGACGATGCGTGCGGCCCGCGGGATCTCGCGTGCACGCAGTCGGTCGGGATAGCCGCCGCCGTCGAAACGCTCGTGGTGATGTCTGATGATCGGCAGGAGGCCGGACGTCGACTGCAATGGTTTCACGATGCTTTCCCCGATGGCTACATGGGCCTGCATCTGCGGGACCTCGTTCGGATCCAGCGGTCCAGGCTTATGGAGGATCGCGTCGGAGACGCCGATCTTGCCGATGTCATGGATCATCCCGCCGCGATAAAGCGTGTCCAGCGTGTTCTCCGGCAGGCCCAGGCGCTGTCCCAGAAGGCGCGCCGATTCGCCGACGCGCTGCGTGTGCTGCTCAGTGAACGAGTCCTTCGCCTCAACCGCGGTGGCAAGCGAAAAGATGACGTGCTCCGCGCTGTCGAGCGTTTTGTACAGCTCCTTGAGGCGCAGCGCGGACCGCACGCGCGCGGTGAGCTCCGCGCCCTCCACGGGCTTGGTCATGAAGTCATCGGCGCCCGCCTCGAGTGCGGCCACACGGTGCCCGGTCTGGCTGAGGCCGGTGATCATGACGACCGGGAGCAGCTTTCCTCTCGGCGTCGACTTGATGCGACGGCATACCTCGTAGCCGTCCATGCGCGGCATGCGCACGTCGAGCAGGACGAGGTCCGGCGGCTCCCTCTCGATCATCTCGAGCGCGGCGACGCCGTCCGCCGCCAATCGCACCTCGCAGTCGATCGTCGACAGATGCATGCGGAGCAGCTCGCGGCTGGCCGCGCCGTCGTCGACGACGAGAACGACCGGCTTCAGCTCGACCACCTCCAAGAGCCCGGCACAGGAGCCACCGCGCTTCCTATTGTTAGCGCAGCTTCACCGCCGCTCGCAAGTAACAACGTCTGGCGGTCCCCCGCCAACCAATAGGGCTCAGGCAGTGGCGGTTCGGGCGTCCACGACCGATGTAGAGGTCGTCCCCAATGCGGCAAGGGCCATCTTGAGCTGGCGGTTGGCGCCGACAAGATCGCCGCGGCCTTCCAGGATCTCGGCGTAGACGGCGCGGTTACGAGCCTTTCGCTCTGGCGCATTGACGAGCTCGAACAGCTGGAACGCCGCCTCGAACTCGGCATCCGCGGCATCGCTCTCGCCGTCCGCGTCCGCGATTCGGCCCAGCCACACGCGGGATTCGCCAACGTTGGCCGTCTCGCCCATGCGCTCGGCCACATCGCGCGCCGCGGCGGCATAGCGCGAGGCCGAGGCGAGGTTCGCTCGCGCGAGCTCGAGCTCGGCCATTGTCATCAGGATGTGCGCCTTCCCGGCTTCCAGCCCAAGCTCTTCGAACAGGCTCAGGGAGCGCTCTCCGTGACGGAAAGCGTTGCCGAGGTCGCCCTGGACAAATAAGAGGATCGCGAGGTTGTTCTCGCTGATGGCGATCATGCGCTTGTCGCGAAGCGTCTCGTAGATCGCCATCGCGCGATGCGCGTAGCGAGCAGCCTGCGCGAGCTGGCCCAGCTCCTGGTAGCTGAGGCTCAGGTTGCCGTACACCATCGAAAGCTGCCTCAGGTCCTGGATCGAGGTGCCGATCGCCACCGACTCCTCGAGCGCCGCGATCGATTTCGAGTAGTCGTGTCGCTGCCCATGCGCGACGCCAAGAATGAAGAGCAGCCTGGCCTCCGTCGTGCTCGGCACGGGGCTCAGGGAACGGCATAAGGCCAGCGCTTCCTCGGCCAGGTTGAGGGCGCCGGGATCCTGCATGATCGTGGCGGCGCCGGCTTCGTTGCCCATCGCCTCGGCGGCCATCAACACGTCTTTGGCATGCTCGAAGTAGGCTCGCGCCGCGGACGCGTGGCTGCGGGCGCGGACAGGGTGACCAAGCCTGATGTGGGCCAGCGAGAGGTGGACCCTCGCGTGCGCCGCCAATCGGGCGTCGCTTGTGGCTGCGACCAGCCTGTCGGCCGCTTCAATCGCCGCGGCCGGATCGCCGGTGGCGATCAGCCGCTCGATCTCGACGAGCGCCGCGGCCGGGTCGACGCTGACTGCCCCGGACTGGCCGAGGAAGAAGTCGAGAGGCTTGTTCGTCCGCTCGGCGATCAGGCGCAAGGTCTCGATCGACGGTTTTGCCTTGCCCGTCTCCACGAAATAGATCGCGGTCCGGCTGATGTCGTTGCGCGCTACCTGGCCAAGGCTGAGACCGCTTTCCAGGCGCGCCTGCTTCGCGCTGCCCGGCCTGATCTCCACCCCACGCCGGCGCCCACGGCGGCGGCTGGAGGCGACGTTCTCCTGCCGCCTCGGACTGCCCGGCTCGGATGCGTGCAGAAGCACGTCTGACATGGCCGTCAGATTAACGGAGTTTACAAATCACTTGACACGCTTAGACCGAGCGAGTTTCGCTCAGCAGCAGATGGTACCGCCGTCGGCTCCGACGGAGATCGCCGTGGCCAGCAGCGTCAAGGTCGCCAACATGGCGGCGAAGAGCAGCTTGCGCATTGAGAATTCACCTCCTTTGCCGTCCGGCCCAGGGTTCAAAGTTCCGAAAGAAGTCCCGCCTACTCGATCGACGCCGCGGCGGTCCAGGGCGCGGTCCGCTGCATCCAGCGACCCGCAAGGCCCCAGGCCGTCACGGCCAACTTCACCCCACCCGCGACCGCAGCCACGGTCGCCATGCCGGCCTTCAGCGCGCCGGCGATGAGCCCCAAAACAAACAGAGCCGGCAGCACAGCCAGGCCCACGGCCACTCCCACGACCGCAAGTGCGGCGATGGTGCGAGCGGCGCTCGCGGCGTGGGCCGACCCCTCCTGGTCAGCCATACCCGCCGGCTCCCGCTGGCCCAAATCCGCCGGAATCGCAGTCCTCCACTTAGCCGTGCTCCACACCCACGCGGCTGTGCTACAAGTAACTGCCCCGCCATGTTAAATGAAACCAGCCGTCACTTAACAGAGGCCGGGGAATTTTCGCTTAGGCGGATCGACCTTGAGTAGCCGCGCATACGCTCCACGGGTGCAGCAGACGGCGATCCTTGCCGGCCCTCAGCGCCGGCCGCTGACGGTCACCGGCCTCGGAATCGAGGGGTGGGCGCCCTTTGCCGCGGCTGCCGCGGCTGCCGCAGCGATATCGGTGCTTTTCGCCGGTTGGACAGCGGGCCACTGGATCAGCGACTCGGCAACGGTCAGCATCGACGACATCGGCGAGGCTGTCGCCGCCTTCGTGGCGGCGGCGAGCTGCGGATTCGCTTCCGCCCGTACGTCCGGTCGAACTCGCGTCGCGTGGGGGCTCTTCGCCCTGTCCGCCCTGAGCTGGGCTGTCGGCGAGGTCGTCTGGTCCGTCTACGAGGTGGGTATGGGCGTCGAGGTCCCGTTCCCGTCCCTGGCCGACGCCGGATTCCTGGTGGCGATCCCGTTTGCAGTCGCCGGGGTGCTCGCCTTCACTTCGGCGCCAACGCGCCTCGCAACGCGGGGCGAGACCGTGCTCGCGGGCTCGATCGTGGCTCTGTCCCTGCTCTTCGTCGCCTGGGCCGCCGGCCTGAGCAACGTTTACGCCACGTCGACGCAGTCTCTGGCAACGCAAGTCATCGCGCTCGCCTACCCGGTGGGGGACATCATCATCGCCACGACCCTGGTGGTCGCCCTCCGGCGCGCGCGCCGCGCGGACGTCGGGCGCATGCTGCTGCTGATCGGCGGCCTGGCGTGCAACGCGCTCGCTGACAGCGCGTTCGCCTACATGACGGCCAACGGCACCTACGGCGTCCTGGGCAGCGCGCTCGACACCGGTTGGGTGGTCGGCTATCTGCTGATCGCGCTGGCGCCGCTATGGCCAGCGCGGCCGACGGGAACCGAAGCTCCCGAGGGACCGATCGAGCTCTGGCAGCTTGGGCTCCCCTGGGTCGCCGTGCTCGCGGCCGCCGTCACCGTGATCAGGATGGGCGCCCTCGGGCAGACCCTCGACCCGTTCGCGAGCGCCCTCGCGGGGGGCATCGGCGTCCTCCTCGTGGCCAATCAGGTCCTCACCCATCGCGACTCGCTCGACCTGCTCGACCAGAGCCGTCGGATGGAGGCTCAGCTGGCGCGCCGCAACAACCTGCTCGACCAGATCGTGAGCCACGCGCCGCTGGGCATCGCAAGGGTCGGCACCGACATGAAGATCATCGACGTCAACCCGCGCATGGCGGCTCTCCTCCGCATCGAGCCGCAGAAGATGGTTGGCACCGCGGTGGCGGACTATCTCCGCCAGGACGAGTTCGAGCGCGTTTTCGAGGTCTTCCAACCGCTGTGGAGAGGAGCCGTCGACACCGTCGAGTCCGACAGCCACGCCATCCGTGCGGACCATTCGGAGGTCTGGCTGCACTGGAGCGCGACGGGCGTGCGGAACGCGAGCGGTCGCATCGATTACTTCATCGCGATGTATGAAGACAACGACGCCGAGCACGCGGCCAACGAGGCCGCGGCCGCGCACCTGGCCGGCCTGGAGCGGCTGAACCGTTTGAAGAGCGAGTTCGTGTCGCTGGTGAGCCACGAGTTCCGCACAGCGCTGGTCGGCATCTCAGGATTCAGCGAGATGATCCGCGACGAAGACGTCTCCCTGGATGAGGCCAAGGTGTATGCGGGCGACATCAACAAAGACGCCGAACGGCTCAACCGGATGATCAACGATATGCTCGATCTCGACCGCATCGAGGCGGGACGGTTGACTCTCCACCACCAAACCGTCGACATGAACAACTTGGTCGAGGATGCGGTCGACAGGGCGCGCGCGTCCAGCGCGCGTCACACCTTCACCTGCAACCTGGCGGTCGAGAAGCCAGTCGTGCAGGCCGATCCAGACCGCATCGCCCAGGTTCTCTCCAACCTTCTCAGCAACGCGATCAAGTACTCGCCCGACGGCGGCGACATCGCCGTCACGAGCCTGGCACGAGACGGTGTCGTCGAGGTGAGCGTCCACGACCACGGCGTCGGCATCGCGCCCGAGTTCGTGGACCGGTTGTTCAGCCGGTATGAACGCTACGAAAAGTCCGCGAGCAAGATCATCGGCACCGGGCTCGGGCTTGCCATCTCGCGGCAGATCGTCGAGATGCACGGCGGCAAGATCTGGGTCGAGAGCAAACAGGGGGACGGATCTGATTTCCGGTTCACGATCCCTGTCGGGCAGGTCCAGAGCTGATGTCAAAGGTGCTCGTCGTGGACGACCGCGACTCCGAGACCGAGCTGCTCAAGGCTTACCTCGAGGACTCCGTCGACGAAGTCCGTGCGCTCACCGACTCCCGTCAGATCGAAGAGGTCTTCGCCGAGTTCGAACCAGACGTTGTCATCCTCGACCTCCACATGCCCGACCCCGATGGCTTCGAGGTCTTACGCCGGCTCAGAGGCGCGCGCTCGAGCCTCGGCTTCCTGCCAGTGCTGGTGCTGACCAACGACGAAAGCCACGTCGCGCGCAACAGCGCCTTGATCCTCGGCGCCGACGAATTCTTGACCAAGCCGGTCGACCGCGAAGAGCTTGTGTTGCGCGTGCGTAACCTGCTGCGCACGCGCGAGCTGTTCGTCGAGGCGCGCGAGGGTAGGAACGACTAGCCGGTCACCGGGATTGGAAGCCTGTCTCGCGCGCGAGCCTGCGCACGCTCCAGCTGCGGTACACGGCACCGCCAACCGCGACCAACACGCCGAACGTGAAGATGAGTGTGCCGATCACGTTGACTTGCGGCGGCACGCCCTCACGCGTCGCGCCGAAGACCCACAACGGGAAGGTCTGTGTGTTCCCCGCGACAAAGCTGGTGATGACGTAGTCGTCGAGGGAGATCGCGAGCGCCAGGAGCGCGGCCGCGAGCACGCCCGGAAAGATCACCGGCAAGGTGATCAGGAAAAAGGTGACGACTGGGGTGGCGCCCAGGTCTTGCGCGGCCTCCTCCAGCGCCGGATCAGTGCCGGCCAGCCGCGCCCCGACCGTGATCGCGACGAAGGGGATCGTGAACATCACCTGGGCCAAGACGATCGTCACATAACCAAGTCCGACACCATAGGTGACGAAAAGCGTGAGGAGCGCCGAGCCGACGACAACCTCTGACGCGGCGATGTTCATGATCAGCACGGAGTTGAGGATCGTCTTCCCGCGGAAGTCGTAGCGGTGCGATGCAAGCGCGAGCATCGTCCCGAGCGAGGTGGAGATTAGCGTGGCGGTGAGCGCTGTCCACAGCGACGTCAGCGCGGCCGACGTCAACGTGGGGATTCCGAATGGATGCATGAACCATCTCAGCGTGAAACCGGCCCACGTGAAGTTGAACTTGCCGTGGGTGTCGTTGAAGCCGAATACCATCATCACGAAGATCGGGGCGAACAGCCACAGGATCACGAGGTGGGCGTAGGCCGGCAGGATGAGCCGACTGGGCCGGATGCGGCTTCGAGAGACGGCCGCCGCCACCGGTGTCTGGCGCGGCTGCGCAGCGGCAGGAACGGCCGTGCTCACCGGGCCCTCACGAGCTCATCGGTCCCGAACAGCCGCTGATAGAGGAGCAGCATCGCCAGCAAGCCGAGCATGAAGACGAACGCGAGGGCCGACGCGAGCGGATAGTTCGCACTCACCTCGAACTGCTGCTCGATGACGCGGCCGATCATCGTGGTCCCCGCCCCGCCCAGGAGCGTCTGGTTGACGAAGTCGGCGGTGGCGGGAATCCCCGTGAGCAGCACTCCCGCGAAGACGCCCGGGATCGACAGCGGAAAGATGACCCGACGGAAAACCTCGACGCGGTTGGCGAAGAGGTCCTCGGCCGCCTCGATCAGGCGGCGGTCGATCTTCTCGAGCGACGCGTAGATCGGCAGCAGCATGTAGGGAAAGAAGGTGTATGCCAGCCCGAACGTGACGGCGATCGGCGTCGCGAGCACGCGGAAGTCGGACGGGATGAGGTGAGCGGACTTGAGCGGACCGAGGATCGGTCCGTCGTCGCCCATCAAGGTCTCCCATGACAGCGTGCGGAGCACGAACGACACAAAAAACGGAAGCAGGATGATCAGCAGGTAGGCAGACTTGCGGGGACCTGCGTGGAAGGCGATCCAGTAGGCGGCCGGGTAGGCGAGCAGGAAGGCGATAAGCGTCGCCGACGCCCCGTATTCGAGTGAGTGCGAGTACTGGGTGGCGTAAAGCCCGAGGCCGTAGGTGTAGTTGTTGAAGTTCCAGGTGAATTGAAAGCCGGCGACGAAATCGCCTGACATCAGCGACGTGACGGCAAGAGTCAGCAGCGGAAACAGGAAGAAGATCAGCAGCCACGCGACTCCAGGAAAGATGAGGAGGTAAGGCGCCAGCGCCCGCCCCCATCGCGTGGTGAGCGCCGGCCGCCTTACTGTCGCAGTGCCTACGGCCACTCGACTTTCAGGAGAGGATGACCGCGTTGAAGATGTCGTTCCACTGGGTCGCCTCGGCGGGGTTGAGCGTGCGGTAGTAGTACGTCTTGGCCAGGTCGGCGTCGGTTGGGAACACGGCCGAGCTGTTTGCCGTGTCCGTCAGCGACTGTTTCGTGTCCGCGTCGGTCGCGGCGGCCGCGTCCTGCTCGACCACGGCCTTGGCGCCCGGCACCGGGGTGATGTAGTTGATGGCCTCGGCCAGCTCGGCGGCGACCTTGGGGTCGTAGACGTAGTTCATGTAAGTGATGGCGTCGACCGGATGCGCGGCGCCGACCGGTATGCACATGTTGTCGGTCCAGATCAGCCCCCCTTCCTTGGGCAGGATGAACTTCAAATCCTCGTTGCCGGCCGAGAGGTTCGCCTGGTACACGTCGCCAGACCACGCCATGCTGATCACGGTGTCGCCGGCGCTGAGCGCCTTGATGTAGCTCTGGTCGTAGAACTTGCGCAGGATGCCTGAGTCACGCTGCTGCTTCAGCTTGTCGGCAGCTTTCTGCCAGTCGCTCGGCTTGGAGTTGTCCGGCTTGATGCCCATGCCGAGGAGCGTCAGGTTGCCCGTGTCCTGGGTGAAGGTGAACATCCCCACCTTGCCCTTAAAGGCCGGGTCGAACAGGTCGTTGTAGCTGGTGATCTCGCGGCTGATCTTCTTGGTGTTGTAAGCGATGCCGGTGAAGCCGGACTGCCAGGGGATCGTGAACCTGTTGCCCGGATCGAACGAGCGGTTCTGAACGCGCTTGGAGCCGTTCTTGTAGAAGTTCGGCAGCTTGGAGGGGTCGAGCTCGACCAGCCAGTGCTTCAGCATCAGGTTGGTCAGCTGGATGCTGTTGGTGATCACGATGATGTCGTAGCCGATCGGGGTGCCGGCCTGCAGCTGGGGCGCGATCTTGGCGAAGAACTCGGCGATGTCCTGGATCGGCTCGCTGTAGTTGACCTTGATCCCGGTCTCCTTGGTGAACTCCACCAGGGACGGATAGGTCGTGTTGCCGGCCGAGTCCACGGCTGTGTCGATGTAAAGGGGCCAGCTGCCGAAGTCGAGCGTGCCGGTCTTCTTGGCCTTGTCCCACACCCAGTTCTGGTGCGTGGCCGCCGACGGCTGGTTGCCGCCGATCCCGCACGCGGCGAGGAACGCGCCAAGGCTGATGGCGCCCGCGCCCGCGAGCGCACCGCGGCGGGTGATCCGGCGCTGCGTCAGGCCCCGCAGAAATGCAGCGTCGAGGAATTCGGGCAGCTCTCGCAGTGTCGTCATGTATTACCTCTCACTTGTCTTGTCGACCCGTTTGATGGTTCGTCGGCGTGGGTTGGGCCATGCCGTCCGCCGGGATCACGAACGTGTGCTCAGGCTTCCAGGCCACCCGGACCTTCTCGCCAGGGCCGGCGATCGGACCGCCCCCGGCGTTCCGGTCGAACGCGGAAAGCTGCCTGCCTCCGCCGGCGTCGAAAAAGTACTGATAGCTGACTCCCACGAAGACCGCGTTGCGGAGGATGGCCGCGATCGAGTTGTGGTCGGACGGCGCCTCCCGGCCGTCAGGGTACAGGTGCAGCTTCTCCGGGCGGATGCCGACCTTCAGCTTGTCCCCCACCAGGGCTGAAGGCGGCGCGGGAATCCGGATGGAGTCGCCGCCGGCGAGCTCGACCGATCCCCAGCCGTCAAGCGTGCCCCGATAGACACCGTCGAGCAGGTTCGACGCCCCGAGGAACTCCGCGACGAACTGCGTCGCCGGCCGTTCGTAGACATCCTCCGGGCGGCCGAGCTGCTCGATGCGGCCGTGGTTCATGACCGCGATGCGATCCGAGATCGTCATCGCCTCTTCCTGGTCGTGCGTGACGAAGATGAACGTGATGCCCACCTCGCCCTGGATTCGCTTGAGCTCAAGCTGCATCTGCTTGCGCAACTTGAGGTCTAGCGCGCCCAAAGGCTCGTCGAGCAAGAGGACCTGCGGGTGGTTGACGAGCGAGCGGGCCAGCGCGACCCTCTGCTGCTGTCCGCCCGAGAGCTGTCCCGGCCGCCGTTTGCCGTAACCGGCCAGGCTCACGAGCTCCAGAGCCTCCTGGACGCGGCGGTTGACTTCAGCGCCGCCAACATGCCGCCGTCGGAGACCGAAGGCCACGTTGTCGAAGACGTTCAGGTGCGGGAAGAGGCCGTACGACTGGAAGACGGTGTTCACGTCGCGGCGGTACGCGGGCAGGTCGGTCACGTCGCGCCCGTCGAGGCGTACCACGCCCTCGCTCGGCGCATCAAACCCCCCGATCATGCGCAGGGTCGTGGTCTTGCCGCAGCCTGACGGCCCGAGCATGCTGAAGAACTCCCCGCGCATGACGTCGAGGCTGAGGTCATCGACCGCGACCACCCCGCCGAACCTCTTGCTCACGTGGTCGAGGACCACGACAGCGTCGGTGGCGGAGGCCGAGTGCTGGCGCCCGGCCGCGGGCGCCGCGGTCTTTTCGACCTGCATGCCGAGCCACTGTAGCGTCCAGCCGACGTTCTGGCGAGTAGGGCGCGACAATGGGGACCATCCCGATGGCTGCCACCACGACGCGAGAAGTACCGAAGGCCCGCGTTCTCGAGCTCACCGCGGTCGAAGAGGAGCGTTTCCGCAAGGCGCGTGCGCGCTCGAAGCAGCTGTGGGAAGACGCGCGAAAGGTGCTCCCTCGGGGCGTCCCGTCGTCCTTCCAGGACGCCGCGCCGCAGCCGATCTTCATCGAGCACGGCAAGGGCAGCCTTGTGTGGGACGTGGACGGCAACGAATACGTCGACTTTCACAACGGCTTCGGCGTCATGGTGGTCGGCCACGCCCACCCGAAGATCGTCGACGCCGTCCAGCGGCAGATCGAGCGCGGCTCCCACTTCGCGCAACCCGTCGAGGACGCTGTCGTCGTCGCCAACGAGCTGGCGCGGCGCTTCCGCCAGCCCAAGTGGCGGTTCACAAACTCAGGCACCGAATCGACCCTCGACGCCGTCCGGATCGCGCGCGGCTTCACCGGTCGTGAGCGCCTGATCAAGATCGAGGCGTCCTACCACGGGCACCACGACGCGCTCATGGTGTCGGTCGAACCGCCGCCTGACCTGATGGGCGCTCCTGATCATCCCGCCTCCGTCCCGCAGAGCGAGGGAATCCCGGCCGCCATCGTCGAGCTGACTACGGTCGTGCCCTTCAACGACCTGGACGCGCTGGAGACGGCGTTCGTCCAGCACGCGGGCGAGGTCGCGGCGGTGATCGTGGAACCGGCGATGATGAACGTGGGCATCGTGCTGCCGGACGCCGGCTATCTCGGCAAGCTCAAGGAGATCGCGCACCGCCACGGCGCGCTTTTGATCTTCGACGAGGTCAAGACCGGTGTGACGATCGCGCCCGGCGGCGCCACCGACCGCTTTCAGGTCACGCCCGACCTGGTCGCTCTCGCGAAGGCCATCGGCGGCGGTCTCCCGTGCGGCGCCGTCGGGGGCCGCGAGGACGTGATGGGCGTGGTCGAAGAAAAACGTGTCGCGCAAATGGGCACGTTCAACGGCAACCCGCTGACGATGGCCGCCTCGCGCGTGACGCTGCTCGAGATCCTCGACGGCAACGCATACGCGCACTTCGACGCGCTGGCCGAGACGCTGCAGGGCGGGCTCGACGAGGCAATCGGCAGCTACGAGCTGCCGTTCCACGTGACCACGCTGGCCGCCCGCGGTGGTGTCACCTATCGCGCCCAGCGCGTGCGCAACTACCGGGATTACCTCGAGATCGACAAGTCGCTGGCGTACCTGAGCTGGCTCTACCAGTCCAACCGCGGCGTGCTGATGGCACCGGGCGCGGAGGAGAACTGGACGCTGTCGGTCCAGCATTCTGCTGAGGACGTGCAGCGCTACGTGGACAACTTCGCCGAGATGGCCAAAGACTTCCGCCACTAAGAACTTGACTCGACTCGGTGGGATGTTCGGGCCGGACGTGACCTTCCTCGGCGTGCCGCGCTGCGACCTCGATGACCTCTCCACGTTCGAGGGCGCGGACATCGTCATCATCGGCGCCCCCTACGACGCCGGCACCTCGTATCGCGCCGGCGCCAGGTTCGGCCCGAAGATGATCCGCACCACCGACTACCTTCCACACGACGCATCGCGGCCGCACCTGACCCTTCGCGTCGATCCACTCCAGGACCTACGGGTCGTCGACGCCGGGGACATCGAGATGGCGGGGGTCGAGGGCCAGGCTGCGCTCAACGCGCTCGAGCGCGCGGTCCAGACCGCGGCGGAAGCGGGTGCCATACCACTTGTGCTCGGAGGCGACCACACGATCACCTGGCCGGACGTCACCGGCGTGGCCCGCGCGAAAGGGTGGGGCCGTGTGTCTGTGATCCACTTCGACGCGCACGCGGACACCGGCGACGTGCAGTGGGGCAGCCTCATCGGGCACGGTCTGCCGATGCGCCGGCTGATCGAGTCCGGCGCGTGTCGGGGCGACCGATTTCTTCAGATCGGGCTGCGCGGCTACTGGCCGGAGCCGCCGACTCTGCGGTGGATGGCGGAGCAGGGTATGCGTTCGTTCGAGATGCATGAGGTCGGCAGCCGGGGCTTGGATAACGTGCTGACCGAAGCGTTCGCGATCGCCGTGGACGAATCCGACGGCGTGTTCGTCTCGGTGGACCTGGACGTCGTCGATCCCGGGATGGCGCCCGGCACGGGTACGCCGGAACCTGGCGGCATCACCGGACGACAGTTGCTCGACGCCGTCCGGCGGATCGCGATCGAGCTGCCTGTGGTCGGCGTCGACGTGGTCGAGGTGGCACCCGCCTACGACGCGGCCGAGATCACCTCATTCCTCGCCAACCGGGTCGTCCTGGAGATTCTGTCCGGAATCGCCTTTCGCCGCCAGGGCGGGACGTGGGAAACGATTCCTCCGGCGCTGTTGGAGGGACGCTAGTCCTTTAGGTAAGGACGGACCATCGTGGCGAGCTCGTCGAGCTTGCGGAGGGCCGCGTCGCGGCCGTCGGGCGGTACGTAGTAGATGCAGCGGTCGACGCCTGCCTTACCGACCCGCTCGATCTCTTCTGCTCCGGACTTTGGGTAATAGGAGACTGGAATCCGCTCGCGGCCCGCGTCAGCGGCCATCCGCTGCAGCTCCGGTATCCGCTCGATGACGTCGCCGCGGTTGGGCATCCAGCCGTCGGCGTAGCGCACGACACGCTCGAGAATCTTCGGCCCGCTGCCGCCGAGGATCACAGGCGGATGAGGTTTCTGAACCGGTTTGGGCCAGCACCACATCGGGTCGAAATCGACCAGCTCCCCGTGGTACTCGGCGATGTCCTGGGTCCAGATCTGCTTGATCGCCTCGGTCTTCTCCCGCAAGAGCTTCCAACGACTGCTGAACTCCGTGCCGTGGTCGGCCATCTCCTCGCGATTCCATCCCGCGCCGATGCCGAAGATGAACCGGCCGCCGGAGACGTGATCGACGCTCGCGACCTGTTTTGCGGTGTGGATCGGGTCGCGCTGGATCAACAGGCAGATGCCGGTGGCGACCCGAATGGTCTTGCTCGCCAGGGCGGCGGCTGTCAGCGCGACGAACGGATCCATCGTGTGCCAGTAGTGCTTGGGCAGCTCCGCGCCGCCCGGCCACGGAGTCTTGCGGCTGGTCGGGATGTGGGAATGCTCGGCGACCCAGAGCGACTCGAAGCCCAGCTGTTCGGCCGCCGGCGCGAGCTCCGTCATCGAGATCGCGTAGTCGGTGGGAAAGATCGCGACGCCGAACTTCACCTCTCCATGGTGAAGGATTCGGTCAGAAGGCCAGGGCTCTCCTCGGGGCGGCTTCGAACGCCGTCACGTTCTGATCGAGGGCGCCCAGCAGGGCAGCGACCGCACGCGGGTCGAGCCTTGTCTTGGCCTCCTCGATCAGGACCCGACGTGCTTCCGCCTCCGTGCACGCCTTGCGGTAGGGACGGTCCGACGTCAGAGCGTCATATGTGTCGGCGACCGCGACGATGCGGGCCTCGACGGGAATCCCCTCCGCCTTGAGGCCATACGGATATCCGCTTCCGTCAAGGCGCTCGTGGTGATAGAGCACGGCGAGGACCTCGCGGCTCGACTGCCCTGCTCGGTCGAGCAGGGTGAGGCCCATCTCGGGATGGGTGCGCATGAGCGACCACTCAGACTCGTCAAGTGCCGAGTGCTTGCCCAGCACGGAGTCGGGGATGCCGAGCTTGCCGATGTCGTGCATGAGGCCGGCGCGGGCGAGCACCCTCAGCTCGCCGGCGCTCATCGACAGCTGGCGGCCGATGTGGACGCAAAGCCTGGCGACGCGAAGGTTGTGGGCGCGCGCCTCGCGGTCCTTGACCTTGATGCCAAGCGCCACGACCGCGTCGAACCAACTTCGAATCTGATGCTGTACCGGCGGCTGTAGATACAACGGGCCTTCCTCCCGGGTTGCTTCCGGTGATGACCTATAGAAACGTTCAGAAGCTCAACGGTCGGAAGTGTGTTGATGATCGCGCTAAAAATCCCGTCTAAAGGCTACGTTTCGTAGCCTTGTACGCTCACGACTCTGCAAACTCCAGACAACGGGTCCCGGTGAGGTCGACCCAGTAGCGTCCGCGGCCGTGGACGATCCGCATCAGGACCGACTCGCAGCTCGGGCAGCGCACGACCGCGCCCGGCGCGTCCATGTAGACGTCGACCCTGCCGAGCGCGTTGATCGCGCCGCAGCCGGCGCACGTCGTCTCGGCGGCGGTCATCTCCATGGTGAAGATCTCGCGCAGGAGACCCCCGATCGCGTTGCCGTCGAGCTTCCTTTCGTCGACGCTCATCTCAACCTCCCGTCGCCCCGAATCTCTCGGTCTTGATCCAGTCTGCCTCGTAGTCCATTCCGACCAGTAGGGAAGCGGCCGCCTCCACGAACGATGTCGGCCCGCACACGAATACCGCAGGCATCTCGGAGCGATGCCACGCGACCGCCTTCAACATCGCCTCATCGAGCCTTCTCGTGAAACCGTCCCAGCCAGGGGGCTTCTCGCGAGTCAGCGTGTGAAAAACCCCGAGGCCGTCGCTCGTCGAGCCGAGTCGCTCCAGCTCCGCGCGATAGATGATGTCGCTGAGCGTGCGGGACGAATAGAGCATGCGCGCGGGCGCCTTGGTCGCCGCCGTCGCACGGTGGCGAAGCATCGCCATGAGCGGGACGACTCCAGAGCCTCCGCCGATCAAGAGCAGCGGCCTCGACTCGCTCGCCCGCCACACGAAGTAGCCGCCGATCGGTCCGCGCAGTTCCAGCTTGTCGCCGACCTTCAGCTCGCCGACGAGGTAGGGCGAGACCTCGCCGTCGTCCAGGCGCTCCACGGTCATCGCCACACGCGGCTCTTCGGGCGCCGACGCGATCGAGTAGCTGCGCTCCGTCTGGTAGCCGTCGTCCGCGGTCAGCCGGACGTCGAGGTGCTGCCCCGCGAGGTGGCCGGGCCAGTCCGGGACGTTCAGGTAGAGGCTGGCGACGCGAGGGGTCTCGTGGACGATCTCGGCGACCTCGCCGAGTGTCCACGCTAGTCGCCCCAGTACCGCTGCTCTCGCCAAGGATCCCCGTACATGTTGTAGCCGTTCGACTCCCAGAAACCCGGGTGCTCTTCCTTCTGCAGCCTGATCCCGCGCACCCACTTGGCGCTCTTCCAGAAATAGAGGTGAGGCACCAGGAACCGGACCGGCCCGCCGTGCTCGGGGTGGAGCGGCTGGCCGTCGAACTCGTACACGACCCAGGCCTTGTTGCCGGTGATGTCGTCCAGCGGCACGTTCGTCGTGTAGCCGCCGTCGGAAAAGATCGTGGTGAACTCTGCAGCCGTCTCGACGCCTTGCAGCAGGACGTCGACCGAGACGCCCTTCCAGGAGGTGTCCAGCTTCGACCACTTGGTCACGCAGTGGATGTCTTTGATCACCGTCTCCGACGGCAGCGCGGCGAGCTCCTTCCACGTCCAGCGCTTGGGCTCGTCGATCTCGCCCTCGATGGAGAAGGTCCACTGGTCGAGGTTGACGCGAGGCGTGGGACCCGCGGAAAGCACCGGGAAGTCGTTGACCACGTACTGCCCCGGCGGCACGCGGGAGCTCGACGCGGTGTCCCGGCGCTTGCCCTTGAACCCTCGCGAGATGAACCCCATCAAGCGCTGAGTATCGCGCAAGATGCGGCGGCCGGGAAGCCGCCGCATCGCAGGTCGAATTTAGATTGCAACGATGCCAAACGGGGTTGCGCCCGCCGGCAGCGGGAAGGCCGATCCTGAGAGCTCGGTCAGCGAGCCACCGCTGACCGCGAAACCGCTGACCGCGTCGAGCGCCGCGTCGACGACGTAGAGCCAGGCGCCTGACGGGTCGAGACGCGCGTCAAACGGTCGGATGCCGGCTCCGCTCTTGAAGGCGGTCGTCGTGAGGTAGTTCAGCGATCCATCCGCATTGATGTGGTAGCTCGAGATCGACGTGCTGCCTGTGTTGACCGTGAAAAGGTACGAGCCGTCGTGCGAGATCTCGACCCAGCAAGGGGCGGTCTGTCCGTCGGGGTATGGCGATGTCCCGATCGAGGTGATCGCACCATTGCCGGCGACGGCGAGAGCGGAGACGGAGCCGTTGCCCGCACCGCCGTGCGCGTTCGAGACGTAGAGATGGGTCGGGTCGGCAGGCGAGAACTCGCTGCCAAACGGCCCAGCCGCCTGGGCGGCGAAGGGCGAGCCCGGGGCCGCGGTCAGCCTGCCGTCTCTGCCGACGACAAAGCTGTCGATGAGGAAGGTGCTTGGATCAGAGGTTCCGACCTCGACTCCGATCAGGCTCGTCCCGGTTGAGTTGAACAGGATGTCGCCCGGGTTGGCCGTGCTCGGCAGCGAAATGGTCGAGCCCGACAGCGGCGTCAGGTGACCGCCGGCATTGAGAGTGAAGCCTGTGTAGTTGCTTCCGGTTCCGGTCACCTTGTTGCCTTCATTGGCGACATACACGAGGTGGCCGCGGGCCGCGATGCTCACCGGTTCGAAGCCGCCGGAATAGACGGGGCTGCCCTGCACGCGGGCAAGCGTGCCGTCCGGCCGGATGCGCAGCACCGAGATCTGGTTGCTGCCGGCGTCTGCCGCCAGCAGGTAGCGGCCGTCTCCACTCACCTGCAGCGCACCCTGCGAACCGACCAACGTTCCCGTTCCCTGGCCACCGGCTGCAAACGGTGATCCCGCGATCGGTGTCAAGGAGCCGTCAGTGTGCCGGTCGAAACCGGCGATTGTGTTGTTGCCTGCTGTGTTGTCGTTGACGTAGACGTGGCCGGTCACGTCTGACGCCGCAGACGTGCCGACGGCCATGCCGAGCATCAGCGTGGCGAGCCCTACGGTGCCGATCAGGCGAAACACGATTCGCAACGAAACCTCCCTGGGTCTGGAACCCGTTGCCGGCCACCCACGTGGCCGCTCGCAGTTCAGTGCCACAGCGCGTGTCGCGCGTTACGTCGCGGGGACTACGAGCTGGTCGCCTTCCAGCTGCGGAAAGCCTCGAGGAGCTGTTCCTGGATCGTCTCGGGAATCGGCTCATCCGCGAGGTTGCCGACGGTTTTCATGGTGGCGCGCATCTGTTCCAGGTAGGCGCGGCAGCCGTCGCAGCCGGCGATGTGCTCCTCAAACCTTTCGCGGTCGCGCACCGACAGCGCTCCTTCCAGGTAGTCGGTCATCAGCTCCACCATCTCGCGGCACTTCATGCGAGGTAGTCCTCGAGGGCTTTACGGACAGCCGCACGCGCCCGATGGAGGCGCACCCGCTGATTCTCGGCCGAGATGCCCAGGAGCTGGCTCACTTCGGCGGCGCCGAGCTGCGCCACGTCGCGCATGACGATCACCTCACGGTGTTTGGGCGGCAGATCTTCGATCGCTGCCTTCACCTTGGTCAGCGTCTCGTTGCCGATCAACGTCGACTCAGGGACGTTCTCCCACGAGTGGGGCAGCTCGCGCCAGGTCCCGTCACTGCCGAAGCGCGATGGGTCGACTGTGTGCTTGCGGCGGTCCGCGTCGTCACCTCCGAGCAGGGACGTGAAGGTCAGAAGGCGTGATTCCTTGCGCCTTCTGGCGCGCGCGATGTTGATCACGATGCCGGAGATCCAGGTCTTCAGGGACGAGCGGCCTTCGAAACGGGCCAGGGTCCGGATGGCCGTCAGCCACGCCTCCTGCACGACGTCCTCCGCGATCTGGCGGTCGCGGACGTAAGCGATCGCGAGCCGCATCAGCGGTCCGTGATAGCGCTGGAGGACGTCGACGAAGGCGGCTTCGTCGCCGCGCTTGAGCGCGTCGAGCTCGGACGAGGTGCCGTCGCTAATCGGCTGTCGGCGCACAACTGGACATCGCCCTTCAGTGTCGCCGAGGGAGGCTTCGTTACAAGGTCAGACGGCGGCGCGCATCACAACGTAACTCGGGTCAGCCGCCAGAGGCGGCCCGGCGGATAGAGAGGATCGGCTGTGACCAGGGGCACGTCCAGGTCGTAGTCGCCCAGCACGACGTGCTCGGTGCCCTCAGGGGTGCTCGACGGCAGTGGCTTGTCGATGACGATCGACTTGGCGTCCAGGCGCTGGCGCACCACCATGCCCGGCCACTCGACGACGTCGACGTCATCGGCGGAGACCAGGTCCGACTGCGCCCCCCACGGCGTCGTGTATGTGGCCACCGCCTCATTCCGCGAGAGGATCCTGCGCACATGGAGGGCAGGCGAAGTGGCCGCGATCAGCTTCTTCGCGTTGGCAAAGGCGATCGCGAGCGATGACTGGCCCATCACGCATCCGAAGATCACTATCTCGTGACCGTCGACCGTCGCCTTGGCGGCGAACAGAAAGTTGGCGCCGGTGTTCAGGCCTGAGCCCGTCTTGATGCCCACGATGCCGCTCTGCCCCAGGACCGCGTCGACGTTGTAAACCGTGCCCGCGACGGGCAGGTCCACCTGAGGCGTGGCTACGATCTCCGCGAAGACCGGATCGCGCATCGCCTCCATGCCGAGGGCGAGCAGATCTGCAGGCGTGCTCACGCTCGCGGGCGATGCGCCGCTGACATCGGCGAACTTCGTGTGCGCGAGCTTGAGCTTCGCCGCCCGGTCGTTCATCCTCGCGATGAAGGCGCCGAGCGAGCCTGCGTCCCACCTCGCCGCGGACTCGGCGTAGTTGTTGGCCGACGGGATCAGCATGCCCTGCAGGAGCTGCAGCTCTGAGAGCTGCTCCCCCGCCTCGACCTTCGCGACCGACTGTCCGCCGGCCAGGTCGGCCTGGTAGGACTGCACGTCAGCCTCGGTGAGGGTCACGGTAGGGCCGCCTTCATTTGACTTCAGGGGCTTGTCGGCGAGGATGACCAGCGCGGTCATCACCTTCGTGATGCTCGCCGCCGGGAAGGTCTGGGCGTTCCCGGAGCTGGCGAGAAGGCCCAGGCCCGAGACACCTACGGCCGCCGAGCCGCGCGACGGCCAGGGCAGGCCCGGTGCTGTGCCCGGGACGACGTCCGACGTCCGCAAAAGGTGGGCCGGCGAAACCGCGGGTATGGGCCGCAGGTAGTTGAAGGCGCCCAGGGCGAGGAGGACCAGCAGCAGCGCGACCACCAGGCGCACGCGCATCGCGCAAACGTTAGACGACCGTCCGGCTCCGCAGGCGCAGGAGGTCGGCGACGGGAAGCAGAAGGCCTCCCTGGACGATCAGGGACAGCACGACCATCCCGTACGCGATCACTGAGACGTTCGGGTTCACCCCCGGATAGGCGGCGACCGACAGTGCGAGCGCGACCGACAGCGCTCCGCGGAGGCCGCCCCACACGGTCATGTGTCGCCATCGCCACGGAATGGACGAGCCACTAGGGTCGGTGAGCCCGAGAAGGCCGTAGACCGGCAGGACGCGGGCGGCGAACATGATGAGGTAGGCGCCGAGCGCAAGGCCCGCGACATCGAGAAGGCGATGAGTGGGCAGCGCGATGCCGACGATCAGGAAGAGAACTGCGTTGAGGACGAACGCAAGCAGGCTCCAGAAACCGTGTAGCTGCGTGCCCTTCAGCCGGCCTGTCCGGCTGCCGTACCGGGCGACCACCAGCCCGGCGCTGACAACCGAGACCACGCCCGACGCGTGGATGACGTCGGCCGCGAGGTAGGAGCCGTAGGCGAGGACCAGCGTGATCAGGATTTCGAGCTCGGCGTCCTGTACCAGGCGTAGAACCACGACCGCAGCCGCTCCAGCGGCCACGCCGATCACGATGCCGGCGATGGTCACATAGAGGAAGCGGGTGCCCGCGTCCACGAAGGAGGGGTGGCCGGTCAGGATGGTGCCGAGCACCGCGGCGAAGACGGCGACCCCGGTCCCGTCGTTGAACAGGCTCTCGCCGTCGAGGATGGCCTCGAGCCCGCGCGGGGCCCCCAGCTGCCGGAGAAGATTCACCACCGCAATCGGGTCGGTGGCGGCGACGATCGAGCCGAGCAGGAACCCGCTCGCCCAATCGAGGCCGAGCGCGAAATGCGCGAGGGCGCCGATCAGCGCGACGGTGAAGAAGACGCCGAACGTGGCGAGCAGCGTGATCGGCACCGCTCGCCGCCGCAGCTCCTCGAGGTCCAGGGAAAGCGAGGCCTCGAAGACCAGGCCGGGCACGAACGCCAGAAGGATCAAGTCGGGCCCGATCGGCGGAAGACGCAGGCCCGGGACGAGTCCGATCAGGATGCCGCCCAGCGCCAGCAGCACGGGGTACGGGACAGTCGGGGTCCTCCGGGAGACAAGACGCAGGCTGGTCGCCGCCGCGCCGAGGAGGATGAGAAGGAACAGAAAGCTCTGCGCGGTGCTCATGTCGGCGGCCGGGTACCTCCTGCCGACCAGCCTTCCCGGCACACCATCGAGATCCGGCGACTCACGCGAGCCGCGCCGGAATTCTACTTTGCAGGAGGCCGTATTCTGGCCAGACATTGAAGGCTTTGGTGAAGGCAGAAGCAGGGCCGGGCCTATGGCTGCAGGACGTTCCGCAGCCGAAGCCCGGTCCGGGCGAGGTCCTCATCCGCGTCCTTCGCACCGGCATCTGCGGCACCGACCTCCACATCGACGCGTGGAACGAGTGGGCGCAGCACACCATCAAGCCAGGCCTCGTCGTCGGCCATGAGTTCGTCGGCGAAGTCGTGGAACTGGGTGAGGATGTCGCCTCGGTCTACCCCGGCGAGATCGTCGGCGCTGAAGGCCACATTGTCTGCGGCCGATGCCGCAACTGCATGGCGGGGCGGCGGGCTCTGTGCGCGAACACCGTGGGGATCGGCGTGCAGCGCGACGGCGCGTTCGCTGAGTTCATCGTCATGCCAGCTGGAAACCTTTGGCCGCATCTGACGAAGATCGACCTTGACGTCGCGTCCATCTTCGACCCGTTCGGCAACGCCGTGCACACGGCCACGCAGTTTCGCCTCGTGGCAGAGGACGTGCTCATCACGGGTGCCGGCCCGATCGGCTTGATGGCGGCGATCGTCGCGCGCCACAACGGAGCGCGGTTTGTCGTGATGACGGACGTCAGCGACTATCGACTCGAGCTGGCTCGCAAGGTCGGCGTCACAAGTGCGGCGGACGTACGCAAGACCAAGCTGGCCGAGGTGCAGCACGAGCTCGGCATGAAGGAAGGCTTCGACGTCGGATTTGAGATGTCGGGCCAGCCGAGCGCGATGCGAGACATGATCGACAACATGGCCCACGGCGGCCGCATCGCCGTGCTCGGCCTGCCCGACCACGAGTTCGCGGTCGACTGGTCCCAGGTCGTGTTCAAGATGCTGACGGTGAAAGGGGTTTACGGCCGGCAGATCTTCGAGACCTGGTACCAGATGTCGGTTTTCGTGCAGAGTGGCCTTGACATCTCGCCGGTGGTCACGCACCGCTTTCCGTACCAGCAATTCAAGGAGGCATTCGCAGTGGGGCACTCCGGACAGTGCGGAAAAATCGTCCTCGACTGGACCTCGTGATGTTCGAACGCGTGCGGTCGCATATCAACGAGCAACTGCGGCAGATCCGCGACGCGGGCCTCGAAAAGCCGGAGCGTGTGATCGGATCGGCGCAAGGATCGACGGTCGCGGTCATGGAACGTGACGTCCTCAATCTCTGCGCGAACAACTACCTGGGCCTCGCCGCCCACCCCGACGTGATCGCGGCCGCGAGGGAGGCGCTGGACCGTTGGGGTTACGGGATGGCTTCGGTCCGGTTCATCTGCGGGACGCAGGAGATCCACAAGGAGCTCGAAGACGCGCTGTCGGATTTCCTCGGCACTGAAGACACCATCCTCTATTCGTCCTGCTTCGACGCCAACGGCGGAATCTTCGAGGTGCTCCTCGACGACAAGGACGCGGTGATCTCCGACGCGCTCAACCACGCGAGCATCATCGACGGCATCCGGCTGTGCAAGGCGCGCCGCCTCCGCTACGCGAACCGCGACATGGCGGACCTCGAGCGCCAGCTGAAGGACAGCGCCGACGCGCGCTTTCGCCTGGTCGTGACCGACGGGGTTTTCTCGATGGACGGCTACATGGCCCCGCTGCGCGAGATCTGTGCTCTGGCAGAGCGCTACGACGCGATGGTCATGGTCGACGACTCACACGCGGTCGGCTTCATCGGCGAAAACGGCCGGGGCACACACGAGCACCACGGGGTCATCGGCCGCATCGATGCCATCACCGGGACACTTGGCAAGGCGCTGGGCGGGGCAAGCGGCGGCTACGTCTCAGGGCGTAAGGAGCTGATCGCCCTGCTTCGCCAGCGCTCGCGGCCCTATCTCTTCTCGAATTCCGTCGCGCCCCCCATCGTGGCGGCAAGCCTGAAGGTGCTCGAGATCTTGCGCAGCGCCAAAGGCCTTCGGCAGCGGCTGGCCGACAACACGACCTTCTTCCGGCGGCGCATGACGGAGGAGGAATTCGAGATCCTCCCAGGGGAGCATCCGATCGTGCCGGTCATGGTCGGCGACGCCGCCCTCGCCGGCCGGATGGCCGCCACCATGCTCGAGAAGGGGGTCTACGTGGTCGGCTTCTCCTACCCGGTCGTGCCCCAGGGCAAAGCGCGAATCCGAGCTCAGGTCTCGGCCGCCCACTCCCAGGACGAGCTCGAGCGGGCCGTCCAAGCGTTTGTCGAAACGCGAACGGAGGTCGCTCAGTAGCCCGACCCGGAAAAGCGTTTCTCGGATACATGAGCGAGCACGAGCTGATGCTGGTCCAGCTTGGCGACATCCTGGCCAAGGTCGCCCGGCCTTACCGCTGCGACGATGTGTTGCCGGTCGACGTGCGAGCGGCTCTCTGGCAGATCGGCCTGCCATGCCATGAGCTGACCCCCCGGGAGGAGCTTGTGGTCAGGCTCTGGGCCAAGAAGCGAAGCCTGCTGACGGCGATGCAGCCGGGATGGGGCGGGCCAGGGGTAACGCCTCCGGCGGCGGCATAGGACTCGCCCCGACGGACGCGGCTCTCGAGGCCGCGCAGGAAGCCGGCCTTGTCTACACCACCGACGAGGAACCAGGCATCCGGCGCGTGCGCAAGGGCAAGAAGTTTGAGTACGTCGGACCCGACGGCAAGCGCATCAGGGACCTCACCGCCCTGGACAGGATTCGGTCGCTTGCGATTCCTCCCGCGTGGGATGACGTCTGGATCACGACCCGCCCGCGCGGCCATCTGCAGGCAACCGGGCGGGACGCCAGGGGTCGCAAGCAGCATCGCTATCACCCGCGCTGGCGCGAGACCCGTGACGCCGACAAATTCGACCGCATGGCCCGCTTCGGAAAGGTCCTGCCCCGCCTCCGGCGGCGCGTCGCGCGTGATTTGAGACGTGACGGGCTGCCGAAGGATAAGGTCGTGGCGACCATCGTCCGCCTGCTCGAGACCACGTACCTCCGGATCGGCAACCAGGAATACGCCAGGCAGAACAACTCGTTCGGGCTGACCACGCTGCGCAACCGACACGTCGACGTCAGGGGCGCCACTGTCCGCTTTCTTTTCAAGGGCAAGAGCGGCGTCGAGGTCGCCGTCGGGGTGACTGACCGGCGAGTCGCGCGGGTGATCAAACGTTGCGAGGACCTGCCGGGCCAGAACCTTTTTCAGTACCTCGATGGCGACGGCGAGCGCAGGGTGGTCACCTCGGACGATGTCAACGGCTACCTGCGAGAAGTCAGCAGCGAGGAATTCACCGCCAAGGATTTCCGCACGTGGGCAGGCACTGTACTGGCCGCCTGCGCGCTGCGTGAGGCGTCCGGTTTCGAGTCGGAGACGGAGGCGAAAAGAAAGGTCGTCGAAGCCATCGACAGCGTCGCGCGCAAGTTGGGACATACGCGGGCGGTGTGCCGCCGCTCGTACGTGCATCCCACCGTCATCGATACATATATGGACGGCCATCTCGAAAGAGCGTTGAGCGTGGCGATCGCGAAACCGCCGTCGAGGCTCAACTCGGACGAGGCGGCGGTCCTCTCTCTGCTGCGACGGAAGGCCAGGCGGAAGGTCGCTGCCCGAGCGCGGGCCACAGCCGCCTAGCTGTCGGTCCGGACCTCTTCCCCGTCCTGCGCCCACCGTGTGTGGTACGCGCCCTCGCGGTCGGTGCGGTGGTACGTGTGCGCGCCGAAGTAATCGCGCAGGCCCTGGATGAGGTTCGCCGGGCCGCGGGCGCGCCTGTAGCCGTCGTAGTAGGCGAGCGATGAGGCAAGGGCCGGGATCGGGATTCCCTGGTCGACGGCGGTCTTGATGACGCGGCGCCACGCCGGCTGCGCGTCGGCGAGAGCCTTGTGGAAGAAGGGCGCCAGCATCAGGCTCGGCAGGTCGGGCGTCTCCTCGTATGCCTCCTTGATGCGGTCGAGGAACTTCGCCCGGATGATGCAGCCCCCGCGCCAGATCGTGGCGAGCGCGCCGAGGTCAAGGTCCCACCGGTGTTCCTTGGAGCCCGCCGCAAGATGCTCGAACCCCTGCGCGTAGGCGACGATCTTCGACGCGTACAGGGCTTCCTGGATGTCGTCGATCAGCCCGCTCGTCGCCTTGGTCGCGCCAGGTCCTTGCAAGAGGTTTGAGGCGCGCACGCGCTGTGCCTTCTGGCTCGACAGCATCCGAGCGAAGACGGCCTCCGTGATCCCGGTGAGCGGCACTCCGAGCTCGAGCGCGGACTGGCTGGTCCAGCGGCCGGTGCCTTTCTGCTCGGCCTCATCTTCAATGGCATCGACCAGTGAGCTCCTTGCACCGTCGTCGTGCTTCGCGAGGACGTACGACGTGATCTCGATGAGGTAGGACTGCAGGCGTCCGTTGTTCCACTCGCGAAACACCGACGCGAGCTCGTCGGCGGACAGGCCGAGCGCGTTGTGCAGCAGGTCGTACGTCTCGGCAATGAGCTGGATGTCCGCGTACTCGATCCCGTTGTGAACCATCTTCACGAAGTGGCCGGCACCGTCGGGGCCGATGTACGTGCAGCACGGAACACCATCGACCTTGGCGGCGATCGCGGTGAGCATGTCCTCGACGCGCGCGTAGGACCGGTGCGTCCCGCCGGGCATGATGCTCGGGCCGTGCAGTGCGCCCTCCTCCCCACCCGAGACGCCGCTGCCGATGTAACCCAGGCCGAGCTTCTCCACGGCCGCGGCGCGACGTTGCGTGTCCTGGAAGAAGGAGTTGCCGCCGTCGATGATGGTGTCTCCCTGTTCCAGGACCTTCGTCAGCGAGTCGATCGATTCGTCGACGGGGGCACCAGCCTTGACCATGACGAGCACCGCGCGCGGGGGCTGGAGGATTCGCGCGAGGTCTTCGAACGCGTAGGCGGCGTGAAAGTCGCCGTCCTTGCCGAACGAGCTCATGAACTCGTCGGTACGCTGGCGGGTCCGGTTGTAGACGGCGACGCGCACGCCGTGCGAGGCGAGGTTGCGCGCGAGGTTCATGCCCATGGTCGCGAGGCCCACGACCCCCATCTCCTTCTCGGGCATTCACCCAATTTACTCGGGCGGGAACCGCAAGAAAGGGGCTGTTGGGTGGGCCTGGCGGCCTGAAACAGCGCCTGGGGAACGGAACATGTAAGGGGGCGACGGGGACGGTGAAGAGGGTGACTGGGGTGGGCCTGGCGGCCTGACGCGATGCTTTGGCGGCCGGATGGGGAAGGGCATCACAAAGTAGGCCTGGCGACCCGGAGTTACGTGGATTTGAATTAGTTTTGATGTTAATTTACTGGACACTCAAACGTTCGTTTGGTAGTCTTTCAGCATGCTCGAGGTGGTCTCGCGGGAGGCTCAGCTCGCCGAAAATCTCATCGCCAAGCAGCGTCAATCCGACGTTCTGCTGCTC
>VBEG01000057.1 GCA_005882115.1 Chloroflexota bacterium
TCAACAGCGCAATGGCGCGTCATCTGAGTCCGAAGTCTTGACGCAGTTTGTCAGCAGAGGCACACAGTGTCACGGCGTGTCACGGGTAAGCTGTCAGGCAATCAGACACTACGGCGCCGACAGATGTCTCTGCCACGTCCGGCGGCGCCACGGTTCACGGTTTGCTGGTATTGGCTTCAACGACTGGAGCCGGAAGAGGGACGACGCTCCAGGTTACCCCGCCATCACTGGTCGTACGCAGTGAGCTGATACCGGGCTCGCTGTTCGTGTCTGTGGTAGCCGCCCACCCGTGCATCGGATCGATGAACTGCATCCTCGAGAATTGATCCCAGTCCGTCAAGTAGCCATTGGGGTCACGGGGAGCAACGAGGACAGTCCATCGTTGTCCTGCGTCATCTGTGCGTATCACGCGACGAACGCTGTAGCCGGTGGGCGCGAGCTCGGAGATTGTCGCAATCCAATGATTCGGGTCGATGAAGATGATCCGCGATACGCCCGTGGCGTCGGTAGGCAATCGCACCGGTTCAGACCAATGGGCGCCGCCATCCGAGGTGCTGTAAGCGTAGGCAAGATCGGGGCCTCCACATGAGGAGGCGCTGCAGTAGTAAGACGTAAGGACTCCGTCCCGAGTGTTGAAGACCCGCGAATCCATGCGCATAAAGGTGGCACTCGCGGGTATTTGTTCTGGCCGTCCGGCGAGCTCCGCTTTCCATGTTGCCCCACCGTCGCGGGAGAGATACAGGGTTCCCGCTTGGGTGAAATATCCCACAGAAGACGGAAGTGGGAAGAGGGCTCCTGACCCGTTCGGGCTCAGTTCGAAACGCGCGATTCGAGTCCAGTGCGCGCCGCTGTCGGTTGTATGGAAGACAACATATGCATGCATTTGAGCATCGGGAATGTTCGCCCAGCCCTCGTGTGGGTTGAGGAAGGCGGCGGAAGCACCGGCCGGAAGACCATAGGATGCCCAGTGAACGCCGCCGTCAGTCGAGTGAAAGATGCTGGCGCCGGAGCAGCACCCCGACACCACCAGCACTTCCGTTCCGTCCGCGCCTGAGACAACTGTCGGCGCATTCGGTCCATCCCAACTCAGCACAGAGCGCCAGTGTTGTCCGGCGTCCTCGGTCCGGAACAGATAGGTCTCGGGGTCGGGTCCGGTGGTGTAGTAGGTAATCCAGCCAACCGTTTGGTTCGCGAAGTCTTGCGCTTGGACCTGGCACTGTGCGCTGCCGATCACGCATTGCCTCGGCGAGTCTGACCTGGGCTTCGCTGGTTGCTGTGCCGCGACCTCGCAATGAGTCAGACAGGTATCTACGTGAAGAAAGGGAACGGGCTCCGCCAGCTGAGACGGTCCATGGCTGGCGGGACTGCTCGACTTCATGTGAAGCTCGCGAGCGGTAAGAACGAGAACGGCGACAATCGCGACCACGAGTAGGGCAGCCACGAAAAACATGAACCGGGGACCTTCGATTGACCTGGAATCCCAAGATCGAACGGAGTCGCGGGCTCCGCTGCGCGGCGTTGAGGCGGCGGCGGCCGCTCGGGAATGCCTTGCGCTCTGGAGAATGCGTGCCTCGAGGCCTCGCGGCGGCTGCAGCCGGGTCGCTTCTTCCGCGAGCGCCTGACGAAGCTCCTTGATAGTGTTCACAGCTCCTCCTCAGCTAGGTCAACCCGCAAACGGCGCAGAGCTCGATGGACTCGTGAACGCGCCGCCGTCGCAGTAATGCCTAGGCTTGCCGCCACTTCCGCGCTGCTCATGTCTTCGTAAAAGCGGAGGAATACCGCGGCTCGGTCCTCTGGGCTCAGGCGGGCAAGTGCCCTTAACAGGTCCTCGCGTTGATCGGCGCTGTCCGCGGGATCCGGCGATCCGCGTCGGGTGTCGTTAACGCGAATCACGGACCACCAGCGCTCGCTCCGCATGCTGCGGCTCCGGTTGGCGACGATCGATAGAAACCAGGTTCGAAAGTGGGCACTGGAACGAAGCTGGCCCAGCGATCGCCAGGCGCGCAAGGTCGCTTCCTGGACTGCATCCTCGGCACGACCAGGATCGTTGAGCATCGTGGCCGCCAAGCGATACCCAGCGGCGATGTGTGGTTCGATCAGACGCTCAAAGGAGGCCTGGTCGCCGCTTCGCGCCGCAGATAGAAGCCCTGACTCGCCACCCAGAACAGCTACCTGCTGCACTTGTGGGACCTCTGTCGGCCATTCTGCGCCACACCAATAAGACCCGCCGAGAGGCCTTGACTGTTGCAGCGCAGCTCGATATGAGAGTGTCGTTCGCATAGCGACACCCGCTCGGATCCACCCTCAGCGCGCTCGAGCCGGTCGCGCTGCTAGAAATCCCGAGCGGGGGCAGGAAGTCGTCACCGGCCCCCGCGAGGCTTCACCTAAATGTTCGCGAGCCCGTCCTCTGATCGGTTGTGAGAGATTTGCTGCTGCCGATCGACCTAGGAGCACCGAGTCCCGATCCCGAACGGTCGTGAGCAATCTGTTCGGCACGAATCTCGCGCACCGCCACGACTCCGCGGGTCGCTGGTGTCGCTGACCGCTCGGCAGTGGCGACGATTGCTATCGCAAGTACCGCCGCAAACAGAGTCGCGACGATCGCGACCAGCGTCGAAAACGAGTGCCTCGAAACAGTGAGTGTTTGCTGGGCCTGCAAACTTGGTCCCTCCTATTTACGTGAGAGCGCCAAATCACCCGCGCAACCAGAAAACGCTCGAGTCGACGAGCGGTGGCGCTTTGCGCATAGCCATAAGACCCGCGGACAAGCCCGACCGTTGCATGGGTCTCGACAACGGCTGCGGAGTAGCTGCAAGCCATCGGCCGAAGGCCTTCTTGTCGCCCATCAGCGGCCGAACTTGCACAAGAAAATTCTGGTGCTCGCGCAGGGAGTCAAACCCTGAACCTTGGGATTAAGAGGCTGCGGGCAGGAAGTGTCAGGGATTGTCAGGGAGTGTCAGAGAGTGTCTGCGTGAAGGTGTCAGTTAAGGTGTCAAGGGTCACGTTCTCCTGGCCAGCCACAGCAGGCGTGAGCCAGGTCTGATAGCGTCGCCCCATCCGTCGCTAATGACGCAAGTTGTCGCCGGCACTGTTGCTTTTCTGGCAATAGTCATGTACGCCTGGACGGCGCTGCGGTTCGCGAACTATCCGGCTCCCTGGAGCGCTCCCTGGCACACCAAAGCCCTGGACCGCTGGCCCGCTGCAGGTAATGCGGCGCTTCGCGCCCTGGTTCTCGGCGCGTTGGCAGTCGTCTTTGCGTGGCCGTACGTCCAAGGCCCGAGCTCCCCCATTCGGGTGAGGCCAAGTCCACCGCCCGTGGCGACTTTCCATGCCGGATCGCTTGACTTGACCTGGCTATTGCCGGTGCTTGGAATCGCCTGTCTCGTCGGACTGAGCTACCTAGTCGCCCGCTTAGCTCCGCACGGTTGGGGCCGACGACGAAAGTCGGCTTCTGCGGCGATCAGCACGGACATCGCGACCCTGCGGGACCTCACCGACCAGGCTTTGCTGGAGCTCTTGACTCAGAGTGATCCGCGGCGCGCAATCCTTGCTTGCTACGCGCTGATGGAAAGCGGCTTGGCAAAGAGGGGACTTCCCCGGAGTCCTGAGGAAACCGCGCTCGAGTACGCACGGCGTCTCTTGGCGACCGCCGGCGCCCCACCGGCGGCGCTCCGATCCTTGACCGGACTTTTTGAGCTAGCCGGTTTTTCGGGACACGCAATCAACGAGACCATGCGACAAACCGCGATTAGCTCGCTCAGAGCGATCGGTGAGGCCACCCAATGAAGTGGTCGCTACGAGAGGGCAGCCTCGTGACCGCGGTCGCTGCGCTGGTGCTTGTGGTCCAGCCCGACATCCTCGCAGCGGTAGTTAGGGTCTGGATCGCGGTCCTCGCACTGCTTGCGACAGGGGCCGTGCTGAAAAGAGTCTTCGGACCCATCCCGGCGGAGCCGCCTCCTGTCCACTCGGTTACCGCTCGCGAGCTTGGACTCGTCCGCGGGATGAGTGAGAACGACCAGGCCAAGGACTTCCTTCTGGCCGTTGACTACCAGCTCTTTCCGTTTCTGCAGGGGACGCTCCGCGAGATCGCTGCGCAACGCCTGCTTGTCAATCACAGAGTCGTGCTCGAGCGTGATCCCGACCGGGCGCGCAAGATTCTCGGCGATGACGCCTGGCAGCTTGTGCGACCCACGCCTGAAGGTTCGGACCAGCCACGTTGGGACGCAGTCACGATCGCGCAGCTCGACGCCGTGACCGACGCTCTCGAGAAGGCCTGACGCATGGCGGCGCGATTGGACGTGGTGGAGTTTCAGCGTCAGGCCGACCGCATTATCAACGAGGTCTCGAGAGCCTTGGTCGGCAAGCACGACGCGCTGAGATTGGCGCTCGTCGCAATGGCGGCCGACGGCCACATCCTGATCGAGGATCTCCCCGGGTTGGGCAAGACTCTGATGGCACGATCATTCGCGAGCGCACTGGGTCTCGACTTCAAGCGCGTCCAGTTCACGCCAGATCTAATGCCGGCGGACATCACCGGGACATCCATCTACAACCAAGCATCCGGCGGGTTCGAGTTCCGTTCAGGACCCGTTTTCACCAACCTGCTGTTGGCGGACGAGATCAACCGCGCACCCGCCAAGACCCAGGCTGCTCTGTTAGAGGCGATGCAGGAGCGACAGGTTACGGTCGACGGCGAGACACGCCCTCTCGATGTCCCATTTCTGGTCATCGCAACACAAAACCCCCTCGAGTTCGAAGGTACGTATCCCCTTCCGGAAGCCCAGCTGGACCGCTTTCTCAGTCGCCTCGCGATCGGCTACCCGGACCCGGACGACGAGGCCCAAATACTGAAGCAGCGCGTGGAGCGCCACGAGGATGAGGTTGTCATCAGCCAGGTCATGGACAAGGTTGGTTTCAGGAAGATGCAGAAGGCGTTGGAGGAGATTCACGTGTCGCGCGCGGTGATCCGCTACATCGTCGCCCTGGTTGGGGCGACCCGCGCCAATTCACAACTTCAGGTGGGAGCGAGCCCGCGCGGCGCGCTTGCCCTGATGAAGCTTGCCAGAGGTTGGGCCGCGCTTGATGGGCGTGACTTTGTCCTGCCGGATGACGTGAAGACCCTGGCCGTTCCAGCCCTCGCCCACCGCGTCTCGCTGAAGCCGGAGCTCTGGATCCAGGACCAGGGCACGCAGCAGGCGATTCTGGAAACAATCGCATCCGTACCCACCCCCTCCGCATCTGAGCTAGCGCGCGAAGCTTGACCAGATTCCGCTCATCTCGCCTCGTTCCGTATTCGTTGATCGTGGGTGGTGGGATCGCCTTGTCACTGGCCCTTGGTCGCGTCGAGCCGGGGCTGATTGCGACGCCTTTTCTGGTCGTCGTTGTAGTGGCGGCAGTCCTCAGCCGTTCTCGAGTGCATCTTGAGGTGCGAGTGTCGGTAGATCGAACCAAGGCGCTGGAGGGAGACGAACTGGAATTCGCTGTCCAGGTCACCAGCCGGATGGGAACGGTCGAGGCCGCATTCCTCCTCGACCCACTGCCAGGTGTAGACGTCGTCGACCAGCCGCCCACGGTACTTGTTGCCGCTGGCACGACGGTATCGACTCGCGGCCGCGTTCGATGCCGCAGATGGGGAATTCACAAGATTGGCTCCGGCCGCATCGTGGCGCGAGACATCGCCTCGACATTTGTCTATCAGCAGGCGGCCGAGTCAGCGACTGCAGTGAAGGTCTATCCGCGACCGGAGCGGTTGCGGTCACTGCTCCGGCCGCACGCGCTCCGGCCCAGGTTCGGCAGCCTCGTCTCGCGAGCTGCGGGCGCAGGGCTCGAGTTCGCCGACATTCGCGAGTTCCAGCCCGGCGATCAGCGGCGCCACATCAACTGGAAGGCAACCGCCAGGCACCGCCGCATCCACGTCAATCTTTTCCATCCGGAATGGAGCTCCGACATAGTCATCCTCCTCGACACCTTCTCTGATGTCGCTGGAGATGAGGTTTCAAGCCTCGACCTCACGGTTCGCGCCGCCACGTCTGCGGCCATCGCGTGCATTGGCCGACGCGATCGGATCGGTTTGCTCGTGGTCGGCCGTGAGATCAACTGGCTGTTGCCTGGGCTGGGGACCCGTCAGCTCTATCAAATCGTCGACTCGGTCATGCAGACTCGGCTGGCGTTCACTTACTCCTGGCCCACCACTGACGCAATACCCAAGCGTGTGATACCGGCCGGCGCGCTCGTAATCGCCCTCACACCATTGATAGACCGGCGCATGCCAGCCATCCTTGGTGATCTCCTTTCCCGCGGACACGATATCGCCGTGGTCGAGATCTCCGCCCCCGCAGTCTTGCCCCCTCCCTCAAATCAGCGCGAAGACCTGGCGCGTCGACTTTGGGCCCTACACCGTGAAGCCCAGCGTCACCGCCTTCGGCAAATTGGCCTGGCCGTTTCAGCTTGGAAACCAGGTCAATCATTCCAAATGCCACTGATGGAGCTTCAAAGATTCAGAAGAACTTCGCGGCGCGTCAACGGCTGATTGTCGCGACCATTGCCGCACTAACCGCTGGCGGAATTGCGGCAGCGCTGGGCGCGTCTGGCTCTCGCTGGCCGGCGGCGATCTCTTGGGTGTGCGTGGTGGTTGTTCTGACGGCCTTATTGCGGGCTTCAAGTGCGCTATTCACCGCAGCTCTTGGCGCCCTGTGCCTTATCGCTGTGATCGAGATTCTCCAGGGCTCGATTCCCGCTCTTGCTGCTCCGCTGTTCGGCGGTGCCCTGCTCGGATTGGCCGAGTTGAGCTACTGGTCATTCGATTTGCGGATGTCGGTTCCCCAATCGAGCGCCACGATTCGACGGCGAGCAGGGGTCATTGCGAGCGTGGTCGTGGTCGGGGCCGGAACCAGCGCGCTGCTTCTCGCGCTTCTCGGGCTGGTGGGGACCCTCGGCATCTAGCTCTGCCCCACGAGCGACATATGCAGTGGATTTGTCGTCAATCCAAAAGGTGTGAGTTACAGCGGCGAACCGCGGTCGCCTGACGCCTATGCCCCCGTGCTTGGCGCAACTTGAACATCGTCCGTCTGCCATCATTGCCAGGGCCGCTTGGTACCTCAGCTCAGCCGCGCTCATCTCTCCCATGCGCAGGAGTTCAAGCATCAGCCGAACCAGGTGTTAAGACTCAACCGAAGTACTGATCAGCATCGGCGGACGGCTTTCTCGCCCATCAGCCGAACTTGCACAGCACGGTGGTGCTCGCGCACGAAGTCGAACCCTGAACCTTGGGATTAAGAGGCTGCGGGCACTGCGCGTCAGGGAGTATCCGAGAGTGCCTGCGTGAAGGTGTCCATTAAGGTGTCACGACACGTGGCACATTTCGATCCACGTTGCGCCCACCTACGAAGTCGCGCCTAACAACATCTGCAAGGCTGGTCACTGGAACCGACGGATAGCGACGGCGCACTTCTGACGCGTCAAACGCCTTTGGCGTGGTATCCATGACGATTCCCGCCTGGATCTGTCTTGCCAGGCTCGGATTCAGCCGGCCCATCAATATTGCTGTCAGCCTCATCGCGAGTGGTGGTATGTGGCTAACCGTGCCGCCCAGTCCTGCCTCCTGTCGGAAAACGTCAAGGAACGCCGTCATGCTCAGGTTCTCAGGGCCACCGACCTCGATCACCTCACCGCGCATACCCGGGTCGATGATTGCCAGCTCGACGAAGCGACCGACGTCTGACGCTGACACCCAGTTGATCGGATTACGACCGCGGCCAAAGACCTGAGTCCTGCCTTTCTCGAGCAGCGGACGGCCCAGCACTTCACACCAGGTCTCCATGTAGGAGGTCGGCCGGAGGATGGTCCAGGCCAGTCCGCTGGCCTTCAGGTCCTGCTCAGCCACGTACTTCATTCTCATGAGGTCCATCGGGTGATCAGGAGCCGCGTCTTTGACCGAGGTCAGCACGAAGCGATCTACATTCGCCTCGCGCGCGGCCCGGATGAGGTTGCGATTGCCGTCTCGATCGATGGTGGCTGGGCTGGCGTCCTTGGTCCCCACGAATCCCTGAATCGCCGAGACCACCGCTTGAGCTCCCTCGACGGCCCGCCTGACGGCGGTCAGGTCGCGGACGTCGCCTTCGACGATCTCGACGCCCGCACCTTCGAGGTGGGCTGCTCGGCCGCGATCACGCGTCAGCACGCGAACCCGGAATCCCCGCGCCTGGAGCAGACCGACGACTTTGGTCCCGAGGCGGCCGGTGCCGCCGGCCACGCTGATCATCGTCGGCTCTCTGCGGATGCCGCCGGATCGGGCAACACGCCGACTTTGATGAGAAAGTCTGTTGTGTCGACGACGTCCCAATGCTCGGCCAGCCGACCGTCTCGAAGCAGGAAGATGTCCACACCGTGGGCGGCCACGTTTTTGCCGGTCGGTGCGAAACCGAACCAATCGCCGACATGCGTGCCTTGGTTCGACCACATGATCGCGACTTTGTCGCCCTCGGCAATCACGTGCTCGATCGTGAAATGGGGGTTGAAGGCCGCGCGGACCATGCTGGCGCGCTGCTTGAGGCCCTCCGCCCCCTGGCTCTGATGCGGGAAGGGGTTGTGCTCTACATGCTCTGGCCAGGCAATCTGATCGAGGAGTTCCAGGCGTCCCTCGTTCAGGACCTCCTCATAGAGGGTCCGAATCGTCTGTTTGTTCGTGATTTCTCGCTCGGGCATGGCTCTTCTCCTTATCTCGAGGCCTAGGCGCATTTGGCCGGCGGTGCTCGATTGATCATGTTGCGAAGCGGCGGCCGGCGCCATGAAACTAAGTCACCGTTTGAGTCACCGATTTGAGTGACATCGACCAGGCTCTGGGTCGGACGCTGAAGCGCCTGCGCCTGGCAGCCGGGATGACGCAAGAGGAGCTCGCGGAACGAGCGGGAATCAGCGCGCGAACCGTAAGCGACGTCGAACGCGGTCTGCGGACGCTGGTCCACCACGACACGGCCCGGCGGCTCACATCTGCGCTCGGCCTGGGCGATGAGCAACGCCTGGGGTTTGAGGTGCTTGCGCGCGGCGGCCCGCCTGGCCGGCCACCTCTCCCAACGCCGTCCGGGTTGCCGACTCCGCTGACCCCGTGCCTCGGCCGATTCAAGGAGCTGGAAGCCATCAAAGGCGCCCTGCTGGGCGGCGATGTGCGGCTTCTCACGCTCACAGGCCCCGGCGGCATCGGCAAGACGCGCCTCGGCGTCGAGGCTGCGCGCGAAATCGAGACGTCCTGGCCTGACGGCGTGTTCTTCATCTCGCTGGGCGAGTTGAAGAATGCGTCCTTGGTCGCGCCTGAGCTTGCCAAAGCGGTCGGCGCAGTTGAATCTGGCCCCGGGCTACAGGAAGTGTTGATCAGGCGCCTCGCCGAAAAGCGAGCATTGATCGTGCTCGATACCTTCGAGCATTTGGCCGCCGCTGCGCCGGTGGTCTATGCGCTGCTCTTGGGATGTCCCAAAACCACCTTCCTCGTGACAAGTCGAAGCGCTTTGCGGTTGCGCGGAGAGCACGAGTTTCCGGTGCCGCCGCTCGAGTCGCCACCTGACACGGGCGGCGATCCACTCGATGACGTCATGAGGTGGCCGGCGACAACGCTGTTTTGGCACCGGGTGCGGGCGGTGCAGCCTGCCCTGACGCTGGATCGGCAAAGCGCTTCGCTGGTGATCGACATCTGCCGCAAGCTGGATGGTCTTCCCCTGGCGATCGAGCTGGCGGCGGCACGCGTCAAGCATCTGCCCCTCGCCGCCATACGTGACCAGCTCGAGCATCGGCTGGAGCTGCTCGTCGGCGGGCCCCTCGACCTGCCGGTGCGCCAGCGCGCCATCCGCGACACGGTCGCTTGGAGTCATGACCTGCTCGACGGTCGAGCTCAAACGCTCTTACGCCGCCTTTCCATATTCGCCGGCGGCTGGGCTCTTGATGACATCGACGACATCTGCGGCCCCGCGGTAGATATCGGCGGCGCGCTCGATGGTGTGAGTGCGCTGGTCGATCAGAGCCTGATCGTGGTCGATCGGCACGGGCCCGACGGGCGGTTCGACATGCTGGACGTGGTCAGGGAGTACGCAGCCAGCCAGCTCGTTGAGGCCGGCGAGAGCCGGGAGGTCGCCCGCCGGCACGCCCTCCATTACCTGAGCATCGTTGAGGACGCGGAGCCCAGACTTGTCCGGGCCGGCCACGAGCGTTGGTTCCATCGCCTCGAAGTCGAGCGCGGCAACCTTCGAGCCGGAATGACGTGGGCGATCGATCACGGGGAGACGGTTCTGGCGCTGCGATATATGGTCGCGCTCTGGCGTTACTGGCGGCACTTTGGTGAGTTCGCAGAGGGCAGGCGCTGGTTGCATGCGGCGCTGGCGATGCCTGGAGAGACACCGGCTTCCCTGCGTGCCAAAGCATTGTGGGCGGCGGGTGCTCTCGCGTTTCCGCAGGCCGACCACGACAGCATGGCTGTCCTGGCCTCCGAGGCTTATGAGCTCGCGCTGCAGAGCGAAGATCGGATGGATCTCCGGAACGCACTCACCAGCGTAGGCATGGTCGCGATGGTGCGAGCTCAGTACCAAGAGGCGCTGCCGTCGTTTCGCGAGGCTGTGGCGATCTGTCAATCCCTTGGTTTGAGCTGGCAGCTCGGAACGTCGTATCTGAACCTGGGCACGGCTCTGCTTCACGCGGGTTTCGGCGAAGAGGCGGTGTCCACGCTGCAGGAAGGGCTTCGCGTCTATCGCGAGCTTGGCGACGACGTGTTTGCCGCCCGGATCAACAACACGATGGCCCATGCGGCTCTAGCGCGTGGGGACATCGAGGAAGCCGGTCGCCTTGCGCGCGAAGCGCTCTTGTCGGTCGCCGAACAGGGAGAGCGGCAGGGTATCGGGGAGGGGCTGCAGGTGTTGGCCGCGGTCGCGGCCGCGCGCTCTGAACCGGAGCGTGCAGCCAGACTCGCGGGTGCGGCGGCGGCGGCCAGGGAGATGATCGCCGCGCGCCCCGGGCCATTTGACGTGGCGATCCCGAGACGCTTCATAGAGACCAGCGAGAAGGCCGTCGGCGCGAAGCGGTGGCATCGGTCGTGGCAGACCGGTCACGCCCTGAGCATCGAGGCTGCCGTTGCGTACGCGCTTGCATAGGTCGGGTTGTTTCGAAATTAACGTGTCAACGAGCTGGGTCGATGGCTGCCAGGACCGCCATGTACCTTTGCTCAGTCACGGTCGTGCGGGTGTCGTGGCAGCGCGATGGTGTCTCAGACGGCGCCATGCGATAGCGCTGTCTTCATCTCCCGCTATTCGACACAGAGCGCCGACCGGATGCGATGCGACACCCGAACATCGGAGCAATGAAGCTAAGCTGGCTGGCTCGCGAACATCGCCTCAAAACTTGGACAGGCGCATTGCCTGTGTTCCGGAGGACCATCGGTCGCGCACGATTCTCTTTCGCGCAGGCTGCGGAAGATCATCATGGGTCGGGGTAGCGCCACGCGCTTCGTTTCGCGTGCTGTCGACGCGGCTGGCCAGGTAGTACCAGTAACACGTGGGGTCGGCTATAGCCATCGCCCCGCCTAACTCGGCAAACAAAGGCTTCCAATTGAACATCTCAGATTGATCCAGCCGGCGTCCCTGCTAGTTCTAGAGCCTTGGCATCGAATTGCACGGCGTTGACTTGCCAGCAGGACATGGGCGCACGCTCGCCGGTGGAGATTCGCAAGATAGCCGACAATGCCTCGCGAAACACGGTGCTGCTAGGCCGGCGCTGCGCTTGTTCCTCGGTATCCCAGAAGGTCAACATCATCCCATCTCCCGTAGCTCTGTTCTCGAGATTCACGGCGCCTCGAAAACCTGGCTCAGACAGCAGGGCCGGGAGAAGTAACTCCGTCACGGCGCGATTCATTTCGTGCCTATTAGGCGGGGTTGTGCCGCCTTGAACAACCATCGCGTACATCTCAGCTCCTCCTTCAATACTATAGTGGCACTATAGCGCACTAGAGTGCTACTTTAGGAGGAATGAAAGCGGCTGTCAAGTCCCATCAGCGACCAATCTCCCGGCATCAGAAACGTGAGCCTCCTGGCCGCCGGGCGATCGCGGCCGCTGCCCGCAAACTCTTCAGAGTGCGCGGCTACGCGCGTACGACCATCGAAGCGATCGCGCAGGAGGCAGGGTATGCCGTGCCAACCGTGTACTTCCACTTCGGCACAAAAGCCGCGATCGTCGGCTACTTGATAGACCAGATGGAAGCCGAGGACATCGTGCCGGTGTTCCAGAAGTTGCTGCAAGAAGGCGATCCCATTCGCATGCTCCAGGGAACGGCACACATTGCCCGGATGTCGTGTGAGCGGTGGTGGGACGTGTACGTGCTAGTGCGGTCAGCCGGCCGCACGGATCCGGCTCTGTCGAAAGCCTCCAAGAAGTTGGACAGCGGGCGTCTGTACGGGCTGCGTATCTTCGCCGAGGCATTAGACCGCGGTGGCCACCTTCGTGATGACCTGAATGGCCGCCGGGCGACAGACATTTTGTGGGCGGTTGCCTCCGAGGACACATACCAGCGATTGGTCATTGAGCGAGGTTGGACCCATGATGAATTCGAGCTGTGGCTAGGCGAGTCCCTCAAGCGGGGACTGTTAGGAGTCACATAGGAGGGCCAGGCTGAATGCCCCGGGCTCCAGATTTCCGCTACCGTCCACGATCCAGGCCGATGTCTGGACCTGTGGATCCCGATCTGCAATCCACGAGAAATATTGGTGCTCGCGCAGGGAGTCGAACCCTGAACCTTGGGATTTAGGAGGCTGCGGGCACCCAGTGTCAGGGAGGGTCTGAGAGTGTCAGGGAGTCTCTACGTGAAGGTGTCCATTAAGGTGTCACATTGCGCTCAACTGGGCGCTTCAGCATGGCCTCCGCTAATCCGGACCGCGAACAGCAGAAACAGGGTCACCAGAGGGATACGGCTGAAGACAGACCAGCCCGGGGAATTCGGATCTATGAGCGTTGCCTCGATCTGCGCCAGCACGAAAACCCCCACCTGCACCCCGATCACAAGCCACCACCCCCAGCCCCATCGGCGAACAAGTAAGACGATGGACGCGAGGAGGTCGAGCGCTCCGATCGCGCAGAGCTCAATCGCAAAACGTGCGTGCACTGAGGCTGCGTGCACTGAGGCGACGCCTTCTGTGTATTGCTCCGTCCACTCGTCGGAGCCAGCGAAGAAGCACACCAAGGACCCGAACCCGACCACGGCGGCCGACGCATATAGCGGCCACCGGTGGGCATGACCGCGCACGAAGATGTCGAAGAGGATCACGTTGCAAGCAATCAAGGCGATGCCGATGGAAATCCAGGCGACTACTGTGAGCCAGGTGGGCACGCGTACATGTTCAATCAGATCTCGCTGAAGAGCCAGCACCCCGATGCAATGGTCAGGTCTGCGAGCATGGGGAGTGTCACGAAGATGCGGTACGGGCGAGGATGTTCGAGACGTGCCGTTCGACCGTTTTCCGCGATAAGAAGAGCCTGCTGGCGATCTCAGGGTTGCTGTGACCTTCGCCTATGAGCGTGGCGATCTGCCTTTCTCTTTCGCTTAGCGTGTCCAATGGCCGCTCGCCGCGCTTGGCCTGTCCTCTGCGCCAGGTCCGCACGCCCAGGCGCCGCAGGCCGAGATCCGCCATCTGCTGCTCGGTGGACGCACCCACGGCAGCGGCCAGCTCGCCGGCCTGACGAAACTCTTCCGCCGCCCGGCGGCTGTCACGCGTTTGGAGTGCCGCGGCAAGGTCCAGCCTCGTCCACAGGAGCGAAGCCACCAGGCCGAGCCGCCTCCGCTCTGCAACGAGAGCCTCGAGCTCGGCAATTCCGGACAGGTCATGCCTGGCGACTGCAAGGAGAGCCGCCACGTGGCGACGCCACAGCGCGTCGTTCAAGACCGCGTCGCGTCCGTCTTCGTCCCAGCTTTCGAGCTGACCTTCGGCCTCTTCGATTCGACCGCGCGAATGCCTCACCCGCCTTGAGCGTGTGCTCGCGGGAGCATCGCCGGCAGCCAGCGGCAATCGAGTCCTGGCGGCTGGCAGCGACGTGCAGTTCTATCTCCTGGCTCCGGGTCTGGCTAGCGCACCTGGCCAGCCAGACAAAAATGCTCTGGTGGAGGTGCATCCGGAAATGGGGCTCCCGTTGGCGAGTGATTTCGCGCTCGAGACTGCTGATCGCGTCGCGCCAGTCGCCACGAGACAGCCAGGCCTCGTGGCGGAGGCTGTGAATCGACCAGTCGCCCACCTTGCTCATGGCGAAGCGATCACTCTCGCCCGCCAGGCGCCGCTCCAGCTCGAGACATTCGGTGATCACCTCATCCGCCTCGCCGAGTCGACTCGCCTCGAGCAGCTTGCTCAGCAAATTTGTACCCGATGTGAGTACAAGCATTGGGAGCATTCGCTCACGCGCTCGCTTCCATGCCCTCCGCCCGCTGTCCAGCGCTTCACCGATACGGCCGGCGAACATCAATGCGGCCGCGCGGTCATGGTCTGCCCAGACGGCTCCTTCGGGCTACCTCGGTTCGGCCCACATCTCTACGTATTAGGCATAGAGGGTGACCCGGACGTCACGCCGAAGACCTTCGACTACGTTGAAGGAAATCCAGTTGAAGGCGTCGTGCAATACGGTGGACCCTCATGCGCCACTCAGTTTGGTGTTGCGCCCGGCCTTGACGCAACTCGCGCGCGCTACGTCTACCCGGAATGTGATGGGCGATCAGCCACTAGGGAGAAGGGAGCTGGCCGGTAGGCTGATAGTAGACCTCAATGACCTTGCGTCGCACTTCGATGATGTCTGGATTGGAGGCCTGAACACCCGCCGTAACAAGGCTTCCTGCGACGAAATAAAAGCCCAGCCGAGTTGCAGCTTCAGCGCTGCTTTGGGGTGGCGGACACCCGAGTAATGCGTCTGCCTCTAATGCCAGGGCCTGCATCATATGACCTCCTTGCGTTTGGGATAGCCCCTCGGTTGGGTTACCCGCAGCTGAACTGAATAGGCGGTACAAGCCCACTACGGTCGGAATGAACCGACTTCCGGTGACCAACTGAAATGCGGCAATCTCGGCCGAGAACGCCCGCACTTCACCATCTAGGTATTGGCTCCGGCTTGGCGGCCTTGGCTCCTGTCCGGTCGCAAAGTTCTCCAAGTGCTCCAGTTCATGGATTAGAGCAATGCCAGCCCACTCCCTGGTCATCGCAAAGGGAAGGATCTGAAGCATGTTGAGGTCAGAGCGGGGCAGAACTTGTAGAGTTGGACCCTTCGCGAGTGGGTGGCCAGGCGGGGCTACAACAAGCAATCCGCCGTTGTAAATGCCGGACTCGAGCGTGAGGATGCCGTAGTTTCCGTTGGTATCCGCCTCAGCACCGTAGACTGCCCAGAGCAATCCATGCTGGCGAAACGTTGCTAAGTCGCGCAGCCACTTCATACCTACATCCTCATCGACGTTTGGCCGAGACGGGAGTTTGGAAATCACCCAATCTAGTCCGGCGTTGTACAAGGTCCTGATCTCTTGAGGTGACAGCATCGGGTCGGGATCTGGAAAACGCTCAGCCTGCTTCTCGGGGTACTTCTCCTGAATCACCTCCGTCAGGGACCGCCAGGCAGTACCGAGCGAACCTAGAGTGCCATCCTGCGACAGTTCTCGCCAGCTACTCCCATCCCACCAAAGCCGGCCGTCTTCCGACACGGCCATCCGAGTCCATGGCGACTCCATATTCAGACCTCCCCGACCCTGGCCGTAGCCTACGTTCAGCAGTCTGAACTGTTCAAGACACGCCGTTCGCGGGCTTTGGCCGGCCTGGCGACTTGGATGTCCCGCCGAAACCGCAGTTGAGGCCTGGTGCAAGACCGCTCAAGGGGGAGGATCGGGACACGGCGCGACCCTATATCTATCAACCCCAAACATGTTGGTGCTCGCGCAGGGAATCGAACCCTGAACCTTGGGATTAAGAGTCCCCTGCTCTGCCAGTTGAGCTACGCGAGCGCGTTAGAAGGGATCGCGCCTCGATTCTAAGGGTCTCGGGCGATTAACAGCCTGGGTGCCATTTCACGCAAAGGCGACATAGGTTGACGTGGTGTCCGCTCGCGTCCCGCTCGACGTCGACCTCGAAGACAAACTTCTCTACGGGCTGACGCCGACCAGGCTTGCCTACCTCGTGATCGGTTTGCTTGCTGCATTTTCCATCTGGTCAACGCACTGGGCGCCATTGCCCGTTCGCGCGGCCTGCGCCATTGTGGTCGGAGCAGTCGCCGTGACCGCGGCATGGGGCCGCTGGCGGGGGCGAGCGCTCGACAGTTGGGTGATCGACTTCGCCGCCTTCTGTGCAGCTACGTATCAACTCAGATGGAACGCGCCGCGCCTGTTCAGCCGGCCGCGCTCTCGACCATGATCCGCCTCGCGCGACGAGAGCCGATGCTCATCGCGAACATCGCGAACAGCGCGCCCGGACTCACCATACTCGAAACGTCTCCGATCGGCTTCGCGGGTGCAGCCGAGGACGATCGCCGCCGTTGGCTCATCTCGTTCCGCCGCATGCTCGACGGCCTCGACGCGCCGCTCCAGGTCGTGATCGACGTCGTGCCCGGCCCAGACCACAAAACCAACACGTCGCATCCGGTTCCGCGCGACCTCGACGACATGCGGGGCGCGGACATCGAGTTCGCGGCCGCCGTGAGGCGGTCCTCGACGGCTCACTCGACAAGAACCCGACTTGTCATCGCGGAAAAATATGCGGCTCGTATACAGGCCGCACTTACGGAAATCGGCATCAGCACCAACCCCGTCGCACCAATTGCCAACTTCGCCTTCGGCCGCGAGCTCGCGTCGCGATTCCAGCATGTCGGCGGCCTCAGCCGCAGCTGGTACATCGACCGTCTGCCCGGCACCGAGATCGAGCCGGGCTGGCTCTTCATGCTCTGTCCGCCGGGTCTGGCCGTCAGCCTCGCGTGGCACGCCGTTCCCCTGCCCGCCGCCTGGATCGTCCACTACCTGCAGCGTCAGCTGGTCAGCATGCGCGCCACCCGTCTGCTGGATGGCAACTCAGGCATCTCCGATCCGACGCTCGCCGGGGCGCTTCCGAACGCTGAGGACCTGCAACGCAGACTGGCCTCGAGCCAGGACAAAGCGTTCCACGTCGCGGTCTACCTGACCCTGACCTCGCCCACGGCCACCGACCTGGACATCGGCTCGCGCCGAATCGAGTCCGCCGGTCGCGCGATCCTGTGCGACCTCCAGCCCTGCACCTTCCGCATGCTCGATGGCTTTCTGGCCACGCGGCCCGGAGGAGCCGATCGGCTGCAGCGAAAACGCGTGCTCGACTCGACTGCTCTCACCACCTTCTTTCCCTGGTGGGAACCCGACCTGCAACAACCGAACGGACTTTTCATCGGCCGCGGCCGGGCCACCGGGGCCCCGGTCCTTGTCGATCCATTCGATCAGCGCCGGTACGCGAACGCCAACATCGGCATCTTCGGACATTCAGGTGCCGGCAAGACATACCTCTTGTCGACGCTTGCCATGGGCGCCCTCGGCCGTGGTATCCAGGTCTACATCGTCGACCCCGAGCACGAGTACGGCCGCCTCGCGAGCGAGCTGGGAGGCGCCAACATCCAGCTGGCCCTCGGATCGGGACACGCGCTCAATGTCCTCGACCTGCGGCCGTCCGATCGTCGAGACGAAGCCTGGATCGGTCCCGCCGCGGCCGACGCGATTGATCTCTGCGCGTGTCTATGTGGCCGGCTCGATGAGTCCGAGCGTGCGCAGCTCGAGGCGGCCGTCCGCCTGGCGTACGACGAAGTCGCGCAGCCGGTCCTGCGTGACGTCGCCCAGCGCCTACCGCCGAAATCGCGAGTTGCGTTGATTCTCCATCGCTGGGTGCGCGGCAGCCTGGGCGAGATGTTCAGCGCGCCGACCAACGTCGACCTCGAAGCGCCGATCGTCGCCTTCGGCATGCGCGAGCTGCGCGACGAGATGATCGCGCCCGTCCATTTCCTGCTCGCCGAGGCATTGTGGACGCGTATCAAACGGCGCGACCGCCGGCGAATGCTTCTCATCGACGAGCTCGGGCTGCTTTTCGAAGATGCGACCATGCGTCGTTTCGTGGTCAGTCTCGCAAGGCGGATCCGCAAGTACGACGGCGCATTGGTCTTTGCGACGCAAAATCCAGGCGACCTGCTGTCATCCGACCAGGGCTCGGTGGTCGCGACCAATCCAGCAGTCCTCTTTCTCGGCGCCCAGCGCCCAGGCGAAGCCGCCAAGCTGCAAGAGGTTTTCCACCTGAGCCCGCAACAGCGGGGCGCCCTCGAGGTCGCTCAGCGTGGCGATTTCCTCCTCGCCGCTGGCACGGATCGACTCGCCGTCCACATCCAGGCGCCGCCCTGGCAGGAAGACGCGATGCAGCTCGCTCGAACAGCGGCGCGGCCGCCGCCCTGACGCGTAGGCTTACCTCCCGAAATGGCGCGGGTCCTGCATTACCGGCTGTACGGGCTGGCCGAGCACCGAGTCGACCGTCTTCACGAGCAGTTCGACCTCCTCGCGAACGCCCGCGCGTGGCGCTGCGGCAAGCCGTGGATCGCCAGCTCCGAATCGCGCGGCCTTTTCGAGATGGAGTTCTTCCGCCACCTCAAGAATGAAGAGAGCAGGGAGTTGAGCGCCGCCGGCTTCGTGAAGATGGCCGGCGACGAAACCGACGCGCTGATCATCACGATCTTTCTGCGCGACCTCAGCGCCGAGTACCGAATCCGCACCTCGATCCGCGACGAAGACCACCCCCTTTTGAAGCTAAGACGCCTCGACTTCGACGCCGGTCGTCTACCGGGTGGCCAATCGCTCGAGGAGGTGCTCGCCAAGCGCCCTGTGATCAAGAAGGTCGAAGGCGAGCGCATCCTCTTCTATCCGCCGACGTTCCGGCTGCACTCGATGAGCCCGCCCAGTCCCGAGTGGGCGTACGCCCTGTGTGGAATCCGCGCCTACGCGCCCACGCTGCTGGAGGCCGAGCAGGAGGCGCTCAAGATCTTGCGAGGGTTCGGGCACCTTGCCACCTGAGACCACCGTCGCCGCGGAGGGCTCAGTCAACTCGACCGATGGCACCCGGCTCGCAGTAAGAGCGTGGCCGGAGCCGACCGCACAAATCACTTTCGCGGTGGTGCATGGCCTGGGCGAGCACAGCGGGCGATACGAGCGATTCGCCCGCGGGATGGCGCGGTTCCAGATGGCCACCTACGCGGTCGACCTCCGCGGACACGGCAAAAGCGCAGGGCAACGGGGCCACGTCGACTCGTGGTCGCGATGGGTCGATGACACGGCGGCTTTCGTCGCTTACGTGGAAAGCCAGACCACCGGGGAGGTCGTCCCCCTCGGCCACTCGTTTGGCGGCGTGGTGATGCTGAGCGCCGTGCGCTCGGGCAGGCTGACGCGCACCAAACGATTCGTCCTCTCGAGCCCAGCGCTCAAGCTGTACGTCAAAGTCCCGGCCTGGAAGGCGAGCGGAGCCAGAGTCCTCTCCGCGATCGCGCCCAGGCTGGCGCTCGACAACGAAGTCGACCCGGGGACGGTCTCGCGAATTCCGGAAGTCGTCTCCGCCTACCGGAGCGATCCGCTCGTCCACGGGAAGATCTCGAGCCGCCTCTTCGAGGAGTGGCGGCGAGCCGCGGCCGACAACCTTGCGCACGCAGACGAGATCAAGCTCCCGTTTCTCATCCTGGCCGGCACCGACGACCACCTGATCGACCCTGCCGGCAGCCAGGAGCTGCACGAGAAAACATCCGCCCGGAGCGATCTACGGCTGCTCGACGGCCGCTACCACGAGCCCTTCAACGACCTGGGCAGCCATGAGGTATTCACGACAATCGCCGATTGGTTGCGGGCATGATCGCCGCCGGTTTGCTCGATTCCCGCTTGAACCTCGACCCAGGCTCCTGGCTGGCGTGGATCGTCGTCGGCCTGATCGCGGGTGCGATCGCGGCGCGCGTCGTCGCGGGGCGCGGATTCGGCTGCCTGGCCGACATCGTGGTCGGCGTGGCCGGCGCGATCATCGGTGGGTTCCTGCTCAGCTCGCTGTTCGGTATGACCGGCAACGTCGGCTTTTTCGGCAGCATCGTGGTCGCCTTCATCGGCGCCGCCGCGCTGCTGGCGGTGCTCAAGCTGGTTTCCGGAGGACGCCTCTAAAGCGAGGCGTCCGTCTAGCCCGCGGCGGTCCTGACTTCCTCTCTCTCTTCCACTGGCTGCGCAGCCGTTTCGCGCTTGCGCCTCTTGATCAGAAGCGTCGTCAGTGCCGTCAAGGCAAGGAATGCAATTGGGAGGACGAACGTCGCCTTCATCGCGTCGATGTACGCGCTCACGAAGACCGCGTGCGCAATCGCCTCGACTTGTGCGGCCACCGTCGGCGGGATGTTGGCGGGGAGGCGCGCACCAGTCTCGCCCGCGCCGATCTCGAATCCCTTCGAGGAAACATTCGTGAACGCGGCCACGAACTGATCGCGGAACACCGCCGGCAGCGCACTGGCGTGGCTGACCGCCTGGTTGTGAAGCGTGGTCGCAAGCTGGTTCTGCAAAAGCGCTCCGACCACGGCGCTGCCGACGGCAGCCCCTAGCTGCCGGATCGTGTTGAGCACACCTGACGCGGCGCCGGCCACGCGGGGCTCGATGTTGCGCATCGCGACTGTGGTCATCGGCGCGAAGGTCATCCCGATGCCAAGTCCGGCCACGATCGCGGGTGCGAGAAAGTTGATCCAGGTCGAGTCAGGCCCGGCAACAAACGCCATGGTGCCCATGCCGATCGTGAACAGCGTGATCCCCGCCATCAGGATGTACTTGCCCCCGACGCGATCCGCAAGGCGGCCCGCGAACGGCGCTGTGACCATCGAGGTGAGCGACATCGGCGCCAGCGTTAACCCAGCGACGAGGGCCGAGAAACCGCGCGCCGACTGCAGGTAGATGGTGAAGGGCAGGAACATGCTCAGCATGCCGAAGCTGATTGCCGCGGAGATCCAGTTCGCGACCGCGAAATTGCGATCTGCAAACAGGGAGAGAGGGACTAGCGGCTCGGCCTGGTAGCGCTCCCAGATGATGAACAGGACCATCAGTACTGCGCCGGCCCCAATGACCTCTGGGATGGTGATCGGGTAAGACCCGATCTGGCCCCAGTTGTAGCGCTCGCCCTCGATCAGGCCGAAGACGATCGCGAACAGTCCCGCGGTCGCGACGATGATGCCCATGACGTCCCAGCCGTGATGCCGGCCTGGGCGGAGGTCCGGGATGATCGCAAAGGTGGCGATCAAAGCCGCGATTCCGATCGGCACGTTGATGTAGAAGATCCAGCGCCAATCGATGTAGGTAATGATCGCGCCGCCCAGTGTTGGTCCAGCCACGGTGGCAAGGCCGGCGACGCCGCCCCAGATTCCAAATGCCGCACCGCGCCGCTCGGGCGGAAAGATCGATGTCAGGATGGCCAGCGTCTGTGGCGTGAGGAGCGCACCGCCGACTCCCTGCAGGATGCGAGCGGCGATCAACTGCGCCGGGTCTTGCGAGAGGCCACATAGCGCCGAAGCGACCGTGAAGATGAACAGTCCGATCGCGAACAAGCTGCGCTGCCCATAAAGGTCACCGAGGCGGCCGGCCGTGATCAGCAGCACCGCGTAGACGAGCACATACGCGTTGAGGACCCAGAGGATCTGGTCGAGCGTCGTGTTGAGCGCGGTGCTCATGGCCGGGATCGCCACATTCACGATCGTGGTGTCGAGCATGATCATAAAAAATCCCGTGGTCAAAACCAGAAGCACGAGCCACGGGTTAGTGCGCGCGCGAGCCATGTTTCCTCCTCAACTTTTCATAGTCGGGATCGATACCGACGTTCCACTCCAGCCTTCCGTCGTTGATCTCTTTTTCCAGATTGGTGACCCACCTGCGCTCGGCATCGAGCATCGCGATCTTGTGTTCGAGCTCGATCAGGGCGAGGCGGCTGACACCCTGAGCCCGAACCTCTGCCAGGATTCCGTTGAGTTTTTCGGTCGTGGCCTTCAGCGCGAGCGTCCGATTGCGTAGATGCTCGGCTGCTTCGGAGGCGCTGAGGTGATGCATGAACATCAGGCCGGCCGCGAAGTGCGGGTACTCGCGCCGCGGCCGCGCGAGGATGTCACTGACCACGCCGACCAGGACCTCACGACCTGACTTGGTGAGCCGGTAGATCGTCCGCTCGGGCCGCCGTCCTTCTTTCTCGCGCTCGGTAGGCACAATCCAGCCATTCCGCTCGAGCACCTCGACGGTGTGATAAAGCGATCCGAAGTTGAGCCGAATGAACTCGTCGTGGTGGCGATCGCGCATCGTCGAGGCGAGCTCGTAAGGATGCATCGGCCGCTCGTCCAGTAGCTGAAGGATTGAGAGCGCCAGGGGGGAAACTTCCGCCTCTAGTTCACGCATATTCCAAATGGAATATACGCCAGAGTATATCCGGCTGCAAGTACTCCGGCCGGAGTCCAGTGAGCCCTACTCCGGCAAGACAGACTCCGCATTCAGCTGTTTCTCGTACCAGGCGACGTCCCAGTAGCGGCCAAACTTCCGTCCCTGCTCGGTGAAGAGAGCGACTCGTTTGAATCCGAACTTCTCGTGGAGCGCAATTGACGCCGGGTTCGGGAGAGCGATGCCCCCATATGCCCGGTGCACGTCCTCTCTTTTGAGGGAGTCGAACAGCCTCTCGTAGAGCCGGGAGCCGGCGCCCTTGCCGATCACCTCGGGAGCGAGGTACACGCTGGTCTCCACAGAGGTCTGATACGCGGGCCGTGACTTGAACCGGCTGCTCGACGCGTAACCCACGATCTGGCCGTCGTTGACCGCGACGAAGAGTCGGTGCCGGCCGGTGTCGTGGTAGTGGCTGAACCACTGGCGGCGAGCCTCCAGGCTCGTCGGTTCCAGGTCGAACGTGTAGTGCGTCTCGACCACGTAGTGGTTGTAGATCTCGTTGATCGCCGCCAGGTCTTTTTCGGTCGCTGCCCGGACGTGCATGCCTGCGTGAATCACGCCGCACAGTCTATTTCCAGACAATTGGGCACGATGGATCGCATCGAGTTGCGCGGGATGTCCTTTCACGGGCGCCACGGAGTCCGCGACGCCGAGCGCGACCAGACACAGGAGTTCAAGGTGGACATCGAGATTGACGCCGATCTCGCCGAACCTGGACGTACCGACCGGCTCGCTGACACCATCGACTACACGCAAGTCCGCGCGGCGGCTCGCGAGGTCATCGAAGGGGAATCGAAGAAGCTGCTCGAGTCACTGGCCGCCGCGATCGCCGAGCGTATCCTTACCATGCCGCGGGTCAAGGCTGTGTCAGTGCGCGTGGCCAAAAGTCCGGCGAGCATGCAACCCATCGAGGCGGCCGCCGTGCGCATTAATAGGACGCGCGCATGACCATCGCCTATTTCGACTGCTTCGCCGGAATCTCAGGCGACATGACGCTCGGTGCGCTTGTCGACTGCGGTGCGGACAGGGCGCTGCTCGACGCCGTCGTGGAATCGCTTCGCCTGGGCGACGAGGTCACGATCGAGGTCCGTCGCGAGGCCCGAGGCCACGCGGCAGGCACCCGCGTTCTGGTCGGCGTGCGCGACCGCGTCGAGCGAACCGTGCCGGCGCTGCGCGAAGTCGTCGAGCAGGCGGACGCGCCGGATTCGGTCAAGACGCAGGCCCTCGATGCCATCAACCGCCTCGCACGCGCCGAGTCCGAGATTCACGGCCTGCCCGAAGAGCAAGTTCACCTGCACGAGCTCGGCGGCGCGGACACCCTGGTCGACGTCGTGGGCGCTTTCTGGCTCCTCCATGCGCTTGACGTACGCAAAGTATTCGCCTCGCCTTTGCCCGCCCCGCGGGGAATCAAGCACGGGATGCCGCTGCCAGCTCCCGCCAGCCTTCGCGTCATCGAGGGCACGGGCGCGGTGCTGCAACCGATTGACGAGACTCGCGAGCTCGTGACGCCGACGGGTGCGGCGATCCTCGCCGCGTGTGCGACATTCGAGCGACCCAGCATGTCGCTCCGGCGCGTCGGTTACGGCATCGGGTCGTATGAGGCGCCGGGCAACGCCCTCGCGGTCTGGCTCGGCGACGAGGTCTCCGCCGAAACCGCTGTGACGCTCGTGGAGACGAACCTGGACGATATGGCGCCGAACCTGATCGCCGCCCTATGCGAAGACCTGATGAGCGCCGGAGCGCTCGACGTCGCCGTCGTGCCGGCGGTCATGAAAAAAGGCCGGCCGGGACACCTGCTGACCGTCATGGCGCCGCCCGAGCTGGTCGGTTCGCTGACGGACCACCTGCTGCGGCACAGCACGACGCTCGGCGTGCGGCTCACCCACGTCGATCGGGTCATCGCGGGGCGGCGGGTGATCGAAGTCGAGACCCCGCTTGGTTCATCACGCGTCAAGGTCAAAGAGCTCGGCGGCCGCGCACTCGACGTCGCGCCGGAGTACGAAGACTGCCGACGGATCGCCCACGAGCGAGGCATTGACCTGCGCGACGTGATGCGCGTCGTAACCGAAGCAGCCAGACGCGAGCTCGGTCTCGTATGACGGCCCGCGTGCTCGACGGCAGAGCCGTCGCGAAACAGATCTACGAAGAGGTCACCGCGGCCGTCAGCGAGCGCGTGTCTCGAGGCAGCTCGCGGCCGCGGCTCGCGACCGTGCTCGTGGGTGAGGATCCCGCATCCGCGAAATACGTCGAGCTGAAGCAACGCAACGCGCACAGCGTGGGCATCGAGTCCGAGGACCACCGCCTGCCGTCGAACACGACCACCGATGAGCTGCTCTCCCTCGTCGAGCAGATAAACCGCGACGAAAACGTGAGCGCGATCCTGATCCAGCAGCCCACCCCCAAACAGATCGACATGCGGCAAATCGTGTTCGCCCTGGATCCCGTCAAGGATGTCGACGGTTTCCATCCGCTCAACGCGGGCCTGGTTGCCCTCGGGCTGCCCGGAGGCGTCGAACCTTGCACGCCCGCCGGCATCATCGAACTGCTGCTGCGCTCTGGCATCGCGATCGAGGGCGCGAATGCGGTGGTGGTCGGTCGCAGCAACCTGGTCGGCAAGCCGACGGCCTTGCTCCTGCTCAAACGCCACGCGACCGTGACCCTGTGTCACACGCGAACGAAGGACCTCGCGAGTCACACGTTGACCGCCGACATTCTGGTCGCCGCAGCCGGCCGCGCCCACCTCGTGGGCAAGGAGATGGTCAAGGCGGGGGCCGTAGTCGTGGACGTCAGCACCAACTGGGTCGATGGCCGCCAGGTGGGCGACCTTGGCGCGGGCGTCGAAACCGTTGCCGGATGGCTCACCCCCAACCCAGGTGGTGTCGGTCCAATGACGCGCGCCATGCTGATCCGGAACACCTTCGAGGCCGAGGTTCGCCGGAAGGGGTAGGAGTGCAAGCAAGGCGCTCACAGCTGACCTACCAGCAAGCCCTCGACTTCATCTCGAAGCAAGGGCGCTTTGCGATGAAGCTCGGAACCGAGCGAACCCGCGCCATCCTCGACCGGCTCGGCGCGCCGGACCGCGAGCTTCGCGGCGCGTTGATCGCGGGCACGAACGGCAAGGGATCCACGGGCGCGTGCCTGACGTCGATCCTTCGCGCGGCCGGCCACGGCGTGGGCTTCATGCCCAAGCCACACCTCGTCTCGTACACGGAGCGAATCGAGCTCAACGGCAGCCCCATCAGCGAAGGCGATTTCGTCGCGACGCTGGAAGCTCTGATGCCGACTCTGGACGAGGTGGCGTCCGAAATGGGCCCTGCCACCGAGTTCGAGATGCTGACCGCCATGGCTATCGCCTATCTCGCACCGCGGATCGAGCTCTTGGTGTGCGAGGTCGGTCTGGGAGGACGGCTCGACGCGACGAACGCGCTCGACCTCGGGATTGCGGTCATCACCAACGTCGACCTCGACCATCAGAAGTACCTCGGCAGCACAATTGGAGAGATCGCGCGCGAGAAGGCGGCCATCATCAAGCACGGCAACCGGGTGGTCACGGGCTGCGAAGGTGAAGCTCTCGCGATCGTCGAGGCGCAGGCGGACGCGATGGCCGCTCAGGTGTGGCGCCTTGGTCGCGACGTCATCGTCGACGCGATCTCACTCGGCTGGGGGGGACACGAGCTGAGCGTCCGGGGTCCGGATTTCGCGCACCGCGATCTTCGGCTCCCTTTGGTCGGCGACTATCAGCCGGCAAACGCAGCGCTCGCCGTGGCCGCCGCGCGCCTGCTCGGCGTTGTGGGAGACGACGCGATCCGCGAAGGACTCGCATCGACCAATTGGCCGGGACGCTTGCAGGTGATCGGCCAGCACCCACGCGTGATCGTCGATGGGGGCCACAACCCGGCTGCCATGGTCAAGGCGGGCACCGCGCTCCGCCGGCTCATCGGCTCGGAGAAACTTGTCGCCGTCTTCGGGATGTTGAGCGAGCGCGACCCGGTCAAGCTGCTCGGCGCCCTCCGCACGATGCGCCCGGACGCGGTGGTCTTCACCGAAGCGGCAAGCGCGCAGGGCCACGCGATCGCCCCCGAAAATCTGGCCTCGCTCTACGGCCCGGATGCCTATGTGGCGCCTTCGGCAAGAGCCGCCATCGACATGGCACGCGAGCTCGCGGGCCCGTCGGGCAACGTACTGGTCGGCGGATCGCTCTACCTCGTGGGAGAGGTCCTGTCCCTCAAGGACTAGCGCGCAGGTAGCGCACGCAGAGGTACACGCTGCCCGAGATCATGGGCAGCAGAAGGGCCAGGCCAAGTGCGGCCCACAAGAATCCTCCGCTGATGGCAAGCCCGACCATGAGGACAACCGACAGCGCGATGCCGCCGCTGCCCAGCTTCAGATCCCTCGACGATCGAGCACGGGACTGGGGTTCGACCAAGATTGCGGCAGTGGTCGGTGCCAATCCTGGCCGGTGCCTCGCCGCGAATCCATAGATCACAAGGCTGATCCCGGCGAGGGCGCTAAGGAGCGTGATGACTTCGGCGATCAGGCCCTCTCGCGTGTCCGATACGCGAGTGACCGCGGCGACCGCGATCGCAATCAGCGCCATGCCGGCGACGACGGCAAGCCAGCGCACTCAGCCGGGAGCCACAACCAGGCTCTTGCGAAGCCGGCGCATGCCGCGCAGCCACCGATCGTAGTCGTCCGCCTTGCGCCGGAAGTATTCGGCGACCTCGGGATGGGGCAGGATGAGAAATCGCTCTTCTGCGATGCCCTGGACGACCGCCTGGGCCACCGCTTCGGGCTCGAGCGCACCCTCGGTAAGGAAGTTCACCCCGAGTTGGGCCTGCTCAGCCGCGAGCATGTCCGTCTTGACCCCCTGCGGACACAGGCAGGAGACCCGAATCCCAGCATCTCCGTGCACGATGGCGAGCCATTCGAAGAAGGAAAGGGCGGCCGCCTTGGTGACGCCATAGGGAGCCGCGAAGAAATGGTTCAAGAGGCCCGCCGCGGACACCGTTCCGACGATGTAGCCCTCTTTCCGAGCGAGCATCCCCGGCAGAAGATGCCTCGCGACCAGGACATGAGACATCACGTTGACGTCCCAGATGCGCTGCCACTGATCATTGGGTGTCTCCGGACCACCTCCGACCGCGATCCCCGCGTTCGAACAGAAAACGTCGATGCGGCCATGAGTCGATTCGACATGCGTGATGAGGTGGTGGATGTCGCTCTCGCGAGACACGTCGCACTGAATCGCGGTCGCCCCGATTTCTCGCGCGACCTCGGCGAGTCGAAGGCCGTCGATGTCCGCGATGAAGACGGCCAGGGGCTCCGCCGAGGCGAACCTGGTGGCAAGCGCGCGACCGATGCCTCGCGCGGCGCCGGTCACCACGATGACCCGATTCTTCAGCTCCATCGACACCTCCTGAGTCGGCTCACCTGAAGTTTTCCAAGCCTCCTGAGACATCCGACCATGTAATCACCGACCCTGATTGTGGCCGGAAAAATTTTCTTGTGGAAAACACCAGCCGGGTCCTTTCCGAGACTTGCGATAGCGCATAGAATCTCTCCCCATGGTCGGAGGGGGCCTTGACTACAGCGCGTCCTTTCAGCGCGCGATCGAGCTGATAGGGAAACGCTGGACCGGGGCGGTGGTCAAAGCTCTCATCCCGGCGCCTGCTCGTTTCAATCAGCTGCTCGCAGGCATCCCTGGCATCAGCGACCGAGTGTTGACCGAACGTCTTCGCGAGCTGGAGACAGAAGGCATCGTCGAGCGTCTCGTCGACCCTGGGCCGCCGGTCAGAGTGAGCTATCGATTGACCGCACGCGGGCGTGCGCTCGAGCCAGTGCTCTCCGCCGTCTCCGCGTGGGCTGAGAGCTGGCTTGCGACAGCCGCCGCCGCCGTCGGCTGAGGACCGCCCCCCAACTTTTCGCATCTCACCTCGGGCCCTCCCTTCCTCCACCGTGCCGTTCCCTCCCCCTCCGGCACACCTCGATCGAGCCTAGGATTCGCAAACACGAAGCACAACCCAGCCTGTTAAGAGGATTAAAAAGGCATGGCGAACACGACTGATAGGCTTTACCGAATGCCGATTGGCGATTTTCTCCGCCGGCGGCCCGAGGCGCAAACCTGCCAGGCCTGCGGATCGCCACTACCTCACGGCGCGGTCTTCTGTCCCTCTTGCGGAGTCAGGGCCGACGATCCCCAGGCCGAGCCGCTGCACATCGTCGACCGCACGACGGGCCTCTTCAACGATAGGTTCGTGCGCCCTGTGCTCGAAGACGAGCTGGCGCGCGCGCACCGCTACCAGCGCAACCTCGGCGTCCTCCTGATCGAGGCCAACGGATCACTCCCCGCCGACGAGGCCCTCAAGACGATGGCCGCCGCGCTCGCCAGCACTGTCCGCGACGTCGACACCCCTGGAGTCCTGGGGCGCACGCCCCCCCAGCTGCTCGCGGTCCTGCCCGACACAGATGTGGCTGGCACGGCTCACGCCGCCAATCGTGTCCTCGCCGCCGTCAACGACGCCTTGAAGCCGCAGGGCGCGCAGGCGGCTGTCGGCCTCGTTTGCGTCCGGCCGGGTCAGCGCGTGCGGGCGGGGGCCGTCATCGAAAGTGCAGGCCGCTCGCTGCGGTCGGGCCGTCCCGAGATGATGGGCAAGCCCGCCTGACGCTCGAGATCTACCTCGCGCGCCATGGCGAGACCGAGTGGAGCTCCTCCGGTCGCCACACCGGGAGCACCGATATACCCCTGACGCCGACAGGTGAGGAAAAGGCGAAGGCGCTGCGTCCACGCCTGAGCGCCCTGCAATTCGATGTCGTCTACTCGAGCCCCATGCAGAGGGCGCGCCGCACGGCCGAGCTCGCCGGATTCGCCGATCCCCAGGTCACCCCGCTACTCCGGGAGGCCGACTACGGCCGCTACGAAGGCCTTACCTCCCAACAGATCCACCAGCAAGACCCTGGCTGGGAGCTGTACAAAGACGGTTCTCCCGGCGGCGAGACATCCGCCCAGATCTACGCCCGAGCAGAGCGCTTCATCGAACTCGCCTCGAGCCGCGGCGAGGGCAGGGTCCTCGCATTCGCGCACGGCCACATCCTTCGCGCGGTCGGTGCGGCCTGGATCCACGCGGACATCACGGTCGCCACGGGGCTGTGGCTCGATGTCGCCACGCTCTGCATGCTGCGCGACGGCGAGCGCGGGCAGGTCATCGCGCTGTGGAACGCGTCCTGATTCGCGCCACGCCTGAAGCCGCCGCGCCTGACGCCTCCACGCTTGACGCGGCCACGCCTGACGCGCCCACGCCTGACGCCACCACGCCTGACGCCGCTATGCGTGACGCCGCTACGTCTTATGCCGCACCGTCCACGTCCGGCTCCGCACCCCGGGGAGGCCGGCGAACACGAGGTACGCGGACGTCGCGACGTCGGCGTGATACGTATGCCGCTCTCCTGGATTGATCAGCAACATCTCCCCAGGCCCGACCTCGCCTGACTGGGCGCCATCGTCGAAATGCAGGCTGCCGCCCGTGACGATCAGCGCGACGGGAATCGCGTTGCGGTGCTCGGGCACTGACTGGCCGGGCTGGAGGCGCAGACCGACAACTCGCATCGAGCCGCAGTCGGCGATCTGCTCAAACCCGAACGCGCGCGGCGGCTCTCCCACCTCAGGCCCAGACACGTGAACATCATCCACGTCACCGGCATCGAGGGTGCGCGCGAGGCACGAGGCATGGTGGTCGTGATCGATGTCCTTCGCTCGTTCACCGTCAGCGCTTACGCCCTCGCCGGCGGGGCGCGCGAGTGCCGCCTCGTGAAGACCGTCGCGGAGGCGCGCGCGCTGGCCGATGCGACGCCTGGCGCACTCCTGTGCGCAGAGGAGGACGCCCTCCCGGTCGAGGGAATCCCGATCAGCAACTCGCCGACGATGATCCTCGAGCAGGACCTCCAGGGTCGCGTGCTGATCCAGCGGTCGACGGCGGGCACGCAAGCCGTGGCTGCCGTCCAGGGTGGCGACATCTTCGCCTCGAGCTTGGTCGTCGCCACAGCGACCGCGCAAGCCTGCGTGTTAAGGAACCCGGAGACGCTGACGATCGTCGCCTCCGCCGACCACCCGGAGGACCATGCGTGCGCGCGCTACATCGACGCGGTGATCCGCGGCGGGCACCCGGACCTGCACCGTCTGCTGCAGCCGCTGCGCGAGAGCGAACGCTACCAGCGTGCGCTCAGCGGAACCTGGCCGGGCTTTCCCACCAAGGACCTCGAGCTGGCCCTCGTCGCGGACCGCTTCGCCTTTGCAATGCCGGTGACCAGGGAAAGCGGGTATTTGCGTTTGACTGCAAGCTTTTGATGCCGGAGAACGTCGCCCTACCGCCTCCGTCACCGCCTCCGTCACCCCCGCCTCCGTCGCCCCACCGCCTCTCGCCCTAGCGAACCGCGAATACGAGCAGAACCGCGAGCTGGCACAGCTCGGCGGTGGCGCCGCAGACGTCACCCGTCGCGCCGCCCAATCTGCGCCGGGCCAGACCCGCGACGGCAATGGCTGTCAGGCCCACGAAGGGAAGCGCGAGCAGCGCCCGCCGCCAATCGATCGCGCCGGCGACCAGGGCCGTGGCCGAGCCGAGCACCAGGTCCAGCCCGCGATGCCTTGCATCCCATGCCGCAACGCCCAATCCGCTGGTTCTGACGTAAGGGACGAAAGCGATCACCGACAGGGTGGCCAGGCGCGACAGCGCGCCGCCGACCACCAGCGCGGCAAGCCCTCGGGCAGGCGACATCGACGACAGCGCGGCGACGTCCAGCAGCAGAACCGCGACGATCGCGGTGACCCCGAACGTTCCCAGCCGCGGGTCACGCATCACCTCCAGGCGGCGCGAGGGATCCCCGCCCCCGAGCAAGCCGTCCGCCGTGTCGGCGAGGCCGTCGAGATGGATGGCACCCGTCAACACACATAGAAACGCGACCGCGAACGCCGCAGCCAGGAGGGGAGACGTTAAGGCGCTGAGGACGGCGAAGGTGGCGCCCGCGGCCAGGCCGATGAGCGCTCCGATCGCCGGGAAGTAGGCCCGTCCGAGCCTCTCGCCCGAGCTTCCGTCGGCGTTGGCCACCGGGAGCACGGTCAGAAATGACATGGCGGCGCGCAGCGAACGGATCGTCACGTCGGGTCGATGATCGGGTCCATCGGCTTCAGCTCGAGCGCACGCCCGGCGACCATCAGGAGAGAACGCTCGGCGCAATCGGCAAAAGCGACGTTGACCGCACCCAGCACGTCGCGATAGGCGCGCGCCAGCTCGTTGGCGGGCACGATGCCCAGTCCCACCTCGTTGGTGACGACGACCCCACGCCGATGAGCGAGAGTGCGAGCGGCATCACCAGCCAGCGCGAGGATCGAATCAGCACCCCGACCCGCGCCCATCAGGTTGGACACCCACAGGGTCAGGCAGTCGACGATGACGAAATCCGTCCCCGGAGCCGAGTCGATCGCCGCCTGCAGGTCGAGCGGCGCCTCCACCGTCGACCACGCGTCCGGCCGCCCGCCGCGATGCCTCTCGATGCGCAAAGCCATCTCAGCGTCGCCTGCCGTGGCGGTCGCGATGAAGGTCACCGAACCTCGTGCCTCACGGCCCAGGCGGTCGGCAAGGCGTGACTTGCCGCTCCGCGCGCCTCCCAGGAGCAGCACGAACCCCATCAGAAGTCGATGCCGCGGATCGCGCGGACGCCGCGATCGAATGCGTGCTTGAGGTTGCGCATCTCTGTCACGGTGTCCGCAAGCTCGATGAGCGCCGGCGGAGCATCGCGCCCTGTCGCGATCACGTTCACCGACACCGGTCGAGCCGCGATCGCCGCCACGACCTCCTCCGTGGAGATCCAGCCCCAGTTCATCGGGTACGTGATCTCGTCGAGCACGACAAGGCCGTAAGCCCCCGCCTGGATCTTCTCCTGGGCGACCCGCCAGGCCTCTCGCGCGATCGCCTCGGTGCGGTCCAGGTCGCGCGAGTCCCAGGTGAACCCGTCGCCGATGGTCCACCACTCGACGCCCAGCCTGGTGGCTGCCTCCTTCTCGCCGACCTTCCATTTGTCGGACTTCATGAACTGGATCACGCATACCTTCCAGCCCCGCGCGACCGCGCGCAGCGCGGTGCCGAAAGCCGCGGTCGACTTGCCCTTGCCATTTCCCGTGTTCACGATCACGACCGACGGGGCTTTGCGCGAAGCCCTCGGCGGTGCGTGCAGCGGCACCTCTGGCGGGCTCATCTGCGCACGGGAACCACCGCGGTTCCCGACCCGTTCATATCGATCACCCTGACCTCAGCTCCATAGTGCGCGGAGATAGTCGGTTCGGTCAGGACTTGCGCAGCAGTCCCCGTCGCGACCAAGCGGCCTTCCACCAAGAGGGCGAGGCGGTCCGAGTACTGACCGGCGAGCGTCAGCTCGTGCATGGCCGCGATCACGGTCAGCTCCTGCTCGTGGCGGAGCTGATCGATCAGCTCGAGCACGGATTGCTGGCGCCCGACATCCAAAGACGTCGTCGGTTCGTCGATGAGAAGGACGGGTGCCCCCTGTGCGAGCGCACGCGCGATTGCCGCCCGCTGCCTCTCGCCTCCACTCAGCTTGTCCAACGAGCGCGCGGCAAGCTCGTCGAGCGCAAGCCTTCGCAGGACATCCTTCACGACCCGCCGATCATGCGAGCTCTCTCTGCCGAGGTAGCCCAGGTGCGGCGACCTGCCCAGGAGGACGTACTGCGCCACGGTCATGCCCGCCGGCATCTGCGGCTCCTGGACCAGCATCGCGATGCCACGCGCGAGATTTCGCGAGCTCAGTCCGGTGACTGGGTGTCCGCCGATCACGATGTCGCCCTGAAAAGGTACGAGACGGGCGATCGCACGCAGGATCGTCGTCTTGCCCGCACCGTTGGGCCCGATCAGCGACAGCCACTCGCCGGACGCGACGGTCAAATCCAGGTCCCGGACCACAGGCCGGCCCTCGTAACCGACCGAAACAGAGGTGAGGACGACCGAGCTCATAGCGGCGCCCCCCGAGTCGACCTCATGACGACGATGAAGAACGGCGCCCCGAGGAACGCCGTGATCACGCCGATCGGGAGCTCTGCCGGGGCCACGATCGTGCGCGCCGCGGTATCGGCCAGGACCAGGAACGCGGCGCCGAAGAGCACCGACAGAGGGATCACGACGCGATAGCTGCGGCCGACCAGCAGGCGAATCGTGTGCGGAATGATGATGCCGACAAACGCGATGGTCCCCCCGACCGCCACCACCGCCGCGGTGCCCAGCGTGGCCGCGACGACCACGATCAGACGAATCCGGCGCGTCGAGATGCCAAGGCTCGTGATCTCGTCCTCGCCAAGCGTCAGGGCGTCGAGCAGCCGGCGGTGCAAGAAGATCACGGCCACGCTCAGAGCCACATAGGGAAGCACCAGCAGCACGTCATCCCACCCGGCGGTGACGAGCCGCCCGAGGATCCATGAGTAGACCATGCGGATGGAGCTGGTCTGCGTTTGCTGCACATACGACTGGATCGAGTTGAAGAAAGTCGCGATGGCCACGCCGGCCAGGATCAATCCTGTCGCCGACCGCAGCCCGGTGACGCTGCGGCCAAGGGCATAGGCGCCGGCCACCGCCGCCCCCGCTCCTACGAATGCGGCCAGCGGGACGATGTTGATGCCGGACACCGAGGTGCCAGGCGCGAAGGCGATCGCCAGCGTGGCACCGAGGTTCGCGCCCGCGGCAGCTCCGAGCAGGTAAGGGTCGGCTAGCGGGTTGCGAAACACGCCTTGATACGCGGCGCCCGCCACCGCCAGGGTGCCTCCGACCAGGACGCCCAGGACGACCCGCGGAAAACGCAGCGACCACAGGATGTTGGCCTGGCCGGGATCGATCGACGAGGCGGTACCGAACCATGGGAGAGGAGCCAGCAGCGCCCGCGCAACCGTGCCTAGGCCAATGTGGACGGGGCCTGCGAGCACACCGATCGCGCAGCACAGGAGCAGGGCGACACAGCCGGCCGCAGCCCAGATCCAGGGGAGCCGCGGCAGGCCGCGGAGCAGCGTGGGACTGCCGCCCGCCAAGCGCCTTGCCGAGGCCGGCTTGACTCCGACCGTCACGCCGCCTTCTCGACCTGCTGGACATGAGTCGCGACGGCTTGCATGAAGTCGATGATTCGCGGTCCCCAGCGCGACGCGATGTCGTCGTCGACCCCGATCACCTGGCCCGTCCTGACCGCGGCGATCACGCCCCAACCAGGGCGCGCCCCGACGGTGCGCAGGTCCTGCTGGCAGCACTTCGTGTCCGCCAGCACGATCAGGTCGGGATTCGACGCCACGATGAACTCGGCCGACAGCTGCGGATAGTCGGGCGTGGCGGAGGTCGCGGCGTCGGCGATGTTGGTCAGCCCTAGCAGCTTGTACACCTGCCCGATGAACGTGGCCGAGGTCGCCGAGTAGTACGTGTTGTCGAGTTCGTGATAAACGCGCAGCTGACGCGCAGGTTTGGCAACGGAGGCGACGAAGGAGCCGACCTGTGATCGCATCTTCGCGACGAGCGAATCCGCGTCGGACGGGTGACCCGCGGCCGCGCCGAGCTGCCGGATCTGCAGATACGAGTCGTCCAGGTTCTTGGCCGCGGGCTCGATCAGGATCGGGACGTTGAGCGCCTGCATGCCGTGCACCAGGCCGCCCAGGTCATCCGCCGCCACCACCAGGTCGGGCGCGTAGCCGGCGATCGCCTCGATGTTGGGCGTGAACCCCGACAGCTTGGTCTTGGGAACGTTCGACGGATAGTTCGACTGGTCGTCGACCGCGATCACCTGGGAACCCGCGCCGATGGCGAACAGCATCTCGGTCGCGGTGGAGGAAAGAGACACGATGCGGTGCGGCTGCTTCGTGATGTTCACCGTTCTGCCGTCCGGCTGCGCGATGGTCACCGGAAAGTGCGCGGTCTGAGCGCTGGGTGTCGCCGATTGCGCACCTCCGCACGACGTCAGCGCGAAGCAAACGGCGAAGGCGAACATTCCGATCGGGCCGGCCAGTTTCGCGCTGGCCTCTGGCTGATGCTGCTGCATCGAACCTGTCCTCCGGCGGCAACCACCCCACCTGGCAGGGAAACCTCGCCGCAGGAGGCATCCCCACTGATCCGCGCAAGTGGGACGACCGCTCAAGGAATGGGTCTCCTGGCTTGTGGATCACAGCGTGTCGGCCGCCTTCCCAAGGACTTCGCCTCAGTGGCCGCAGGCCGAACGCTCCCCACTCACAGTTGCGCGACAGCGCCGGATTTGGACCGGCTTCCCGCATTCGGTGAGCTATTCAGTTGTGCGAATTCATTATGAGCGGTCAGAAACGCCCGCCTCGTCGAACGTCGCCATCTCATTGAGCAGGCGCACCGCCGCGCGAACGATGGGAAGGGCGAGCGCGGCGCCAGTCCCCTCGCCGAGCCGGAGGTCGAGGTCGAGCAGCGGATGCAGTCCGAGCCGATCCAGGACCGCGCCGTGGCCGAGCTCTTGCGAGCGGTGAGAGGCGATCATGTAACCGCTCGCCGCCGGTTCCATCGCCGCCGCCACCAGCGCCGAAGCGCCAGAGATGAAGCCGTCGATGATCGCGGGTTTACGACCTTCCGCGGCGGCAAGGATCACGCCCACCAGGCCCGCGATCTCCAGTCCACCCACCGCCGCCAGGGTGTCGATGGGGCCGCGTGCGATGGAGCCGGCATTGACCTGCAGCGCACCTCTGACCGCGTCCAGCTTGCGCCTGAGCCCTTCGTCATCGACCCCGGTACCTCGACCCACAACGAGCTCTGGCTCCAGCCCCGTCAGCGCGCAGATCAACGCCGCGGACGCGGTCGTGTTGCCGATGCCCATATCGCCCGTCAGCGCGACATCGACCGCCGGCGCCTGCTCGCGAACGAGCGAACGTCCGACCTCGATTGCCCGCTCCGCCTCGTCGACTGTCATCGCCGGCCCGCGCGTGATGCTGTCCGTACCGCGCCGCACTTTCACCGC
>VBEG01000126.1 GCA_005882115.1 Chloroflexota bacterium
TTGAAGCCCTCATCATCGAAGTGATTGGTTTCTGCGAGCTGGGCCGCCAGCTCGGAGATCTCGAGCAGCAGAACGTCGGATTGACGCTGCTTGGCGATGAGATTTTCGGCGAGCTGAGCCTCCCGCGAAGCCATCTCGAGCATGCAGTAAGGCTACCAAACGAACGTTTGATTGTCCAGTAAATTAACATCAAAACTAATTCACCGAGAAGTGGCTCCAGACCGCCAGGCCCATCCCCGCCTCCCCCTTCACAGCCCGTCCTGACCAAATGGAGCTCCACACGGAGCGCTTGATCCTGCGCCGCTGGCATGACGGCGACCGCGAACCCAGCGGATCTACATCCGCGAATGCAACCCAGTAGAACTAGCGTCAGTCGTGATCGAGAACGTCGACCTCGCTCACCCGTTCATCGTCTCCAGGCGACACCAGGCGTAGAGCGCGTCATATATCGGCATCTCGGCAGCGAGCTTGTCTAGGTCGCGGTCGCCGAACATCTTTCGAAAGCCCATCGCGATCGCCTTCAAGCCGGCGGCTTCGGGGGTCAGGTCGACGTCGGCCTGGACGTCGGCGCCATGGACGATCTCCGCCAGTCGCGCCAGGGCAGGGTCGTCCAGGCCGTACTTGAGGAGTATCGATTCAAACGAACACCTTCCATCGACATGGCCGAGCTCGGCGCCATCGACGTCGAAGGGCACGGCGCTCGTCTCCATTGCGACCCGAGCCACATCCTGCGGCTCGACATAGAGAAACTCGGCGTCGGGATCGATGAAACGCCGGATCAGCCACGGGCAGGCGATCCGGTCTACCGCCGCGTTCCTGCGCGTGACAAAGCGCATGGCTCAGTTGCTCCCCGGGCTTTCCCCGCGACCGTTTTCCTTCAGGTGCTCCGCGACGTCCCAGGTCCACAGCTCCACGACGTGCCCGCCCGGGTCGGTGACATACGCCGCTCGACCGCGTCCGTGGCCGTATCCGGAGTGGTCGTGGTCCAGCACCTCGAGTCCCGCCTCACGCAGGCGGGCGACCGCGGCGTCGTAGTCCGCGGCGGGAAGGTGCATCGCGTAGTGGACGTGGACGCCGCCGCGGCCGCCACCGAGTCCGATCTGCGGGCGCCAGAGTCCGATCCGCGTCCGGTCCGCGGCCATCACCCAGATCGCCCCGCCGCGGGCGGACCAGCGCTCGACGACCGGAAAACCGAGGATGCCGGAGTAGAAGCGCTCGCCCGCCTCGAGGTCGTTCATCTCGAGCGCGATCTCGCACACGCCGCTTACGGGAAGAGGTTCGTTGCTCACGCTAAGAGTTTCGCGTCAGCGCATATCGCACGGCTTCGTCCACCGGCATGGCCATGCCCTCCTCCCAGGCTTGCTTTTCCTCCGCGTCGGTGGCAGCGGCCGTGGGCCTTCCGCCGATCGCGTTGGCCATCATCGCGATCTCGGCGCCGGTCTTGGCCTGTACCGCCGCGGCGGCGGCGGCCAGCCGCAGCGAGCGGAGCCGGTCTCCATGGAGCCTGGCCACCTGCGCCGCGTCATCGAGGAGGATCGTCAGCGCAGATATATCACCTGCTTTCCCAAACAGATCAAACGCCTCCGCGATAAGCGGCTCGGCCGTAGCCGCATCGTCGACGTTGATCGCCGCCAGCGCCCTTGTGTGCAAGGCCCAGCCCAGGCCGAACTGATCATCGAGCCCACGAAACAGCACGATCGCCTCGTCGAGAGGCGCCACCGCCGCTTTGTAATCCTGCAGGAAGTGATACACGTTGCCGATTCCCCACAGGCACCGTGCAATTCCCGGCTTGTCATCCAGCTCGCGGTACAAAGTCAGAGCCTCGTCGAGCAAGACCAGCGCGGTCGCCATGTCGGTTCTCTGCAGCACCCGCGGGAAGGAGTCGTTGTAGATCGCGTTCGCGATCGCACGCTTGTCACCCGCCGCTCTGGTGAGCACCAACGCCTCGTCGTACCAGACCTGCGCGGCGGCCATATCCGCTTGCCAGTACGCAATTCCTCCCGCCGCTTCGAGCGCGTGTCTGCGGGCTTCGGGAAATTTATCGCCACCCGGAAGGCGGAGCACGGCCTCGACGCGCGCACGGCCTTCGCGCAGGTGGCCGCGCATCTGCCAGAAGCGCCACAACGCCGCCGCCAGTCTCAGCGCCTGTTCGGTGCGCGCGTTCGCGATGCACCAGTCGAGCGCGGCTCGGAAGTTGTCATGGTCAAGCTCCAGGCGGTCGAGCTGCGCCTTACGCTCGTCGCCGAACAGGCGGCCTTCAGACGCTTCGGCGAGCGCGGTCAAAGCGGCGGCGTGGCGGTCGCGGGTGAGATCCGCCTCTCCACTCTCATCGAGGCGGTCGCTCGCAAACTCGCGGATCGTTTGCAACATGATCAGCCGCGGTTCGTCGAAATCCGGCATGCGCCGTAGGAGACTCTGGTCCGCCAGCTCGTCAAGTCCGCTCAGCACATCCGTGCCAACCTCATCCGCCGGGCCGCAGACCGCCTCGGCCTGCTCGAGTCCGGCGCCCCGGGCGAACACGGAGAACCGCGCCATCAGGCGCTGGAGAGGCGGGTCGAGCAGCTCATAGCTCCACGCGATCGCGCCGGCGAGGGTCTGCTGGCGGCCCGGCAGATCGCGGGAGCCCGTCCCCAGCGCGCTCAGGCTCTTCTCCAGCCGGGTGAACAGCGCCTGCGGCGAGAAGAGCTTGATCCTGGCGGCGGCGAGCTCGATCGCCAGGGGCAGCCCGTCCACGCGCTCGCAGATGCCAGCGATGGCGGGAGCGTTCTCGTTGGTCGCGTGGAAGTCGGGCTTGGCGGCCAGCGCGCGCTCGATGAACAGCTTGACGGCCTCGAACTGGGAGAGCGTCTCGAGGGACGGCCGGGTCTTGGGGTCCGGAAGGTCGAGCGGCTCGACGGGAAACTCCTGCTCGCCGTAGGAACGGAGCGCGGCTCTGCTGCTGACGATCACCTTCAGCTTCGGGCTCGCCTGGAGCAAGGACGCCGGAAGTCCGGCTGCGTCGGGTAGAAGCTGCTCGAAGTTGTCCATCACAAGCAGCACCTTCCTGTCGAGGAGGTGCTCCTTGACGGCATCGAGTGGCATCTTGTTGCCGGTCAGCCCAAGGCTCAAGGACTGCGCGATCACGGATGGGATGACGTCGGGATCGCGCACCGCGGACAGCGGGACGAAGTACACACCGTCAGGAAACTGGTCGAACGTCTCCGCGGCCACCTGCAGGCTGAGGCGCGTCTTGCCGATCCCTCCGGGACCGGTCAGGGTCATCAGCCGGCAGCCCTCCAGCACATGCTTGGCGCGGGCGACCATCTCACCGCGACCGACGAAGCTCGTCAGCTGGGTGGGCAGGTTGTTCGGTGTCCCGTCGACGGTGCGCAGCGCCGGGAAGATATCGGGCACGCCGTTCACGACCAGCTGGAACAGGTGCTCCGTCCGGGCCAGGTCGCGCAAGCGGTGCGTGCCGAGGTCCCTGAGCGTCAGCTCGGATGGCAGGCTCCCGTCGACCAGCGCCTGCGTCGCCTCCGACACGAGCACCTGGCCGCCGTACGCCGCGCCCGCGATGCGGGCCGCGTGGTGCACGTCGAGGCCGATGTACTCCTCGCCCATGAGCGGCGCCTCGCCCGTGTGCAGACCGATGCGGACACGCAGCGCGCCACCTTTCGGCCACGGATGCTCCGCAAACGAGCGCTGAGCCGTCGCCGCCGCCTGGCATGCATCCACCGCGCTTGCGAAGACGCAGAAGAACGAGTCGCCTTCGGTGCGCAGCTCGCGGCCGTCGTTTGTGCGAAAGGCGTTGCGGAGCAGCTCGTGGTGGACCACCTGCAGGGGCACGTACCGCTCGCCCAGCTCCTGCATCAGCCGCGTCGATCCCTCGATGTCCGTAAAGAGAAACGTGACCGTGCCTGTGGGAAGCGTCATGTTCTCGGCCGAGACAAGGATGGGCTCAGGAAAGCTTCCAACGCATGGGCCAGGTCGGTGCGATGCTGGACCGTCTCGAAGTTCAGGAACGGGTCGTCGGCCAGCCGGGTTTCATGCACCTTCCCGTCGTGGCGCACGTAGACCACCGGGTACAGGTCTTCATGTCCGTTGGACTCGAGCGTGATCGCAGCCGCCCCGTCGAACCGCTCGTTGTCGAGAAAGTACATGAGAGGGAGTACGCCCTCGTCGAGGATGCCGCGGTCTGGGTGGAACGAGATGACGCGCGCTAGATACGAACGTTGGTGCCAGAGCTCGGGGCCGTACCTGGCCTCACGCAGGAGCGTCGGGATCACCTCATCCGCCGCAATCGCCGGCCTATCCAACGTTTGCCCCTGCAGCTCGGCGAGATGGCGCGCGAGCACGCGGGCGTTATAGCGGTAGCCCTGCACCGCCCCGGAGTTGCTGGGGATGCCGTGCTTCATCAATCCCTTTGAGCCCTGGTTGATCGTGCCCGCGAAATAGATGCCGCGCAAGCTGATGCTTTCCCAGAAGTATGTCTGCGCGGGCAGCCCGCTCTGGCCAAAGGTCTTGACGCCGAGGTCAGCCAGGTCGCGCAGCGGCGTGGTGAACCCAGTGGCCGCGATGACGTCGTCGACCAGGAACTGAAGCGGTTTGTCTGCGGTCGTCCTCACGCGGACGTCATAACCATCTGCTGTGCGTTTGACCTCCTCGATCGACGCGTCGAGGATGACGACGCCCCCGGCCAGGACCGAGTCCTCAAACGGCTGCACATAGCGCGCCCGCACTCCGACAAGCGAGTGGGTGTTCACGGACAGCTTGGTCGAGCTCGGCGAGGCGAGGATTATCTGACGGGCCAGGGGAAGCAGGCCGGACGCGATCTCGAAACCAGAGTTCTGCTTGCCGATGATGAAGATGCGCCGGTCGGCGTATGTCTCCACCGGCCGAAGCTCGCCGTATTGCGCCGCGTGCTCCAGCCCAGGGATCGGAGGTTTCCACGGTTCGGCGACGCCGACCGCGAACACGACGCGGGGCGCGCGGTACTCGCCGTCCGATGTGGTCAGCACGACATCGTCACCGTCCTTCCGGGTCGCTTCCCAGCGGCATCCGTACCTCACCTGCAGTCGCGTTCGCTCCCCGAACAGCTCGAGGCCGCGCTGCATCTCCGGCCGCGACGGGAAGTACGAGGTGCCGTCCATCACGCTCGCCATCAGCCCGCGGTGCGCGGGCTCGTCGCCCGCGAGGCTGTTCCAGTCGTGGCGCTCGAACTCGCGCGAACCAGGCTGGAATCCGGTGTAGGGCTTGGTCCAGCTGAGCATCCGCTGGAACAAAGGCCACTTGCGGAACATCCCTCCCGGCGCGTCGTCTGCCGACAGCGCCGCATGCTCGACCCCGAGCCGGCTCAAGCTGTACGCAAGCTGCATGCCGCCCGGTCCGCTGCCGACCACGACCAGCGGATACCGACCGGGCGGAAACGGTCTGCCGTCTAGCTGAGCCACTTGGTCGTGGTGCGAACTTTGCGCGCTTCGCCTTGAAGCAGGCGGTACATCACGCTCGGGTTCGATTTCAAGAAGCTCTCGACCTGCGAGCTGGAGAGCACCAGGCATCGCAGCGAACCCATGGCGACGATGTCCGCGGTGGGCGCCTCTCCCAGGAGGCAGGAGATCTCCCCGAAGTAGTCGCCCGCTCGCAGCGTTGCGCGGTCGACGCCATCAATACGGATCGCCGCCGCGCCGTCGAGCACGACGTAGAGGCCGGATCCGCTCAGGCCCTGGCGAAGGACCTTCTCGCCATCGCCGAACCACTGCTCGCTGAAGACGTCGACGACCTGTTCGCGCTGCGGCGTCGAAAGGTCGGCGAACAGCGCGAAGCCCGCGATGGTGTCCGCGAGCTCCTGGCCTGCCACTTACGCCTCGCCGACGACCTCGTCGTCGATGAAGCAGTAGAGCCAGCGCTCGCCTGGCTCGAACGACCGCACGATCGGGTGGCTGCCCGTCCCGGCGTGGGCCCGGGCGTGGCGGTTCTTCGAATCGTCGCAGCAGCCGACATGACCGCAGCTCATGCAGAGGCGGAGGTGAACCCACTCGTCTCCCATCGCCAGGCACTCCTCACAGCCGTCGGGGGTGCGCGGCTGGACGTCCTTGATCGCGTCGAGATGACGGCATTGCATCCGCCGATATGATGACGCGCGCTACGCTTCGGCCACGTCCGCCAGGACGAGCACAAACGCGAGCATCGGCCGGGCGAGCATGAGAACTATCAACGGATAGTCTGGACAAACCGGGCTGAAGTCCGAAGCAAACCTCGGACAGTCCGGACTATCCGAGGGTGGGCCGGCCACTACCCGCTGGGTCGGAGGTGTTTCTCGAACCAGTCGACGATCCGCTCGATCCGGTCGACGCGACGGTCTGGCCTGCCGATCGCCAGCATCACGTGCGACTCGCCGGGGTAGCGGATCATCTCGACCTCGCGGCCCAGCGAGCGCAGGATCGCAAACACCATCTCGGACTGCACGGCCGGACAGCGAAGATCGTTCTCGGCCTGCAGCAGGAGCAGCGGTGCTTGGTTGCGGTGGATCGAGAAGTACGGTGACCGCTCCAAGAACTCCATCGGGTGCTCCCAAGGGTTGTCTTCGCCGACCGCCGAGCGACCGATGATGCGCCCGAAATCTGCGCTGGCGTATTCGGCGAGCATGTCGCTGACCGGGTTCTCGCTGACCGCCGCGGCGAACACCCCTGGGTGATGGCCGAGCATCCAGTTCGTCATGAAGCCGCCATACGAGAGTCCCATGATCCCGACCTGGCCGCGGTCGGCGAGACCTTGCTCGACCGCCCAATCGACGACTCGCAGCAGGTCGCTCGAGTCCCGGTCGCCCCACTGGCCTGCCACGGCTCGCGTGAACGCCTCGCCGTAGCTCGCCGAGCCCCGAGGGTTCGACCAGACCACGTGGAACCCTGCGTCCGCCAGCGCGGACATCTCGAGCCATGGCGTCGCTCCGAACGACGCGTACGGCCCTCCATGCACGTCCAGGACGAGAGGCATTCGCGTTTGTTCGCGGCCGCGGGCGCGGAGCAGCCAGACGTCCAGCTTGTGGCCCTCCGGGTGGTCGATCCGGACCTGCTCGATCGGCCGGCGAAACGGACCGAACCAACGGCTGCCGTCATTGGTCAGCTGCCGAAGCTTGCCGTCCTCGACCGCGTAGACCTCCGAAGGGCCGCCACTCGACGCCACCACCGCCACGCGGTCGCCGCCAGCGCCAATCGCGACGCATACGGCATCGGGCTCCGCCAGCGCGGCGACCTCGCCGTCGACACCAAAGCTGTAGGGATGGCTGAACCCCTCGTGTGCCACCAGCCCGACCACGTGCTGACCGTCGAGCGAAACGAGAGGCGGCAGCCCGAAGTTCTCGCCGTCCATGTAATCGCCGTAGCTGCTGTTCTGGATGTTCAGGTCGCGGCCGGCGCCGACCAGCTGGGTGCGCGCGCCGTCGATGAAGTACAGATCGACGTTTGCCCACCCGGGTGCTTTTTCCTTATTTATGCCGAGAAACCCGATCCGCGCCGTCGGCGCCCAGGTCACGTTCACCACCGCGCCCTTCAACACGGCTATTTGTTGCGGGCTGGAGTCGATTTCCGTGCTCGAGATTTCCCACAGCGACGGGTACTCGTCCAGCGCTGCCTCGGGCCGGCGGTCGGCGACGAACGCGATGCTCTTGCTGTCAGGCGACCATGCCGCCGCCTCGACGTTGTACGTAGGCTCGGTGATCCGGCGCGGCTTGCCTCCCGAAATTTGCGTCTCCCAGATCGAGGTGAACTCGTCTCGATAGCCCACGCCGTCCATGCGCCATGTGTAGTCGCGGATCCGCCTCGCGACCGGGTCGTCTGGACTGCCGACGAGGAATCGCTTCTCGCCCGACCCCGCCAGCAGGAGCAGGCTCTTGCCGTCTGGTGACCAGTCGGCCGCGCCCACGCCGCCGGGGAGGTCGGTCAGCTGCCTCGGCTCGCCGCCGCTCAGCGAGATCAGCCACACCTGCGGCTTGCCCGAACGGTCGGAGATGAAAACCAGACTCTTTCCGTCCGGTGAGTAGCGGGGGCGTCCATCGCCGGCGAGGGCCGACGTCAGCTGGTCGGGCGCTCCTCCACTGAAGCTCACCCTCCACAGCCTTCGCGCGTATTTGCCATCTTCGACCGTGCGCCGGACATAGACCACCGAAGAGCCGTCAGGCGCGACCGCCAGCGAAGAGATCAGGACCTGCTGGAGGAGATCCTTTCCGTGGAAGGGTCGCGACTCAGCCGTGCCCAATGCGTCGACAGCGGGTTCGGTCCTTGCGAGCGTCTCCAATTTGTGGCCCCTCCCAGCGAGCGTTGGTTAATAAGGTAATGGTCTACCTGGACGGCACCAAGTGGAAGGCCGTCCTCACGATGCGGGCGGGTGACGGGTTAGAGTCGCCGGAATGTTTTCCGGTGCGCCTCAAGTTCTCACCAGGTAGCCAGGTGAGGCGAATCCATTACGCGTGGGTGGTCGCGGCGGTCACGTTCGTCGCGCTTATGGGCGCCGCGGGATTTCGAGCGACTCCCAGCGTGCTGATCGTTCCGCTGCAAAACGAGTTCGGTTGGAACCGCGCCATCATCTCCATCGCGGTCTCAATCAACCTCATCTTGTTCGGGCTCACGGGCCCGTTCGCCGCTGCCCTGATGGACCGCTTCGGGCTGCGCGTCGTCACCGTGGGCGCTCTGATCACCGTCGCCACCGGCGCTCTCCTGACGACGGTGATGAACGCGCCGTGGCAGCTGTATCTGCTGTGGGGCGTCGTCGTCGGGCTGGGCACAGGGTGCATGGCTTCAGTGCTCGCGGCGACCGTGGCGAACCGCTGGTTTGTGCACCGGCGGGGACTCGTTCTCGGTGCGCTGACCGCCGCCGGCGCGACCGGACAGCTCATCTTCTTGCCCGGGCTCGGGTGGCTCGCGCAGAGCGCCGGCTGGCGGCTCGCGGCGATCGCGGTCGCAGTCGCCGCCCTCGCCGTGGTGCCGGTGGTCGCCCTTTTCCTACGCAACCGTCCGTCGGACCTCGGCCTCCGCGCCTTCGGCGCGACCGAAGCCGATACTGTGCCAACCAACACCGGAAGCCCGATCGCCAACGCGTTTCGCGGCCTGCGCATGGGAGTCAGATCACGTGACTTCTGGCTCCTCGGCGGAAGCTTCTTCATCTGCGGAGCGTCGACCAACGGCCTCATCGGCACGCACCTCATCCCGGCGTCGATGGACCACGGCATGGCCGAGGTCACCGCCGCAAGTCTTCTCGCGGTGATCGGCGTGTTTGACGTGATCGGCACTCTCGCGTCGGGTTATTTGACCGATCGCTTCGACAGCCGATGGCTGCTGTTCTTCTATTACGGGCTGCGCGGCCTGTCTCTCCTCTTCCTTCCCTATGTGTTCGGCAGCCCGCTGTTCGCACTGATCCTCTTCATCGTCTTCTACGGCCTGGATTGGGTGGCGACCGTGCCGCCCACGGTGCAGCTCGCGCGTCGTGTCTTCGGCGCGCAGAACTTCGCCATCGTTTATGGGTGGATCTTCGCCGCCCACCAGATGGGTGCCGCCACGATCGCGTTCGCGGCCGGCGCGGTGCGCACGTTCTTCGGCGACTACCAGCTCGCCTTCATGAGCTCCGGTCTGCTCTGTCTGGTCGCGGCCGGCCTGGTGCTGCGGATTGCGCGGGAGCGCCCTGGCACGGTGGTCGTTCCCGAGCCGGGCGTCGGGGCGGAGGCCCCCGCCTACTCCTGATCCGCGTGCGGCCCCACCCGGGCCGCGCCGCGGCCCGACCTCCCCACCGCGTGGGGAGGAGGATCGCCGTCGCGGTCATCGCCATCGCCATCGCACTGATTCCCCATGCCGCGTCCGCCCACGCCCTGCTGCTCCAGTCGGACCCTGCTCCCGGCTCCTTGCTCCAGGCCGCCCCGGCCGCGATCACCCTGGTCTTCAGCGAGCAGGTGACGCCCGCGGGTGCGGGGATCAAGGTCTTCAGCCCATCAGGCTCGCAGGTCGCCGGACGCGTGGGGGAGGAGGGTGCCGTCCTGTCCGCTTCGCTCGCGTCGGCTGAAGTCGGGACGTATGTGGTCAGCTGGCAGGTTTTTGCAGCGGACACGCATCCGTCGCGAGGGGCATTCGCATTCTCGGTCGGCCATCCGAGCGCGAACCCGTATTCGGGATTGCTCGGTACCGGCGAGGCGGGCACCTCGACGCCGCTCGGCCTCGCGCTGCAGGCGCTCGCGAGATGGATTCACTTCATCGGCTTCGCCCTGACGTTCGGCGTCGTCGCCTACGGCGCGCTCATCAAGCGAGCGGGCGCGCCGCTTCGCCTGGTCGGCGCCGGCCTCGTCCTGCTGATCGCTGCAGAGCCCGTGTCTCTGATCGCGCAGCTCGCGAGCCTGAGCTTCGATGGCGACACCGCGCTTGCTGTGCTCGGCTCCAACTTCGGCCGCCTCCTGGGATTACGCCTCGGAGCGGCACTCCTCGCGTGGACAGTGCTCGCGACCGGCCGCTCCTGGCCGGTGCTGGCGATTGGCGCCGCCGACGCATTGCTCGACGGTGCGAGCGCGCACGCGATCGCGGGACTCCCCGGTGCGGGCCAGTTGTTGGTCTCGGTTCACGTCGCCGCGATCGGCCTATGGGTCGGCGGGATTGCCGCCTTCGTCCTGGCGCCTGACAGACACTTTGGGCGCTACGCGCTCGGCACGCTTGCGACGGCGATCGGCACCGGGCTCCTGCTGGCCTTCGCACACACGCATTTCGGCGCAGCGCTGATTAGCTCGGGTTACGGTCAAGTCCTGATGGTCAAAGTGCTGGTGCTTGGCGCGGCGCTGGCGGCGCTCAGGCTCAGGCGCCACCGTGGCGAGCTGGCCCTCGCGACGCTCGTCATCGGCGCAGCGGCGGTCGTGGCGGCGCTTCCCCCTCCGATCTAGCGCACGGACACGGTGGTGGCGCCGACGCCGGCCAGGACTCCCATCGTTCGCATGAGCGACTTTCGCACTGCCTTAACTCTCCCCTAGCTCCGTCCCTGAACGACGCGCCCTGTCAACGCAAAGCTGCCATAGGCCTCGCGACAAATCAAGTCGGCTCAACTTGCTCCAGGCGCCGCGGATCGCCGATCAGCTCGATCGCCACGATCTTGTCGTCCGCGATCGTGAAGGCAAACGCAATCTTCGGCCTGCCCGCCGACGCCCAAAGGAGGCCCGGAGAGCCTTCGACCAGCGCCGGCTGCGCGACGCGAGCGCGGCCGGCGAAGGTGCGGGCGACCTCGTGGGCGCCGTGGATCCTTTCATCCGCTCCGATCTGCACCGCCGCGGCGTCGGCCTTCAGGACGACCTCAGGGTCGAGCAACTCGAGCAGTGCACCGAAGTCGCCTCCGCGCGAGGCGGCCAGGAATGTGTCGACGATCTCGCGGCGACGCTCGAGGCTGGACTCGGTGGCCACATCGGCGCCCTGGACCCGGCGCCGCGCCCGGCTCGCCAGCTGCCTGGTCGCAACCTCCGAGCGGCCGACGATCGGAGCGATGTCTTCGAACGGCATCCCGAACATGTCATGCAGCACGAACGCCACCCGCTCGGCGGGGCTCAGGGTCTCGAGCACGACGAGCAGCGCCAGGCCGATCGAGTCGGCCATCACCGCTTCATGCTCCGGGTCCGCTGCCGGCTCGATGACCGTCGTGTCGAGTGGATGTTCACGTCTCGACTTGCGCGAACGCAACATGTCGAGGCAAACACGACCGACGACGGTGGTCAGCCAACCTCCCAGGTTCTCGACACCGCTCGTATCGGCACGGCTCAGCCGCAGCCACGTCTCCTGCACGGCGTCATCGGCCTCGCTTTGCGAGCCGAGCATGCGGTAGGCGACCGTCCGCAGTCGTTGGCGGTGCGCTTCGAACTGTTCCGCCATCCAGTCATGCTGATTCATCGGTCACATTCCTTCGTTGAGATCCGTCTACCAGGGTGACGGACGGAAACCATTCAACGTGACAAGGAGCCATGACGATGAACCCACAGATCACCGCGATTCTCATCGGGGTCAAGGACCTGGGCCGGGCTAAGAGCTTTTACGGCGAGGGCCTTGGGTGCCCGATCGACAAGGATTACCCGCAGTTCGTCTCGTTCAAGCTCGGCGACGGTTCGTCGGAGTTCGGGCTGTATCCGAGGGAGGCGCTGGCCGCCGACGCGGGGGTCGCGCCTGAGGGCAGCGGCTTCACCGGTGTGACCTTCCATTTCATCGTGTCCTCGAACAAAGAGGTCGACGAGATGATCGGGCAGGCACAGCGCGCGGGCGCCAAGGTCGTCAAACCGGCGCAGGCCT
>VBEG01000029.1 GCA_005882115.1 Chloroflexota bacterium
CCCGTTGCGGCCTTTGCGTCCCGTTTCGATGGAAAGAATCACGCGCGGATCGCGCTCGATGTTCCGGACCTTGCGGTTTCGGGGAAGCGACGCCAGCACGATTTCGCCGTCGTCGACGCCGACCCACACACACGACATCTGCGGGCTGCCGTCGGGGTTGAGCGTGACGATGTGGGCAAGCCGGCCTGACCCGAGAACTTCAAATGCAGTGTCGGGAATCCTTAACGTTTGCCGCCTCCCGGCGACTTCGCCGCCGACCTCCCCGCTGGGTGGGGACGTGAAGCAACCAGATTCGCGCGAACGCCGGCCATGCGAGCTTTGCTCAAGTTTGTCTTCATGACCCATGCCACATCTTTATCGGTTGAGCGGATCCACTTCTCGAGGTACGGCTTGGCGTTCGATGGCGCGCCTGCCGCGGCAACGCTCCAGGCGTAGCCGAGCGCCCGGCGCAGGACCCGAAATCCCTCACCGCGCCGGTCGGTCGTCGACGCCAACGACCTCGTGATCCCATCCAGGATCGCGAGCACGGCGACCGTGTCGGCGTTGTTATTCAGCAGCGCCGGCTCGCACAGTCCCGCTACCGCCGCGCGCTGCACGAATGCGTCACCGCGCGCCCACACAGTCATCTCCGCCAGCAGCTTCGGCATGTTCTCGCGACCCAGACGCTGCAGCGCCAACGCGACACCTTCGCGCACGCGCCAGCGCGAGTCGGAAGCAAGCTCGCGAAGCCAGGTCATCACCGTCTCCGGCTCGAGCAGCGCGATCCGGCCGAGCCCCGCGGTGCCGCACAGCGCGAGAAACTCGTCGCTCGAGGCCGAAAACCGCCACAAGCGGTCGGGATCCGCTTCCTCGGCGACCGCAGCGACGAGCTCGAGGTTGGCCCGCGGGCCTGGCAACCCAGAGTGCTTCTTCAGGTAGGGCTCCCACTCTTCGAGTCCCCTCAGTTCCACGCGATAAGCCTCAGACCGGAGAGCCACTGCCGAAGCGATCCTAGCTAACAGACAATGCTGCCGTGGAGATCACGCGCGCAAATGCGCTCAGATTCGGCAAGCAGCTCGAGGTCGCGACCATCGCATGGATGCTGATCGAGGCGGTGATCAGCATCGGCGCGGGAGTTGCGGCGCGCAGCGTCCTGCTGACCGCTTTCGGTATCGACTCTGTGATCGAGCTGCTGAGCGGGATCGTCGTCTTCCGCCGCCTGTCGCTCGAGGCGAAGGGCGCCGCCACAGACGAGGTTGAAGATATCGAGACGACGACCACCCGGATCTCAGCGCTGCTGCTGGTGCTGCTCTGCGCCTATGTCTTGATTTCATCGCTCGTGGGGCTGGCGTTGCGGCTCACGCCCGAGGGCTCGATCGCCGGCATCGTGATCAGCGCCGTCGCCGTCGCGGCGATGCCGCTGCTGGCGCACCTCAAGCGCCGCGTCAACCGCGTCCTGGGCAGCCCCTCGCTGCGCGCCGACATCGCGGAGTCGGTCAGCTGCGCGTACCTCGCCGGGGTGACGCTCGCCGGACTGCTCGTGAGCATGCTGACCGGGTGGTGGTGGGTGCAGTACCTGGCGGCGCTGGGCCTGTTGATCTGGCTCGTCCCCGAGGCTCGGGAGGCCCTTGCCGAAGGGCAGATAATTGGCCGGTTGAGGGGAAAAGGGGACAAGCATGAGTGATCGAGACGACGACGGCAGCATGGACGCACCGAGGGCGCATCGCGACAAGCGCCGGGTGATGCTGACGCAGCTACTGCGCAGCCCGGTCCTCAACCCGGCAGGAACGGAGGTCGGCCGGGTCGAAGACTTCATCGTCAAGCTCTCGGACGGCGCGTATCCGCCGGTGACCGGGCTCAAGGTGCGAGTCGGCGCGCAAGACGTGTTCATCGGCAAAGGCCTGATCGACTCACTCGAGCCCGGCGGTGTGCGACTCAACACGCACACGATCCGCACCGAGGCCTTCCAGCGCCGTCCCGGTGAGGTCTTGCTTGCCACCGACGTGCTTGGCCGGCATCTCGTCGATGTGGTCAAAGGCCGGATCGTCCAGGCCCACGACCTGGTCCTGTCGCCGAGCGATGACGGTTGGTACCTCTCCGGAATCGACCGCAGCCCGCAGGCTATGCTCCGCCGGCTGCTGCCGCGACGCGGACGCCCGGACCTGCGCCGCCACGCCATCCTCGACTGGAAGGACATCCAGCCATTCGTAGGCCAGGTGCCGACCGCCAAGCTTTTGATGCCGCTCCAGCGCCTGCGCCGGCTGCATCCGGCCCAGATCGCCGACATCATCGAGGGCGCCTCACACGAGGAGGGACAGGAGATCATCGAGGCGGTCGAGAGCGACCCCGCGCTCACGGCCGACATCTTCGAAGAGCTGGATGCCGAGCACCAGGTCGAGTTCCTGAACTCGAAATCCAACGAAGAGGCGGCACGCATCCTCGAGCGGATGGCGCCCGACGACGCCGCGGACCTGCTCGGCGAGCTCGACCAGGAAAGGCGCAAACCGGTCTTCGAGATGATGTCGACCAGCCAACAGCTCAAGCTGCGCAAGCTGCTCCAGTACCACCCGACGACCGCGGGCGGAATGATGAGCCCCGATTACGTGTGGGTCGTTCGCGGAGCTACCGTCGACATGGCCCTCGAAGCCGTACGCACGGACGACAAGACGCCGCACCAGCTGCTGGCGACGGTCTTCATCACCGAGCAGGACGGTAGATACGTCGGAAGCATCGGCCTCGTCGAGCTCCTTCGCAGCGAGCACACGCGCAAGCTCGACGAGCTCGAGCTCACCCGGGTGTCGGTGCACGGCAACGCGGATTTCGCCGACGTGGCGCTGATGATGGCCGACTACAACCTCACCGCGCTCGGCGTGGTCGACGCGGCCGGAAACCTGATCGGCGCGATCTCCTCCGACGATGTCATTGCGGAGTTGATCCCGGACCAGTGGCGCGACCGCGCCGAAGCAAGCACGGGCGTTTAGACCCTCATGGGCGAGCGCGAGCCAAACCGCAAGGACTCGCGCTTGAAACCAACGTCAGCCCTTCTCGACGAGCTGAACCAGGGCGACATCCAGGGCGCGTTCGGCACCATCCGCGTCAGCGACGTCACGCCGCGCCGGACCTGGCGGCGCCGCCTCCTCACGCTCGCCGCGATCGTCGGTCCGGGGCTCATCGTCATGGTCGGCGACAACGACGCCGGCGGCGTCTCCACGTACGCCCAGGCCGGCCAGGACTTCGGCTACTCGCTGCTCTGGACGCTGGTCCTGCTGATTCCGGTTTTGATCGTCAACCAGGAGATGGTCGTCCGGCTGGGCGCGGTGACCGGCGTCGGCTACGCGCGGCTCATCAGCGAGCGCTTCGGCCGGTTCTGGGGAGTGTACTCGGTCGCGGGCATATTCCTTCTGAACTTTCTGACCATCAGCACGGAGTTCATGGGCATCAGCCTCGCCGGCCAGTACTTCGGCCTGCATCCCGTGATCGTCGTCCCGGTCGCGGCCGCGATTCTGATAGGCATCACGATCAGCGGCAACTTCCGCCGCTGGGAGCGCGCGATGTTCGTCTTCCTGTTTGCCAGCCTTCTCGTCCTGCCGCTGGTCCTTCTCAGCCATCCCGATCCCGGCGCCGCGCTGAAGGGGTTCGTCATTCCTGGCGTCGACGGTGGTCTCACGTCCAACTCGGCACTGCTGATCGTGGCCGTGATCGGCACGACCGTCGCGCCCTGGCAGCTCTTCTTCCAGCAGTCGAACGTCATCGACAAGCGCATCACGCCGCGCTGGCTCGAGTACGAGAAAGCGGACACGGTGATCGGCGCCTTCGTCGTCGTGATCGGCGCGGCGGCGATCATGATGGCGACCGCATCCGCGTTTTCGGGCACGGCCGAGTTCGGTCACTACCAGGACGCCCTGCACGTCGCGCGCGGCCTGCACATGCACATCTCGCCCGCGGCGGGCGCGATCTTCGCGCTGCTGCTCTTCGACGCATCGATCGTCGGCGCGTCAGCGGTGACGCTGGCGACGTCGTATGCATTCGGTGACGTCTTCGGCCTCCGCCACTCGCTGCACCGCGGCGTGCGCGAGGCCAAGCTCTTCTACTCCTCGTACACGGCGATGGTCGCGGTCGCGGCCGCCATCGTCCTCATCCCGTACGCGCCGTTGGGGCTCATCACCACCGCGGTCCAAGCTCTCGCAGGCATCATGCTTCCGAGTGCAACCGTGTTCGCCGTCCTGCTGTGCAACGACCGCCAGGTGCTCGGCCCCTGGGTGAACAAGCCCTGGCTGAATACGGTCGCCGGAGTCATCGTCGGGGCGATGCTCGTGCTGTCACTGATCCTGGTCGTCTCGACTGTGATTCCGTCAATCGACGTCACCATGCTGCTCATCGTCCTCGGTTCCGCGGCGGCTCTCATCCTGGCGGCGGGGAGCGCCTGGAGCTGGCTCATCTCGCGTGGCCGGCCCCGCGAGCCCGAGATCTCACGCCGGGAGCGCGAGAACTGGCGCATGCCCGCCCTGGCTCTCCTGGAACGTCCGACGTGGTCGCTTGCCCGCCGCGCGGCGATCGGGGCACTGAGCGGTTACCTCGTGCTCTCGATCGTGCTCCTCGCGGTCAAGGCGGTCCAGCTGGCGGTCCACAGGTAGGCGAACCTGGCCCCGGCGGGGCGGGCGCACCTGCAAAACTTCAGCACCGTTAACAGCTCGCTTACAAAGGCATACCGCGTCAAGGTCTAGAATGCTCACCCGTGCTCCTTGGCCTCAGACCGGGGCACCGCGTCAGAGCATCTCGCCGGCGGCTTAGCCCACTACGCACCAGCTTCCTTGTCCTGCTTGCCATCGTGCTTTCGTCGGTGGCGGGTGGCCTCGCCTATTTCCTGCCCGCAGCTCAGCTCGCGCTCGATTCCACGGGCCAGGTGATCCGCGTGCCGACGCCTTCGCCCACCGACCTGCTCACGTCGCCCGCACCCTCGCAATCGCCCTCGTCCAGCCCGATCACGGGCGCCTTCACGGTGCTGCTGCTCGGCTCCGACGACGACTCCAAGTTCATCGGCGACCACGTGCTCACGCAGTCGATGATCCTGGTCCGCGTCGTTCCGTCGACCAAGCAGGTGACGATGCTCTCGATTCCGCGCGACCTATACGTGCCGCTGTCGACCGGCGGCTTCGGCAAGATCGACGGCGCCTACTCCTATGGCGGCGCCGGCGCCGCGATCGCGACCGTGCAGCAGGACTTCGGCGTCCACATCAACGACTACATCTGGGTAGGCCTGCTTGGGCTCGTGAAGTTGATCGACGCCATCGGCGGCATCGACGTGGTCACGAGTCATCCGGTGATGGACGACTACTACCCCGCGGACATCTACAGCAGCTGGCCGTACGACTACGAGCGAGTCGCCGTACTCGGCGGGCCGCAGCATCTGGATGGCCTCCACGCCATGCAGTACGTGCGCTCGCGTCACGGCGACCTGCAGAGCGACTTCGGCCGTTCCCAGAGACAGCAGCAGGTGCTGATGGCGATCCGCCAGAAGGCGACCCAGCTCTCGCCCGAGGACCTTCCGGGCCTCACCAAGGCGATCGGCGGCGAGCTCAAGACCAGCATCGGCCTCTCGCGCGTCGCGGCGCTCCTGCCGCTCGCGGCGAGCTTCGACAACCCCGACCAGATCCGCCAGATCATCCTGCTACCGCCGTACACGCACGGAGACGGTCCTGGCGGCAGCATCAGAGCCAACTGGGGCCTGATCCTGCCGCTGGTGCACCAGTACTTCCCATGATCTCGCGCTTCGTCCTTGGCGCTGCGCTTGCCCTGCTGATGCTGGTCTGCGGTCCGCTGACCTTCGTCTATCTCGGGACCAAGACATCTAAGATTTCGGTGCCGCCCGCAAAACCGACCTCCGCGTCGCCGCGGGCGCAGGCGCTGACCCTTCCGGGCACGCTTTACCTCGCCCAGTCCGGAGCGATCTACAGCCTCGCCGCGGGGCGCTTCCACCAGCTCACGCCCGAGGCGGGGTGGACGCAACCGTCCCTGTCATCGGACGGCAGCTCGATCATCGCGGTCAAGCAGGCGGCGCTGTACTCGGACGTCTACGTCCTCAACCGGTTCGGCACGGTGGTGCGCAAGGTGACGAGCAACGCGGCGCCGCCGCGGCTTGCCTACGACACAGGCCAGAACCATTGGTCGTTCTATCCGCGCCTCAGCGCCGACGGCAAGACGCTGTGGATGGCGTACGACAAGCCGAAGTTCGACTACGACGTGGTGCTGTCGATCTGGGCGATGCCATTCGGGGGCACGATCACGCAGGGCAAGCTGTGGACCAACGCCGCGGACTACACCGGCGGCGACGTTCAGCCGGTCCCGGTCTCGGGCGGGGTCATCTACACCAAGTACGATTACGGGCCCGACGAGAAGCTGGTCGGCAGGCTGTGGTTTACCAACCGCGCCTACGCTCCGGGCAAGGCGCTGACCACTCCGGGGGAAGACTGCCGCAACCCGGCGGTCTCGCCGGATGGAACCCAGATCGCGATGATCTGCACTTACGAGAAGCAGCTGTCCTACCTGACCGTGGCCTCGTGGAACGGTTCGACACTGGGCGCCCGCAAGAACATCATCACCAATCAGCTGGTCGCGCAGCCGACCTGGGCACCGGACGGATCGGGGATCGCGTACCTCGCGCCGGGTGTGGCCGCGGGGCCGTTTCAGCTGTGGTGGCTGCCCCGAGCGGCCTACGCGCCGGTTCCGACTCCGGCGCCCACGCCGACCCCGGGCGGCCCGCACAACGGTCCGCTCCCGAGTCCCTCGGCCGCGCCCGCCGTCGTGATCAGACCGATCCAAATGACGACAAACAACGGCTTCGACGCGACCTCGCCGCCGGCCTGGCGAGGCTAAGCAAGTCTGGTCAGCCCCATCCCCGCCTTCGGCGGGTACTTCCTCATGAATGAGGAAGAAGAGGGGCTCAGCAGCCGGGCCCATTCCCGAGCACCGGCTCCGCTCCGGCCGCCTGCGCCTGCGCGGCCGAGATGTAGTGCTCCACCACCATCTGCGCCAGCACCTGGGCGCGTCTGGCCCGAGCTGCGTCCGGGTTCACCGTCGGGTCGTAGACCGACGGCGCCTGCGTCACGCCGGCCAGGAGCGCGTACTGCCCGAGGGTCAATCTTTCTAGAGGCGCGCGAAAGTACGCACACGCCGCCTCGGTGACCCCGTACCGGCCGAACCCGGTCGTGATCTCGCTCAAGTAGTCGGCCAGGATCTGCCTCTTGTTGAGGATGCGCTCCACTTTCAGCGCCAGGACCAGGTCCTGGATTTTGTTGTAGCCGCGGTCGGAACCCCCGAGGTAGACGTCCTTGACCAGCTGCTCCGTGATCGTCGAGCCCCCCTGGCATAGACAGAGGTTGCTCACGTCGTAGAGCGCCGCGCGGGCGAGGCCGATGGAATCGATCCCGTGGTGCGCGTAGAAGCGCTCGTCCTCGATCGCGACCACGGCTTCGGCAAGCTGACGCGGCACCTGGTTTTCGCCCAGCACGTCCACGCCGTGGGAGCGGGCCAGGGCCTCGACCCGAGCCTGGACGTCATCTCCGCTCGGGGTCCAGATCCAGAGCGTGGCGGCGCTGGGCGCGAGCAGAGCGACGACCACCGGGACGGTCAGCGTCAGCCGGCGCAAGGGCGCCGGCACCCTCCTCATCCCTCTTCGCCCACGCTGGGTTCGAACGAGCCTCCCAATTCAGCCGTTACGCGGTTACCGCTTGAGAGCCCGCGATTCCATGTGAGAATTGCGCATGCCCATCAAGTGGAAGGTCGCCCTCGTGGAGGACGACCGGCGCCTCGCGCGGGCGGTCGCCACCGGGCTCGGTGAGGAAGGCTACACAGTCCGTGCGGTCGAGTCGGCTGGCCGGGGGTTGGAGCTCGTTAGGGAATGGAACCCCGACGTCGTGCTCCTCGACCTGATGCTCCCCGACAACGACGGTCCAGAGCTGTTCGAGGCCTTCCGGGCCGAGACGGACGCGGCTCTCGTCGGCATCAGCGCCCGCTCGTCGGTCAGCGACCGGATCGCGGGCCTCAAGCTTGGCGCCGACGACTACGTCTCCAAGCCTTTCGCCCTGGAAGAGCTGATGGCGCGGGTCGAGGCGGTCATCCGCCGCCACCGGGGCAAGGGGGGCGCGCGGTTGGTCTCGAGTGACGTGGTCGTGGACCTGAGCGACGGCAGAGCAACGCGCGCCGGGCGCCAGCTCGGCCTGACCGGCATCGAGTTCCGCATCCTCGCTGCCCTCATGCGCAGCAGCGGCCAGCTGGTCACGTACGCGCAGCTGGCGGAGGCGGTCTGGGCGGTCACGACCGGCCCGGAGTCAAACTCCCTCGAGGTCCACGTGTCGAGGATCCGGCAGAAGCTCGAGCAAGATGGTGCTTCGAGGTTGATTCACACGGTTCGCGGTCTCGGTTACAGATTCAGTCCGGATTAGGGGGCAACAGGAACATGAAGGCGAGGAGCGTGGTGGGCGGCGTGCTGGCGGCGGGGGTGATGGTGATCGGGGGCGCCGGCTCGGCCTCGGCCAACATCGCGTGGTGCCTGTATGATCCGCCCGTCCTGGTACAGACTCCGGGCGGCTCAAACCTCACCGTGAACAGCAGCGTCAGCGTGCCCGCGTCGCAGGCCAGGTACATAAACGCCGTGGAGGTTCAGGCAGGGACAGCGCCCGATGGCAGGGGCGGAACCCTGATCACGATCCAAGTCGCCGTGCCCTCGAGCATCACCACTGCCAACGTCACCGCCACGGTGAAGAAATTCAAGGTGAGCACCTCGGCCACGGTCGCGGGCGGCGGCGCCACGACTCTCTACCTGGACGTGCCCACCAGCTGAGACCGATGGTCGCCTCCTCTTCGACCTTCGCGAAACCGCTGAAGGCCGCACTGGTCGGCGTGCCTGCTTTGGGCATTGTGCTGGCGGTCATCGCCGCCGTGGTGGGAGGCTTCAACGTCGCCGCCGGGTGGCGGCTGCTGCTGATCCTCGCGTGCTTCGCCGCTGTGGCACTCGCGGAGCGGTTCCCGGTGAAGATCGGCCCCCAGCAGAAGATCAATCTCGGCGCGCTGCCCTGCCTGGTTGCCGTCCTCTTGCTGCCCACTGGTCTCGGACCGGCGACGGCCGCGCTCAGCGTTCTTGCCGGCAACCGCTTCATCCGCCGCAGCTGGGCGGAGAGCGCTTTTAACGCCGGCAACGTGCTGGTGGCCGGAGCGCTGGCGGCGCTGGTCGGTGCGATTGGTCCGACCGCTGACGTGGCGCGAGACGCGCGCGCCACGCTGGCGGCATTCGTCTACATCGCGGTGAACCTGGGCCTGGGGGTCCTGCCGCCATCGCTCCACATGCACAGGCCCTACCTGGCGCTCCTGCGATCAGCCGCCCTGGCGACATGGCCGGCGACGGTGACGCTGGCAGCTTGCGCGGTGACGATGTCGGTGCTGCTCATCGAGGCACCCCTCGCTGCTTTGCTGCCCCTGGTAGTGCTGCCGATGATCTATCGCATGAACCGCGCAATCGAGGCGCAGGCGAAAGCGAACGAACAGCTCCAAAGCGTGCTGGCTTCGCAGCGACGGTTCCTGACCGACGTCTCCCACCAGGTGGCGACGCCGCTGGCGACGATCATGACCAACCTTTCGATCCTCAGCCGGGCCAACCGCGGCAGGCCGGCCGAGGAAGCGGTCGTGGACAGCGTCGCCGAGGCGGAGCGGATGAAGCGCATGCTGGCGCGCCTACGCTCGCTCGCCCACGCGGATGAGGACGTGCCGCTGCGCCGCGAGCTGGTCGACCTCGCCGAGCTGACGGCCGACGTCGTACGCGCCTACACGGCGCAGGCCGCGTCGTCTGGCGTGGACCTGGTCGCCGAGGTCGGCGCGCCGGCCCGCATCAACGCGGACAAAGACCTGCTTCGCGAGGCGGTGGCCAACCTCGTCGACAACGCGGTCCGCTTCAGCCCGCGGGGCGCTCAGGTGAGGCTGAGCGTGGAGCGCGGGTCAGGCGGGCCGGTGATCGCCGTCGCCGATCATGGCCCCGGCATCGAAGAGGAGCGCCTGCCGCGCCTTTTCGAGCGCTTCCAGCGCAGCGATTCGGGCAGCGGCCTTGGGCTTGCGATCGCCCGGCGGGTGGTGGAGCGCCATGGGGGCACGATCCGGGTCAAGACGGCTCGCGGCGCTGGCAGCACCTTCACGATCGAGCTGCCCGGGTAGTTCTTCAGGGAGCGTCCCCACCCGGCGGCTACGCCGCCGACCTCCCCTGCGGGCGGGGAGGTGAATTAACTTAGCTCCGTGGCGATCATCGTCTGCCCGCAACCGCAGGCGGCCGAGGTCGGCCTCGACGTCTTGCGGCGAGGAGGCAACGCGGTCGACGCCGCTGTCACGTGCGCGTTCGTGCAGGGCGTCATCGACCCGCAGATGTGCGGGATCGGCGGCTGCGGCGTGATGCTCGTGCACAGCACCCAGGCGGGGGACTCGCTGCTCGAGTTCTACGGCACGGCCGGGTCGCGAGTGCGCGAGGACCAGTGGGAGTCGATCTTCATCCGCGAGGCCGCGGACCGCTACGGCTACGTGCTCGAGGGCTGGGTGAACGATGTGGGTTACCAATCGGTCGCGGTGCCGGGAACCGTCGCCGGGCTTCACGAGGCGCTGACGCGTTTCGGCACCATCTCGTGGGCCGAGGCGATCGAGCCCGCCATCCCCCTGGCCCGCAACGGATTCCCGGTGACCGGATACGTGCATGGGTTCTGGACCACCGATTACGGCCCCGACGTCGTACCGAACGCGCAGCGGATCCAGACCACACCGGAGGCGAAGGCGATCTACACCCGTGACGGCGCGCTCTACGCAATCGGCGAGGTGATGGTTCAGACCGACCTGGCACGCACGCTCGAAACGCTGGTCGCCGGCGGCGCCGACGTCTTCTATCACGGCGAGGTCGCAGACGCAATCGCAGCGGACTTTGCCGCCAACGGCGGATTCATCACCAAGGAAGACCTCGAGAGCTACCAGGTCAACGTGACCGAGCCGATCCGCGGAACCTATCGCGGGCTGCAGGTCGCGGCCGCGGGACCACCGGCGGGCGGGCTGACGCTGCTGCAGATGCTCAATTTCCTCGAGGGCTATGACCTCGGCGCCGCCGGGTGGCCGAGCAGCGAGGCGGCGCGGCTGCTCGTCGAGGCGATGGCGTGGGCGGTGGCCGACCGCGAACTGCATGTCGCCGACCCGCGCTTTGTCGAGATACCAACGGGCGCGCTCACAGACAAGCACTACGCGGCCAAGGCGCGCGGGGTGATTGCGGATCGCGCAGACACCACGCACGTATGCGTGGTCGATGACGGCGGCAACGCGGTCTCGCTGACGCATACGCTGGGCTCGTCGAGCGGCGTGGTCACGCCGGGACTTGGCTTTGGCTACAACGACTACATGAACTGCTTCGATCCGCGGCCCGGGCGGCCCAACTCGCTGCGCCCCGGCAAGACGCGGGTCACGATGATGACGCCGACGATGGTGTTCGACGGCAAGAAGCTGCGTGTGTGTGTGGGCGCGCCGGGCGGGACGAAGATCGTGACCGGCGTGCTGCAGGTGCTCGTCAACGTGCTCGACCACGAGATGTCGGCGGTCGAGGCCGTCAGCGCCCCGCGGGTCGACTTCCAGGGCGACGTGGTCCAGGCCGAGGCGCGGATTCCGCACGTGGTCACCGAAGGGTTGGAGCGGTTCGGATACAGCGTCAACCGGCGAACGCTCAACTACGACTCCTACTTCTCGCGGCCGCAGGTGATCGTCGCCGACCGTGATGGATTTCTGACCGGTGCCTCCGACCCCCGAAAGGATGGCGGCACGGCGTTCGACACCGAGACGAAATGAGGTTTGACGATCGCGTCGTTCTGATCACCGGCGGCGGCCGAGGAATCGGGGCGGCGAGTGCGCAGCGATTCGCAAGCGAGGGCGCCCGCGTGGTCGTCTCGGACATGGACCTGGCGCCGGCGGAGGAGGTGGCGAACCCTCTCAAGGGTCTGGCTGTCGCGTGCGACGTCACCAACCGCGAGCAGGTCGAGGACATGGTGGCGCGGGCGGTGCGCGAGCTCGGCCGGCTCGACGTGCTGGTGTGCTGCGCCGGCATCATCCGCGACAACCTGCTGTTCAAGATGTCGGACGACGACTGGGACGCGGTCATCGACACCCACCTCAAGGGCACGTTTCTGTGTGCGAGGGCGGCGCAGAAGCCGATGGTCGAGCAGAAGTCCGGAAAGATGGTGTTCCTGTCTTCGACCTCGGCGCTCGGCAACCGTGGCCAGACCAACTACTCCGCCGCCAAAGCCGGCCTCCAGGGGATGGCGCGCACGCTGGCGATCGAGCTGGGCCCGTTCAACATCAACGTCAACGCCGTCGCGCCGGGATTCGTGGAGACGCGCATGACGCGCGCGACCGCGGACCGGATGGGTGTCGACTTCGAGGCGTTCAAGCTGGGCGCCGCGTCGCAGATCCCGCTGCGGAGGGTTGGACAACCCGACGAAATCGCGAGCGTGATCGCATTTCTGTGCAGCGACGAGTCCAGCTTTGTATCCGGTCAGACGATTTATGTCCGCGGAGGACCCTGATCCCCTTCGGGGGGTGGCAGGCGAAGCCGGCGACTAGCCGAGCAAGTACCCGCAATAGCGGACGTTGAACGTCCTCATGAACCGGCTACTCGGCCAGGCCAGGCGGCGTAACGGCGGGCGAACTGTTGTTCGGCGCCGTAGCCTATGGCGACCCAGCCCTCGAATTCGTCTCGAATTCGGGCGCGAGGAGCAGCTCGCCGCCTCAGGGCTTCCCATAAGTAGCCGTGTGGGGGTTGACTGCCCCGCCGATTGTCTGTTAGGGTGCCTAGGTCTTCTGGGGATCCACCCGCCGCCAGGGCGGATTCACAATCTACCGGGGGTAGGCAACTGCGGATTAATCGTTACCTGACCCATGCCGTCGTACTCGGAATAGCTGTGGCCATGTCGAGCTACGCGGCGATTGATCGTCATTTTCCGACGACGCTGACCGCGCGCCTGGGTCCGGTAAACGCAGAAGCAGTCATGGTCGGAGGTGGCGGCGACTATGGCGATGTCTCCATGGGCCGCTACGGCACGATCAACAAGCCGCTGTCGATTCCGACGGCGGCGCCGGTCAACCACCAGCCCTTTACCTATACAGTCGCCGCCGGCGAGAGTCTGGCCACGATTGCGGCCAAGTACCACGTCACGGTGGCGGAGATCCGCTGGTCCAACACCGACCTTTATTCGAGCGACTCGGTCGCGACCGGCGACCGCATCTACATCCCGCCGGTGCATGGAGTCGTCGTGCACGCGAAATCGAGCGACACGCTCTCGAGCTTGGCTACGAAGTACTCGGTCGATCCACAGGTGATTATCGACTTCAACCGGCTGCGCACGACGACGCTGACGTCCGGGTCGCTGCTCGTCATCCCCGGCGGTGTCGGTGGCGCGTTCCCGCCGCCACCCGCGCTCTTCCAGATCCTTCATGGCTCGACTCAGTCGGCGTTCGCGGCCAAGGTCATGGGGTGCTGCCTTGGTCCGTACGTGAACAACAAGTTCCCGGTCGGTTGGTGCACCTACTACGTGGCCACGAAGCGCAACGTGACGTGGAACGGCGACGCCGGCTACTGGTACCAGAACGCGTCGTACATGGGCTACGCGGTCGGCCCGACGCCGAAGGTCGGCGCGATCATGGTCACGTGGGAGAGCTGGGCGGGGCACGTCGCGTACGTGGAGGCGGTCAATTCGGACGGCTCGTGGCTGGTGTCGGAGATGAACTGGGTGGCCTTTGACGTGATCGACGAGCGCACAATCAAGCCCGGACAGCTGGGCTCGCGGCTGGTCGGGTTTATCTACTAGAAACTAGACCGCGACCGTCTCCGGTTCCCGGCTCGCCCAGGCTTCCTCCATCGCCTCGGTGTCTCGCTTGACCGTTCTCAGTCCCGTGGCGGCGGCGAGCGCGGCCAGGATCAGGAGCGTCGGCGAGGTGATGAGAAGTGCGGCCTGAAGGTTGTGTCCCAGGTGGTCGGAGATGACGCCAACGTCGTAGGTCGAGTGCGAGTCGCCGAACACGTGGGCGATGAAGAGGAGCAGCGTCACCGCACTGGCGCGCAGTCCCGGCGAGACGACGTTTTGCGCCACCGCCGTGAAGGGGCCGGCGTAGAGGTAGAGGCAGATCACGGTCAGCAGGAAGACGGGAACGAAGACGGGGATTGGACCGACGTTCAGTGGGCTGAGGATCGCGATCGTGATCAGGACGGCACCGGCGAGGAAGCCGACGATGCCGGTCTCTAGGTGGGCTTTGGGCGATTCGAGGGCGCGGCGGTCGGAGAGCCAGCCCCCGGCGAGCGTGCCGATGAGACCGCCGACCACGATCACGACCCCTGCCAGGAGGCCGGCTCTGCCTGAGCTCATGTCGAACCGCCTCTGGAGGACCGTCGGAAGCCAGAATGCGTTGGAGGCGAGGACGAAGAAAAGGAGGGTCTGGGCGATGATCGTCGCCCTCAGGGTCGGGATCTTCAGCAGGTCGATGAACTTCTTAAGGCTCGCGTCAGCGGTCTTGGCGAGCGCGGGGCCGGTTTTCTCCACCGCGCCTCGCAGCGGCTCGCGCATCTGGAAGGCGAGGATGGCGAGGAGCAATCCAGGCACCGCTGCGAAGAAGAATGCCGCGCGCCAGCCTAGCGTCTCGGCGATGTAGCCGCCGCCGGCAAAGCCGAGGGCGATGCCGATGGTGCTGCCGGCGCCCCAAACCGACATGACCCGGCCTCGCTGCTCCTTGGGGAAGTAGTCGCTGAGGAGGCTGGTACCGGCGGGGTAGTAGCTTGCCTCGCCGATACCCACGACCGCCCGGCTGAGGAAGAGCTGCGCGTAGGTGCGCGCGAAGCCGGTGAAGAGGGTGGCGATGCTCCAGATCGTGACGCCGACGCCGATCACGGTCTTGCGGACGCCGCGGTCGCCCCAGTAGCCGAAGGGGAGGGCGGCGATGGCGTAGACGAGCAGGAAGGCGGTGCCTAGGAGGCCGAACTCGGAGTCGGAGATGTGGAGCTCTTTCTCGATCAGGGGGCCGGCGCTGGCGGCGACCCAGCGGTCCATGTAGTTGAGGAGGTTGATGCCGACCATGAGGGCGAGCACGTAGCGCGCATAGCCTCCGACCACTGGGGGAATTATGAGGTTGGCCTACCGGACCGCCATCGACAAAGCCCGGGGAGGTGATTTCGTACGATTACTGCTCTTTAGTGGGTCGGCTGGGCATTGGCGAGCTCAAGTGGCTGTAAACCACCCGCGAAAGCTGTGGGGGTTCAAATCCCTCCCGGCCCACTCCCCAACATCTGGTGCACGTGGGCTGAAAGAGCCACAGCATCGCTGGTTGAGCTGTCGGGGCCCCAAGCTTTCGGATCGCCACACCGCGAGCAAAGCAGGGCCAGTCAACCTTCGCCCCTACCTGACACCCAAGTACGTCGGCATGCGGCGCGACCTTGAGCGCTTCCTCCACGACTACAGCTTCGACCGCGCCCACAACGGCATCCGGACGCTCGGCCGGACACCGGCGGAGACCTTGAAAGCCGCGGTTAGGCTATGAGCCCGTCACCCCTATGGCGTCGCCACATCTCGTGGACAGGACATCCCAGCCCGCGAAGGGTCCAAGCCGTCGCCGTCATCGCAAATCTCAAATTCAAGTCGGGCGTCTTTCCCGCCAAACGTGCAGTGTCGCCCGGGATGCCCGCGCATGTTTAGCCAGATTCTGCAACGTTTCGGCGCAGCAGAAGTAGACGACCGCCTCGACATCGTGAGGGTACCGTTCGGCCGCGCACCGAACTTAGACCGGAAGCGTGAGAGCGTAAGCGCAACTCCTCCCCAGGTCGTGCAACGCGGCGGCGTTTTGATCCACCTGGCGTGATTGATTCATCCAATGGAGAGGCGAAGGCTCACACCGCCTTTGGCATGGCGCGCGGCGCATTCTTGAATTTCAGCCCTTCTACCTGCATTAAACGGAGAACCACCCAGAACATGAACGGCAAGTCTCCACGAGCGGGCTTGGTGACAAGAGCCGGGTCCACGAGCTCGTAGACTCGCCCCCTCGTTTCCACCGCGCAGCGGCCGGCCGCGAGGACATTCTTGACCCACTCCGTATCCCTCCCGTATGTGAGACCGAACAGAAAGCCATCGCGGATCCTGAATACGTTGACCGGCGTGCGATGCACTTTCCCGGATTTGCGGCCAACGTGAATGACGTATCCAAACGTAGGCATCTTCAAGCCATTCGCCAGTCGGCCGATCGTGCGGTTCGTCACCACGCGATTGAAGCGCGCGACCTGTTTCGGCCAGAGCCGAACTGCAATCACGAGCACAAGGGGCAGAAGCAAGAAGCTTGAGGCGATGCTCAGCCACAGATTCATGATCAAGACCTCTCATTCAGTGAACCGGTAACGACGGCAGGGCTTGGCGTCTGGAAGCCGTCTGAGATGGCGACCACGAAGCCAACCGCGGTTCCGAGCGCAAGCAACAAGATCGCGATCTGACCGGCTGCAGATGGGGCCTCTTTTTCCATCTCGCACGTATCGGACGGCCACACCGAGCACGCAGCGTCGATTTCATCGCTTGTTGAATTATATGCCGCCACGGCCTGAGATGTCAACGGGCGTTGAAATTTCGGGTAGACTGAGCGGCATGGTCGTCGCGAGAAGTCGCAGGAAGGTCCGTGTGGGGCGAACACCAGGTTCGCCGGCGAACCGGGAAGCAATCCTGTCTGCCGCCAAGACTTATTTCGAGCGACACGGCTACGAAGGGAGCACGATCCGTGGCATCGCGGACGCCGCGGGTGTGGATCCCGCGCTGCTCTACCACTACTTCGGTTCAAAGGATCAGCTCTTGGTGGCTGCCCTCCAGCTACCGGTCAACCCACGCGATGTCGTGCCGGAGCTGCTGGCGGGGGGCCTGGACGGCATCGGAGAACGATTGCTGAGACGTCTCCTCGGCGTCTGGGGAAGGGATTGGGCTGCGGGTGGGCCGATGATTGGATTGATCCGGGCATCGGCCACGCACGACGAGGCGGCTCGCCTGGCTCGGGAATTCTTTTCGAGAGAAGTGATGGGTCGGGTCGCCGAATCGCTTGACATGCCGCAACCGCGACTCCGCGCTGCCCTCGTCGGCTCTCAACTCATGGGCCTCGCGATGGCCCGATTCGTCATAAAGCTCGAACCGATCGCAAGCGCCGATCCAGAGCTGCTGATTGCCTGCTACGCACCGACGATTCAGCGTTATCTGACTGGCCCGCTGCCGAGTGACGATCGCCCTTTGCCCCCAACAAGAATCGGCAAGGGCGGGCATCAATGAGTCGAGCGCAAATCCTCCAGCACGCGCTCAGTCATTGGAAAGGTGACCATGAAGCGTTTAGCAACTGTTGGCCGGGAGCCCTCCCGGCACACCATCCCGAATTTCTCCTCGCTTAAGCGAGGGTTTTCAACCGTCCGCCGAGGATGTCGGGTCACCCCAACCTACGAAAGAAAGCACGCACGTCGCCGACCAGCGCGTCGGGCCGCTCCATCGCTGCGAAATGTCCGCCTCTATCGAACTCCGACCAGTGCACGATGTTGTTTGACCGTTCGGCAAAGCGTCGGATGGGAGGCGCGATCTCTCGCGGGAACACCGCCACGCCAGTGGGCACCATGGACGTCTCGACCTTGCCCCAGGAGCTGCCGGAGCGGCCGAACTCGAAGTAGAGCCGTGCTGACGAGTTGGCGGTGCGCGTGAACCAGTAGACGGAGATGTTGGTCAGCATCTGGTCGCGGTCGATCGGTTGGTCACTCCACTCGTGGAATTTTTCCGCAATCCAGGCCAGCAGGCCGGCGGGCGAGTCCGTCAGTCCGTAAGACAGCGTCTGGGGCCGACTGCCCTGGATCATGAAGTAACCGGAGCCCTGCTGGCGGAAGCGGTTTGCCGCCTCGATGTAGCCCTTTTCCTTTTCGGTGAGGAGTTTCATATCCTCGGGATCGCCGGAGGACGGGGTGGCCAGCGTGTTCAGGTGCAGTCCGATGACGTGCTCCGGCGCGCTCAAGCCAAGCTGCCGAGAGATGGCTGAACCCCAGTCGCCACCCTGAGCTCCGTACCGGTCGTAGCCGAGGCGCTGCATGAGCTGCGCAAACGCGGCGGCGATGCGCTTGACGTCCCACCCTTTCTCTTTGGTAGGTCCCGAGAACCCGAATCCAGGAATCGATGGTGCGACGACATGGAAGGCGTCCGACGGGTCGTCGCCATGGGCACCTGGGTCCACGAGCCGACCGATGATCTTCATGAACTCCACCACCGAACCGGGCCAGCCGTGCGTCAGCAGTAGCGGAATGGCATTTGGTTCTCTGGATCGGACATGCAGAAAATGGACGTTCTGGCCATCCAAGATGGTGGTGTACTGGGGAAAGTCGTTCAGTCGGGCCTCGTTCTCACGCCAGTCGTATCCGTCGGCCCAATACGTCACGAGGTCGCGTACAAGGCTCAGAGGGATTCCGTACTCCCAGCCTGCGCCAGGCAGCTCGTCAGGCCACCTGGTCTTGCGCAACCGCTCGCGAAGGTCATCCACCTCGGACTGCGCAACGTCGATGCGAAAGGGTCTGAGGTCCGTGAGCGCGTCAGTCTCCAATTCTTGGCCCCCCTTGGTCTCGACGATATGACAGAATATTGTCATAGTTAGGTTAGCAAAACGACAGAATGCTGTCAAGTCGGGTCGGCGCTCTCAAGCTGGTGAGATCCTGACGTCGATGATCATCCCCGTGATCCAGCTCGAGGCGCACTTCAGCCGCGCAGGAGAGTCGATCGCGGCGTCGGGAGGCCAGACTCTGGCCCGCTGGCTCGCGCTGGAGATGGTATTTGACAAGCCGGCCACCGTCGCGCAGATTGCTCGACGGTTGGGCCTCACCCGGCAGAGCGTCCAGCGGGTGGCTGACCTGCTGGCGCACGATCGCCTGACCGGATACGCATCCAATCCGGCTCACCAGCGATCGAAGCTGGTTCAGATCACACCACGAGGCCTAAGGGCCCTCAGGGCGATTCGAAACGCCCAGCGCGTCTGGGCGAACAGCGTGGGCGAAGAGATCGGGGAGGCAAACCTGCGACATGCGAGTCGCGTGGTCGATCAGCTGACTAGGGTCCTGACGAGGCATCGCACATAGGCCGAAGCTTGTTAACTGCGGGCCGGGAGCCCTCCCGGCCCACTCCCCAAGATCTGGGGCTCAGGCTGCATCGCAGCGCGAAATATAGCGGCGCTGATTGCCCCTTTGGTCGAAACCACAAAGATCGCACTCGGACCATCGACCACATCGGAACACTAAGGGCGCCAGTTGACGTTGTGTGAGCTGTGAACCGCAGGTCGGCTGGATTCTGGGTTTGGCCTGTCGGCGCCACGCTCGGCGTGGCTGGTGCAGTCGGACTGGAAATCACGTTTGTCGCATCCGGTGATTTGCCGGCTGTTCCAGCCCTCCTCGTCACGTTTGGGCTTCCGGGCGTTGGCGGTCTCGCCCTCGGTGTAAGCAACGGCTGTGCACGAAGGACCTACCTCCTGCTTATGCAAAGATGACACCATGCGTGCTGTATGGCTGTCGGGTTCGGGCGCACCCCCGAAATGCGGGTCGGTGGACGCCGCGAACCTTTAGTAACTGTTGGCCGGGAGCCCTCCCGCCCCACCAGTTTCCTGACTCAAGACATCGTGGACACCCGGCTTCGGCAATGGGCGGAGTCGGCTCAGGTACGGACCAGAAGCGAATGTCGCGGCAGCGCTGTACGAATGAGTCAACCGCTTGGGTGCAAAAGAGCCGCGCCCTGTTTGGACGCGGCTCCAACGCCACAGTGGGCAGCGTCTGTTAAATCGTCGTTGCGAATACGTCGGTGCGGTTGGCCGGGTTGCCGGTATTCGTCTGAACGTAGAACGGCAAGAAGGTGTTGAAGTCGCTCCCTACTGAAGTCAACCCCTCGTAATCGCCCAGAAAGTAACCTCGCGAGATCGGGGCAGTCTCTATATCAAAGCTGCCAGCCACATGGGTCTCCGACCAATCGGCGGTGTTGGTGCACGCGCTGGCGGACTTGCAGCGGATTATCCAGTAATCGGTCGGCACTCCCGCGGCCGGCGTGTTGTTCCGAAAGTCGTAGTAGGCCACGCCAACGGTGCTGTTAGCTGCCACGTACACCGATGGGGTGAATGCTGCCGCGTTGTTTGTCGTTTGATTGATCTTTATCGGTGCCGACCAGGTAAGCCCGCCATCAGTCGACCGGGAGAGGGCGACATCATCGTGGGCGCCGTTGCTGAAGCGGCCATCGGCCCAAACCACGTACAGGGTGCCAGTGCTGCGGTCGACAGCAATGTCGGGAAGGCCCGCGCCGGTGCGAACCGGAGCTCCGGTGTCCGGATCAGTGACCGCCACCGACATGTCCTTGGAGATGATGATGGGATCTGACCAGGTCAGGCCCTTGTCCGTCGAGCGGATCACCGCCTCGAAGTACTGATCGGAAGGCTGGATTCCAGATCCTTTGCCGAGATTGAAGACATCCACTAGGGTGCCGTTGGGCAGGACCACGATCTGGTTTCCAATCGCAAACTGGTTGCTGTTACGCGCGAAGAGGTTGCGAGGTGCTTCCCAACTGGTGCCACCGTTTGTCGTCCTGGTGAAGTAGATATCTCCCCGGAACGCAAACGAATGCAGGGCATTGAAATCCGCGTTCTCACTGGGGAAGCGACTGCGATCCCATACGGCGTAAACATTGGAGGCATTGGTCGGATCGGCGGTAATCGTTTCTTTATCGTTGAAGTGGAAAACTGACGAATCACGAATCAGCGTTGTCGGCTCGCCCCAGGTGTCGCCCCCATCCGTCGATTTGCTCACAAGGATCCCGGAGGTCACCAAATCCGCGCTGGCCGAGAGGCTGATTTGGTAGACGTCTCCATTGGATGCGAACGACACCCAGGGGTCAGAGGCTCGATCGTAGTTGCCGCCGTTGCCGGCAGTCCCTCCCGAGCAGGTGCTGAAATGCGCCCAGTTCTCTCTCCAGGTTGCTCCGCCATCGTGCGAGACGCCGGCGATCAGGCCGTGCGCTCCGCCATTCGACCAGCGATCCTGCTGGAAGACACCGACGATGTTGTGTGCGTTTGTTGGATTGACTGCGACTCGGGGCTCGACCTCAGCATTGACGTAAACAGTGCCGGGCCCACCTATAGCGCAACCCGCGAACGAGCTTGGCCCGGAGACCAACGTCGTCGACGCACTCGCAGACTGGTTGAGCCCGAGCGTCAAGGCTCCCGCGACAGCAACAACAGATATGACCTTCATGCATGCCTCCTCATCGAGAACACCGGGGGGAGCGACAGAGCCACAACCCGCGTGAGACCACCCCACTCCGCAAGGCCCTCCGTGCGGCCGGTGCAGTCGCCAACTAAAGCAGTACTACTGAACGGAATGATTGTCAAATGATCCCGCGTGCGGATACTCGGCGCCATTTGCAGATCACGGTGCGATCCAGACCTCACCGCATCTTTCTTCTTCGCCCGGCGCCGTGGCTAGGCCTCGGTCTCCTGAAATGGCTACGGGCGCGGTGCCGGCTCAGGACGGTTTAGTAACTGTTGGCCGGGACCCCTCCCGGCCCACTCCTCGTCAACGTCTGACCCGCCGCCATCGTCGAAGTCGTTCTCTTGTCGCCAGGCCCCGACAGATCGCGTCCTATTCCAACAGGGCTTCCGGCCGGATGTTCTGGTTCAGGTGGAACGTGTTGTCAGGATCGTAAAGGCGCTTGAGGTCGGTCAGCCTCGTGAGCTTGCGCGCGGAATAGGCACGGCGCACGCCGTCCTGGCCTTCGTCGCCCAGTGCGTTGACGTAGACCCCACTTGCGAACGGCTCGAGCGCCGCTGCGTAGGCCCGCGCAGCGGACACCCGGTCGCCATCCTCTTTCGGATCCACCCAGTTCGTCCCGCAGCCAAACTCCACGAGCGTTTGGCGGTGGCTAAACGCCGCATCGTCGTCCCCGACATCGCCGATCGCGCCGCCGTATGCCTGGAAGCCGCCGTTCGGGATGCGTGACCAGTCGGGGTCGGCCCCGCTCGCCGGTAGGCCGCGCGCCAGGAAGGCGTCGATCGCGGCGTCGCTGAGCTCGGTCAGGTAGTGACCTTTGGAATAGCGGCGGCGGCCATGGCCGTTCGGGTCGTCGCTCATGCACTGGAGCCCGACGTATGACATCTCCTGGACGCGCTCGGTTGCGGGCCTGCCGAGCTCGCGAATCGTCGAGAGAAAGCGGAGCCCTTCATTGAGATCGCCCACCCAGACGTAGCCGACGGTGACGATGGGTCGGTTCCGCAGACCGGGCGGCGTCGATGGTAGATCTGCGGCCGTCGTGGCGCTTGCCGTGAGGGTTGCCGCCCGGGGTGCGTCGGGCAACAGGTCACGCCAGCCGCGAAGCGCGTCGCGAGCTTCGGCGGCATCGAAGACGAGGTCCACCACGAGTGCGCGGCCGCCGACTGGGTGGAGGCGAAACTCGAACTCGGTAACAATGCCGAAGTTCCCCCCTCCTCCACGGAGGCCCCAGAACAGATCGGCGTTCTCCGATTCAGACGCGTGCACGATGCGTCGATCGGCAGTCACAACGGTATACGCCTCGACGTTGTCGCAGGACAGACCGAACTGTCGCGCAAGCCACCCCATTCCGCCGCCAAGGGTCAGCCCGCCGACGCCTGTGTGCGAGACGTTTCCAGCCGTCGTTGCAAGGCCGTGCTCCTGCGCGGCCTCGTCCAGGTTTCGAAGCAGCGAGCCACCACCGACCCAGGCCTTGCGTCGGACCGGGTCGATGCGAACCGCGCTCATGGGGGTCAGGTCGATCATGACTCCGCCGTTCGGCACGGAAAGGCCGAGCACGCTGTGGCCGCCGCACTTCACAGCGATCTCGAGGCCGGCTTCACGGCCGAAACGCACGCCTGAAACCACGTCCTCAGGGGACGCGCAGCGAAGGATGGCGGCCGGGCGCCGGTCGACCATGCCATTCCACACTGCCCGGCTCCGGTCGTATGTCTGGTCGCCAGGCAAGATCAACTCGCCGCCGAACTCGCCGATCCTCGTCGCGGTCCCCATCTCCCGCCTCCTTGCTTCGAAACTCCACCCGCTCATGGATGCGCCACAACTAGTGACTGGGGAGGAGCCCTTGACTAATCGATCGGAAATGCCGCGATAGTCCCGACGACCCGCAAAGATGCCCGGGTCTTTGGAGTTTCATGTCCTTGCCCGGCCTGGCTTACGATGCGGCCCATGGCAAATATCTTCTTGGGCCGATATGCCGCAGATATCCAGGGATCCTTCGTCGTCTTTCTGATCGGCATGCGGATCAACCGGTTATGGAGAGTGCCGGACTGGTGGTCGGTGGCGGTTGCAATGGCGCCCATGCTGCGGGAGCTCTATAAGCACCCCGAGAAAGGATTTCTGGGCGCCGAGCTGTTCTTTTCCTTCTCCAACCGGGCGCCGATGATCGTCCAATACTGGAAAACCTTTGACGACCTGGATCGCTTTGCCCGGAATCAAGACGACCCTCATCTTCCGGCGTGGCGCGATTTCAACCGGAAGGCGGCACGGACCGGCAGCGTCGGGATCTGGCATGAGACCTATCTGGTCGCAGCAGGCCGCTACGAAGCGGTCTACGGCAACATGCCGCGCTTTGGATTGGCCAAGGCGGCAGGTCACGTGACCGCCACCAGCCGCGGGGAGACCGCGCGCACTCGCCTGGGAGGCGAAAGCAAGCCCGCGGTCGAAATCACTTACTGACCGTTTGCTCGGTGGAGTAGGGGCTGCGGTGCCCGCCGGGAGTGCGAAGGTGGCGGTCCTTACAGGGCCTCGACAGGTCGAGGTTCATCAGGTCACCGTGCCTGCCCCAGGACCGCATGAGGTTCAGATCGAGACGTTGTTCTCAGGCATCAGCGCAGGCACGGAGATGAATGTCTACCGCGGGCGCGCCCCTCAGTGGCAATTGCGACTCGATCCCTCGACCCGACTCTTCTCGCATTCAGAGAAACCTGACTGGAGCTACCCGCTCACATACGGTTATGCGAACGTGGGGCGGGTCGTCGAGACTGGAGAAGGCGTCACGTCACCGTCGATTGGCGACGTGGTTTTTACCTATTCGCCGCACCAGAGCTTGGTGGTGACGACCGCAAACACAGCAGTTCCACTGCCGGATCGCATCGACCCCCGTCTAGGCGTGCTGAACGCCAATCTGAACACTGCCCTGAATGGCGTGCTGGATGCGCGGCCGTCGCTGGGCGACGTCGTTGTCGTGTCAGGGCTTGGCGTGATCGGTCTGCTGGTAACACAGCTCGTGCGCCGGGCCGGGGCCGGTCTTGTAATTGGCGTCGACCGCATAACCTTCCGTCGAGAGCTGGCCAGACGACAGGGAGCAAACGTCGTCGTCGATCCAGGCGAGGGCGGCGTGGCCGAGAAAGTCAGAACGCTTACCCAGAACCGTGGAGCCGATGTCGTCATCGAGGTTTCGGGTGCGCCACCTGCTTTGAATGAGGCGATTCGGGCGGTGGGCTTAGGCGGGCGAGTGATTGCTTTGAGCTGGTATGGCGGCACCTTCGAAAGCCTGAATCTCGCCGGAGAGTTCCATCACAACCGGCCGCGAATCATCTCGTCACAAGTCGGCTCGCTGAATCCAGATCTCGGGCCCCTTTGGGATACCGGCCGGCGCCAGGAGCTGGTGACTCAACTGCTGACGCAACTCGACCTTGCACCGCTGTTCACCCACGAGTTTCCGATCAGCCGAGCTCCGGAGGCTTACGCGCTGGTCGACCAGGGTGCCGAAGGACTCGTGCATTGCGTCCTGACGTATGGCGAATGAGGCGGTGACTGGAACGCCCTGACCCTGATTCTTTCACCATGCATCGAGTGGCTTTTCGCCGATGGTGGCCGTCCGTTTCCGGATCGAGTGCGCTCAGCGGCTGCCGCGGGCTTCACTCAAGTGGAATTCTGGACTACGACCGACAAGGACCTCGAAGAGGTCGAGAGAGCGCTACGCGAGACCGGAATCACTGTCACCGACTTTGTTTCCGAGCCCACAGGGCGGCTGGTCGACCCGGCGACTCACACCGAGTTTCTTGAGGGAGTTGAGCGCTCCGCCCGCGTGGCGACTCGACTCAACGCACGCAACGTGATCGTGCTTTCAGGCGACACCATTCCGAATGCAGACAGAAGACGACAGCTCGAGGCGATCACGCAAGCTCTGAGCCGGGCGGCACCGATCGCGTCAAAGGCTGACGTCGGGCTCCTGCTCGAGCCGCTCAACACCCTTGCAGATCACCCTGGCTACTTCCTCGATTCGACGGTAGAAGCCCTGGATGTCATCCGGAATGTGAATCAGCCTGCGGTCCGTCTGCTCTACGACATGTACCACTCGATCGTGATGGGTGAAGAGCCGGCGGAGGTCCTGGCCGGTTCTGGCCACCTTGTCGGCCACGTGCACGTCGCCGACCTGCCTGGTCGCCATGAGCCAAGGTACCGGAAAGGTCGACTGGGCGCAGCAATTGGCGGCGCTGCGCGCGGCGGGCTATGCCGGGCCCATCGGGCTGGAGTACATGCCAAGCCGGGATACGCTGTCGAGCCTCGAGTTCATTCAGGGGTTGGAAGCTTGATGCCTGTCGTGCAGGAATTGGAGCCCGAACCGCTGAGGCGAGGGGGTGCAAAATCTGACCAATATGGGCATCGGTTGGCCGGCTCGAGCTGCTACGCCTGCGTGGTTTTTCGCGACCGCTGCATTTGGCCTGTGCTCCGTGGCGTGTGATACGGCCCCAACGCAGCCAACGCAGGCTGCGACGACACCTAAGCTGCAAGACCTGTATTCTCGCGAGCTTGAGCTGCCAACCGTGGCCCCCGGCGCCGAGTGCCCAGTGACGCCCACCCAGACCGTCGAGTCAGGGTCGACCTCCAAGCAAGACGAGATCCCGACCTATGGATATGGCACGTGGCCGGTCTTCTTGTCAGGGCAGGACAGGTGGTTCGCCGGAGAAGCCGCCCTTCTGCTGATCAGTCCCGAATACGACGGCCCGCTCATCGTCCGAGGGCACCAGCTCGACGGGTCCGGCGGGATGCCGCTGCAGTCCACGTCCGACGCACACTCATCGCCCGTCGGGGCGCACGGAGTCGAATTCAGCCCGCCGCACTCGGCCACAAGATGGCGCGAGTGGGATGGCCAGATCACGCCAGGGATTGCACCCGGCTGCTACGGCCTTCAGGCTGACGGCTTCACCTTCACGACCCTGATCGTCTTTGCGATCCAGCCGGGGCCACCACCACCGAGCTGATCGATGCGCACTTCAGGCCGGCCCGCTCGGTCGTTACGCGGTGGGCGTCAACTTTCCGGCGGCGGCATCGCGCTCGAGCCTCCTGCGACCGGATCGCGCAGCGTGGCCAGGGCGTCCTTTATGTGTGCCAGGCGGGCCGCCCGCCTCTACCAGCCGTCCCGCGGGACCGTTCGGAGCTTCTTCCGGGCCACATCGGCCCTGGGCTGGTTGCGCAGGACGACGACGCGGATGTGCCGGCACGCATCTTCGGAGCGCAGGGCCTGGATGAAGCTCATGCTTCCCGCTTCACCTGAGACGAGGTGGATGAAGATCACATTGGGTGCCGTTTGCTTTGCCCGAGCCAACCCATCGTTCTGGTCTCGAGCCAGGGCGACCATGTAGCCATCCCCCTCTAGCCGGTGCTGATTGGCCTGCTGCGAGTCGGGATCGTCATCAACCAGCAGAGCGGCGGCGACGCGGTTAGCGTCCACGGCGGACCTCCCATGTCCTTCTCGGCTAAGCGATCGGCAGGTTCGCGGGAGGAAACGCCAGCCTGTCGGGTGTGGCTCCAGTCTAGTCCTTGGCTCCCCAGGTCAAGCTCGAATAGAGCCCCGGGTCCCAGGCCGGCGGCGTCCGGGCCGGGGCCGCCGGCGGTCGCGACCAAGCGCCGGAGGCGCGGCCGCGTGTGCCACTTCCTCGAGGTAGAGCCAATCCCCGCTGCGCGCATAGGCCGACGCGTCCACCGGCCGCAGGGCGGGGGCGCCCTGGCGGCGCAGCTTTGCCCACTTGTCGTGGTCGTCGGCGGTGATGAACGTGAGAGCGCGCCCGGTATTTCCGTTGCGCGCCGTGCGGCCGATACGGTGGGTCAGGGCGTCGGCGGTGTCGGGCAGCTCGTAGTTGATGACCAGGCCGACGTGGCTGAGGTCCAGGCCCCGTGCCGCGACGTTTGTTGCCACCAGCACGTCGGCGCGCTGGTTGCGGAAGGACTCCATCACATGGTCGCGCGCGTTCTGGGCCATGTTGCCCTGCAGCTCGACCGATTTGTGGCCCAGGCGCTGCAGGTCGCGGTTCAACCTGCGCACACCGTGCTTGGTACGGCCGAAAACGATAGCGCTTCGACCTTGATGAAGGATCTCGCTGAGCACCCGGAGCTTCAGTCCGGAGTTGGTGTGGACCAGGCCGTGCTCCAGGAGCGACGGTCCCTCGGTGACGACTTTGACCCGCAGTGGGTCACGCAGGTGCTTGGCGATCATCCGCGAGACCCAGTCCGGCATCGTGGCCGAGGCGAGCACGGTCTGCGGCTGGTAGGTCAGGCCAAGGATCCGTTCGACGTCAGGGGCAAAGCCGGCGTCCAGCATCTGGTCCGCTTCGTCGAGGACCAGGTACTCCACACGGCTCATCGAGAAGAGCTTCCTCTGGAACATGTCCAGGATGCGCCCGGGCGTGCCGATCACGATATCGACGCCTCGCCTCAAGGTCTGGATCTGCTGGTGGTAACCGACGCCTCCGTAGAGCAGGGCGCTCACCAGTCCCGAATCCAGCGACTCGAAGACGCTCTGGACCTGGATCGCCAGCTCACGCGTCGGTGCGACCACAAGGCCGCGTGGGCCGGGCTTGCCAGGCTCAAACCGCTCGATGAGCGGGATCAGGAAGGCGAAGGTTTTGCCGCTTCCAGTCGGCGATTGAATGACCACGTCACGACCGTCCAGAAGGGCGGGGATCGATTCCAGCTGTACCCGGTTAGGGGTGTTGATTTCTTGCCGTGTAAGCGCTGCCAGAACGCGCGCGCTCACGCCGGCTTCGGCGAATGTCTCCAACGAAGCTCCAGGGTGCCTCTCTCTTTCTTCTTATTTGCCGTGAGCTACAGGACTCTGTGTTGTGACAGGAAGAGAGGACCCGAGCGGGCGACGCAACCGGTGCGTCTTGGCCAGTGTACCGGATCGTACGAATGAAGCCGTAGAAATGCCGTGGCGCAGTATCATGCGGCCAACGCCGTTCCCTCCGGCGTTACTGGCGACGGGTGCATCTCGAACGCGCCTCTCGCGAGAAAGCCAGTTCGAGTCCAAGGAGCCACGATGTCGGCGATTGCCGTCTCCAAACCTGCGCCCCCAGCCCAGATCTCATCGGCCTATGCGGAGCTGAAGCGGCGGGTCGAAGCCGCCGGACTGATGCAAAAGCGCCCCGGTTACTACGCCCTGATGCTCGTCACGAACGCACTCTTCTTCGGAGTGTGCTTTTGGGTGCTGGCGCTCGTTCACAGCTGGTGGGCGACCGCGCTGGTTGCCGCCGTGCTCGGCTTTGCTTCCGGCCAGCTCGGCTTTCAGCTCCACGACTCAGGGCACAAGCAGATGTTTCCCAGCCGGCGTCTCAACACCCTGATCGGGGTGCTGACCGGTAACGGGCTGCTTGGCATGAGTCATGGCTGGTGGGTGGACAAGCACAACCGCCACCACGGCAATCCGAACCACCAGGACCTCGATCCGGACATCGGCGTCGGCGTGATCGCCTATTCCGAGGAGCAGGCCCTGGCCAAGACCGGGCCTGCCCGCTGGATCGTGCGCCACCAGGCAGGCCTCTTTTTCCCGCTGCTCTTCGGGCTCGGGTGGGCCATGCACGTCGCGAGCGTCAAGTTCCTGGTCCGCCAACCCAGCCGGCTTCGCTGGATCGAGGTCGGCTTGCTTTGTCTGCATGCGATCGCCTACATCGCGCTGCTGGTGGCGATCGTGGGTCCCTGGCGTGCGGTGTTGGTGATCGTCGTCCAGAAGTGCGTCGGCGGGTTCTACCTGGCCTCGGTCTTCGCCCCCAACCACAAGGGCATGCCCCAGATCGAACCGGGGCAGGAGCTCGATTTCCTCCGCTCCCAGGTGTTGACCGCGCGGAATGTGAAGTCCCACCCTCTGACGGACCTGCTCTACGGCTCGCTCAACTACCAGATCGAGCATCACCTCTTCCCGACCATGCCCCGCTGCAATATCCGCCGCGCCCATGCGATCGTGCGCGCGTACTGCGCCGAGGTCAGCGTTCCCTACCATGAGACTTCGATCTACCGTTCGTACCGCGAGATCCTGAGCTACCTACACGAGGTGGGCGCGCCGCTTAGGACCTCACCTGCCTGAAGCGAAGTCGTCGTCTTCCCGACGCGTAGGTCGTGCTGTTGGGTGCCCTCGACTGTTCCTTTGATCGCCGCGAGGCCGTGGATCAGTCAGGCGAGGGCTGCGTGCTGGCGTCCGGACTACACTGGGCGGACTTTGACCGCCGCCTTCGTGCGCGATCGGTACGCGACCATTTCCGGTCGCGGCCTGGACTGGGAATCGGTGCCGATGCGCCTCTTCCAGAAAGCAAAAAAGCTCGGTACCTGGGACCCGCAGGCGCTGGACTTTTCGCGCGATAGCGCCGAGTGGGTGGGATTTGATGACACCGAGCGAGACTTCCTCCTCCGCACTCTGACCCTCTTCCAGGCCGGCGAGGAAGGCGTCACCAGCGATTTGCTGCCCCTCATCATGGCCATCGCCGGCGAAGGCAGGCTCGAGGAGGAGATCTACCTCACCTCATTCCTGTGGGAGGAGGCCAAGCACGTCGAGTTTTTCCGGCGCTGGCTCGACGAGGTCGCGGTTGCACGTGGAGACCTGGAGCGCTACCTGACCCCGAGCTACAAGCAGCTCTTCCTGGTCGACCTGCCGACCTCCCTCAACGCGCTCAAGACCGATCAATCCGTCGAAGCGCAGATCCGGGCGTCGGTGACCTACAACATGGTGATCGAGGGCGTTCTCGCCGAGACCGGCTATCACGGGTTCCGCCAGTCGCTCGAGGCCAATGGCAAGCTGCCGGGGTTGCTCGACGGAATCCGCCTGCTTGCGCGGGATGAGAGCCGGCACATTCGGTACGGCGTCTTTCTGCTCGACCGTCTCATCAACGCATCGCCCGATGGTTGGGAGGTCATGAACCAGCGCATGAACGAGCTGCTCCGCCCCGCGTTGGGTGTGGTGAGTGAGTTCTGGGAAAACTACGATGACGATCACGGCCCGTTCGGGCAGCGCATGGAAACGTACCTCGACTACGCGAGCACCCAGTTCGACAAGCGGATGAAGGTCCTCGAACGCGACCGGGGCAAGAGCATCGATGAGATCGTCAAGGCACAGATCGTTGATCTGTCGGAAGACGAGATGACAACTCAACTTGTCCACGCTGAGACGGCCTAGCGCGCTGGTCCCGCCGGCGATGTCGCTGGTGGCGCTCGTCATCGTTCTCGGGCATATCGCATTTTTCGGCACGGCGCGCGAAGCGGACGAAGGCACGGCTGCGCATCTCTGGCAGCTCCTGATGGCGGGCCAGGTTCCAGTCATGGCCTTTTTCGCGATCACGTGGCTGCCAAGAGCGCCGAGACAAGCAATGCTTGTCCTTGCTCTGCAGGCCATCGCCATGTTCGCCGCGGCAGCGCCAGTCTTCTTGCTCCAACTGTAGAGTCGCGTGCCGGAAGGCGACACCATCTGGCGAACCGCCGAGACCCTGCGAGACGGCCTCGAGGGCAAGCAAGTCCGGGTCGCTCGTCCAGACCGTTTGAAGCGCCTCGCCGGATGCACCGTCACCGAGGTCAAGCCGGTGGGAAAGCACCTTGTGATCCGTTTCGACAACGGCCTCGCCATCCACTCCCACATGCGCATGAACGGCGCCTGGCACGTCTACAAGCGCGGCGAGCGGTGGCGTCGTCCGGCCTGGCAGGTGAGGGCGCTGCTCGAGACCGATGACGTGGTCGCCGTGTGCTTCGCAGCTCCTGTCGTCGACCTGATCCGCGACGAGGTGCCCAAGGTCGGACATCTCGGTCCGGACATCCTCTCCGACGGCTGGGCGGTGGCCGACGTGATCGAGCGCGCCCGCTCGCTCGGCCCGACACCGATCGGCGAGCTGCTCCTTGACCAGCGTGTCACCGCCGGGATCGGCAACGTGTATCGCTGCGAGGCATTGTGGATGCGGCGAATCAATCCGTGGAAAAGCGCGGCCGAGATCAGCGACCAGGAGCTGGCTGCGCTTTTCGAGGCGGCACGTCAGGCGATGCGGGCCAACCTCGACGGCGGGCCGCGCCGACGCTTCCCGGGCTATGGAAGAGGCGCCGTCCACGGGCGTGGCGGCAGGCCATGCCCCCGCTGCGGGGCTCGAATCCAGGTGCGTGCGCAGGGAGAGCAGGCGAGGCTGGCGTACTGGTGTCCTGCGTGCCAACCCTGATCCAAGCGTTCCCCTAGCGCAACCGGATGGCGAGCGCTCATCACGTCGCGAGGCGGGCAAGATCGGTAACCAAGAGGGGCGCCTCCAACCCCTGGCTGGAGTTCCTCGAACGGGCCGGCTACGTGATCCGCGGCGTGCTGTACGCGGCCATGGGCACGTTCGCCCTCGGCCTTGCGCTCGGACTTGGAGGCACAGCCACCGATCAATCCGGCAGCCTGGTGATCCTCACGGGTGGGCCGGCGGGCAGGGTCATGCTCCTCGCCGTAGCGATCGGCCTCGGCGCCTATTCGATCTGGGGATTCGTGCGCGCGATCTTCGATCCCCTGAAACGTGGTGATGACGCGGTGGGAATCGCTGAGCGCCTCGGGTTCGTCTGGAGCGGCATCGCGTACTCCTCGATCGTGTTGTTTGCCCTGCGACTGCTGATCAGCAGCGGCCCGGCCCGCTCGCGCGACGGGACCCAGGCGGCGATCGCGACGATCCTTTCCTACCCGGCAGGTCATCTCGCCACCATCGCGATCGGCGTCGTCGCCATCGGTGTGGGGTTGGGACAGTTCGCCGATGCGTATCGAGCCGTCTTCAAAAAGGACCTCAAACGCATGGAGATGAACAAGGCCGAGAAGAAGATCGTCGACACCCTCGGCCGGCTCGGCATGGTTTCGCGTGGCGTGACCTTCACGCTGGTCGGCTGGTTTGTCCTCCAGGGCGGCCTGCATCGCGATCCGTCACGCGTCCACGGATTCGGCGGTGCATTCATGTTTCTCCTCGACGAACCGTTCGGTCGCGTCATGCTCGGCGCGGTCGCTGCGGGCTTCATCGCCCTCGGCCTGCATTCATTTGCGTGCTCACGATGGGTTCGCCTTCTTGGAAGCCCGCATTGACCGCCACGCGTCTGCTGGTCCTCAGCCGTGGAGCGGGCGGCATGACCGAGGAGGTCGAAGCCAAGCTACGGAAGGCATTTGCCGATCACCTGATCGTCGACTTCGATCCCGACCAGGACCTGGAGGCGCTGATCTCTCCGCGCGGCCGCATCGTCGTCGCGGGGGGCGACGGCACCGTCGAGTTCATCGTCCGCAAATTCGCCGACACGCAACATCCCATCGGCGTCATCTCGCTTGGAACGTTCAACAACCTCGCCCGCGCGCTTGGCTTGCCGACCGGGATCGATCAGGCGATGGAGATCGCGAAGGACGGGCACCAGCGCGCGATCACCCTGGGACGGGTCAACGGCCGCGTCTTCGTCGAGGCCTGCGCGATCGGTTTGTTCGGCGAGACGATCGCGCTTGGCGAGTCGGCCAAGGACATGGAGTTCGGCAAGCTCGCCGGCAAGCTGAAGGATGTGATCGCGGCGAAGAGGTTTCAGTTCGAGCTGAGCGGTGACATCCAGGGCAGCGGAGCCGCGATGTCGCTCGTCTTTAGCAACACCGCCTCGATCGGCAGCCAGCTGCCGATCGGCAACGCGACGCCGATGAATCCCTACCTGGAGTTTTCTGTGCACGCGGGTCGAACCCGGACTGACATCGTCGGCCGCGCGGTCAAGTCCGCTCTGCTGTTCCAGCACTCCGAAGACGGAGCCGGCCAGGTGTTCAAGTTCAGCAAGCTCGAGGTGAAGACCAGGCCGCGCGTCCGCGTCTACGCGGACAACTTCCTGGTGGGGCGCACACCGGCGACTATCGCCGCCGAGGCGAGCGCGCTGAAGATGCTGTTGCCCAAATGAGCAAGCCTGAGCCGGTCGAGAAGGCGGCCAGCGAAGTTCTCGCGGGTGATCCGCGAGCAAGCGCCCGCGCCTGGTTGTGGCCCCTGGTTGTGGCCGTCGCCATCGTCTTTGCCCTGGACACGTACCTGGTCGCGACCCGGCCACTGCTGCCATTCGATGTCCCGGTTGCAGTCTTCGTGCAGTCGTTTCCGTGGGGACCGGTGACATACGTCTTCGATGTCATCAACTTCACTGCCGGTTACCTGCAGGTCGCCGTCGGCGCGGCGGCCATCATCGTGCTTTTCATCTGGGAGAGGCGTGCCGGCTACCTGATGGCGATCGGCAGCGTCTCCAGCTTGCTCGACAACCTGATCAAGCTGGCGATGGCGCGCCAGCGTCCCAGCGCGGATCTGGTCCACATCCTCACCCCGGCGCCCGGTTACAGCTATCCGAGCGGGCACGCGGTCTTCTTCACCTGGCTGAGCTTCATGGTTGCGTTCTCGCTCGCGCCTCACGTCAAGCCGCGGAACCGGTGGATCCTGTGGGTCGCCGCGGCGCTCGTTATCCTGCTGGCGTGTCTCGCCCGCGTGTGGGCGGGCGACCACTGGCCGAGCGACGTCGCCGGCGGCTTTCTCCTCGGCCTGGGCTGGTCCGCGTTCGTGGTCTGGCTGCCTGAGCGCTGGTTGCCATCGCCGACTTGGAGGTGGTTCAGAGGCGGGCGCCGGCGCGCGACGACCTAGCGCGAGGCGCGGACGTCGAAGCGCTTGGCGAGGTCGGCGGGCAGCGTGAGCGCCGGGTCGAGCTCATTCAGCAGTCCGCCCTCCTGGAGAGCCCGCACAACCAGGCTCGAGCAGATCTCGTGGTGGCGCCGCGCCCAGCGCACTGGCCGGCCGAAGAGCAGGTAGAGCGAGGCACCGATCATGTCCAGGTAACCGAAAGCCTGTCCGAGCTGCCTGGTCGCGTAGACCACGACGCGCTCGCGCGCTCCCGTGTCGAGCTCATCGCCGAGGCGCACGAGGTGGTACTCGTCCTCGCGATACTTCGAGATCGGGCTGCGCACGATCCCCCTGATCTCGGCCTCGATCACCGAGTCCCCGCTCGCGACGACCGCGGAATGACTCCAGTGCGCAAACACCGCATCGCGGCCGCGGAAGCGCCGCTTCTGCGCCAAGCTGATCAGGCCGGCGAGGAAGTGATGGCGATGGGCGAGCATGAAATCACCGGGTTTAAGCTCGCGAGCCTCTTCGCCTGGACCGTATCGCTCGATCCGCGCCATTCCGATGGTGTAACGCCCGGAGCATGAATCGGCCCTTGTTGGCGCTGGCGGCGTTGACCGGATTGGCCGCGGCCGCGGTGTCGGCTTATGTCGCGCTCCATCCGTTCATACCTCAGGACGCCGCCGTCGAGCGCGACGTCCAGGCGACGAACTGGGGGCCTGCTGCGCTGACGTTTCCGATCTTCAGCTGGATCGGCGACGCCAAGGGATTTGTGCTCGAGGTGATCATCTTCGCGGGCGTTCTCATCTTCAACCGCCGAGCCTGGATCGTTGCGGCGGGGGCGGCGCTCTCTGCCGGTTGGTACGCGCTGTTGAGCCACCTGATCGTTCGGCCCCGACCTACGACAGCTCAGGTGCTTCAGGTCACGGAGCATCCAGGCGCGTCGAGCTATCCCAGCGGCCATACCATCTTCATCGTCACGGTGATGGTTGTGCTGATGCTGTGCTTCGGCTACCGATTCCTACCCCGGGGGGCGCGGGTCATTGGCTGGATCCTGGTCGTGCTGGTCATCGCCGCGAACGCCATCGGCCGCGTCTACACCGGCGCACACTGGCCGACCGATGTGCTGGGCGCGATCTTGATAGCGGCCGCATGGTTCAGCTTTCTGCTTTCGATCCGCTGGGTTTCGGAGCGGGTGCTTCCGTCGCGCCGGACCCAAGCGGGTCAGGCCTGAACGCGAACCTCGAACGCACCTTATCCTGAGCCTTAGGCACGGGGCGATCACAGGGGCGGCTCAGTTCTCGGTGTTTGGAGGCTGTCATGACTGAGCAGGAACGGAACAAACAGGTCGCGAGGCGGGCGCTGGACGAGGTGTTCGCCAAAGGAAATTTTGCCGTCGTGGATGAGCTCTTTCATCTGGACTTCGTCAACCACGAGGCCGGCCCCAACACGCCGCCTGGACCAGATGGGCTCAAGATGACGGTCGGGTGGCTGCGCGACTCCTTCAGCGATCTCCATTACGACATCAAGGATCAGATCGCGGAGGGCGACAAGCTGGCGGTGCGCGTCATCTCGAGCGGCCGGCACACGGGAAACTTCATCGGTTTCGAGCCGACCGGTAAGAAGTTCGAGGTCCAGCAGATCCACATCTACCGTTTCCGCGACGGCAAGATCATCGAGCACTGGTCGAGCCGAGACGATCTCGGCCAGGGGATGCAGCTTGGCTTGATTCCGGGAGGCGCTGCGGCCGCCAGCCGCGGCGGTTGAGGCCACAGACATCACTTCTTTGACGCCACGACGCCGATGAGATGACATCGGCGTTGTGGCTCGCGAGCGAGCCGGCCCTTTTGCCCAGCCGGATCCAGATGGCGTTCACGCTCGCGTCGCATGTGCTGCTTGTCCCGCTCGGCGTTGCCCTGCCTTCGCTAACCCTGTTGATGGAAGGCATCGGCCTGGCCAGCAAGGACCCCGTCGCGCTGAAGATCGCGCGTCGCTGGTCGGTGGTGATGGCGGTCCAGTTCGCTGTGGGAGCGGTGACTGGCACCATCCTCTCCTTCGAGTTCGGAATCCTGTGGCCGCGGATGCTCGGCCAGTTCGGCGGCGCGTTCGGTCTGGGCTTCGCCATCGAGGCTTGGGCATTCTTCCTCGAGGCGATATTCATCGGCATCTACCTCTACGGCTGGGAGCGGCTGCGCCCCAGAACGCACCTCCTGTTTGGGCTGGTCCTACCGCCGGCGGGCTTGCTCGGCGCGTTCGGCGTGCTCGCCTCGAATTCGTGGATGAACACCCCGGCCGGCACGACCCTGAAAGCGGGAAAGGTGGTCGACGTCGACGTCATGGCCGCCCTGTTCACCCGTGCCCTGGGCTATGAGTTCTGGCACTTTCTGATCGCCATCTACATGACGGCGGGCTTTGTCGTCGCGTCGGTCTACGCGGTGGCCTGGCTGCGCGGACGGCGCGACCACTACCAGCGCCTCGCGTTCGCCGTTCCTTTCACCGTCGCTGCAGTCCTCGCCCCGATTCAGCTTGTCGTCGGCGACCTCTCGGCCCGGGCACTCGTTGCTGACCAGCCGTCCAAGTTCGCGGCCATGGAGATCACGTGGACGACAAGGGATCACAACCCGGAAGTCATCGGCGGCTTGATCGACGCCAACGGCGACATCCATTTCGGGATCTCGGTGCCCAGCCTCGACTCGCTGCTTGTGGGCTACTCGCCGAATGCCGTCGTCCCGGGACTGACGAGCGTCGCCGCCAACGCCAGACCGACCATCGTCGAGGCGAACATCACGCATCTCGCCTTTGACCTCATGGTCGGGCTCGGCAGCGTCGGCGCCGCGCTCGCCGTCTGGCACTTGTGGGTCCTGTGGCGCCGGCGCCGCCCGCCAGAGTCGATCTGGTTCTATCGCCTCGCCGCTCTCGCCGGAATCGGCGCCTACATCGCCGTCGAGACCGGCTGGATCACGACCGAGGTGGGGCGCCAGCCATGGATCGTCTTCGGGGTGATGCGCGTCGCCGACGCCGTCACGACGGCGCCCGCGTCCTTCGTCTGGACGATGCTCACGGCGCTGGTTGTGATCTACGCGCTGATCGCGTACTTCTTTGTGACCCTGCTGCTCCGGCTATCCGCCCGCTGGAGACGCGAAGACCTGAACCAGCCCTCCGAACCGGAGGTGGGTGCGCCTTACGGGCCACGCCCGCGAACCTTCACAGCCTGATGCCGGACCTGATCGCGTTCACGCTGCTGCTCGCCATCACGGCTTACAGCACCGCCGGCGGCGTGGATTTTGGCGCCGGCATCTGGGACTTGCTGGCGGGCGGCAGCCGGCGCGGGCGTGAGGCACGTGCCCTCATCGACCATTCGATGGCGCCGGTGTGGGAAGTCAACAACGTGTGGCTGGTGCTCGCGATCGTGTTGTGCTGGACAGGATTTCCGCTGCTGTTCCAGACTGTTTTCGCCAGGCTCTATCCTCTGTTCGCCCTTGCCCTCGTGGGGCTGATCCTGCGGGGCGCCTTTTTCGCGTTTCGCCACATCGCGGAGGACCCGCGCGCTCACCGCATCGCGGACCTCGTCTTCGGCCTCTCCTCGCTGCTCACGCCGTTCTTCTTCGCGGCCAGCCTGGGCGCGATCGCATCCGGCCGTCTCGAATCCTTCAGCCTCATGTCGATCGCGTTCGGCCTCGTCTCGCTCGCTGCCACGGCGTTCAGCGGCGCGTCCTTTCTGGTCGGAGACGCGCGGCGTTATGGCGCGATCGAGCTGGTCGGATACTTCCGCCGCAGGGCCGTGATCGCGGCCCTGGCGTTGATTGCGGTCGGCTCCGCCGCTCTGATCACGATCGGGTTCGAAGCCCCGGACCTCTTCCGTCCGATGCTGGCCGGCAAGGGCTTGCCCTTCGCGCTGGTCACGATGGTTCTGACTCCGGTGGTGGGGTTCCTTCTCTGGCGGGGCGTCCTCCGCTGGTATCGCGTCCTCACCGTCGCCGCGGTGGGCTCGATGGTTTTCGCGTGGGCCTTCGCGCAGTCGCCGTATCTCGTGCCCGGACAGCTCACGATCGCTCAGGCCGTCGCGCCCTTTTCGACGCAGGTCTTGCTCCTGGTTGTCGCGGCTGTTGTGCTGCTTGTGATCGGCCCGGCGATGGGCGTGCTCTACTACCTCGACCAGCGCAGCGCACTGGAGTCCCCCGAAACGTGAGGGCTCCGTTAACCGCCGCCCTCGAGGGAAAAGCGCAATCACCGGTTCGGCCAGCAGCGCTTGCTGCTCTTGCCCGGAAGCGGGCGAAGTAGTCGCTCGCCATGTGCCGGGCGAACGACGCCTCGGTTGCGAAGCGCTCGATGAGAAACCACGTCTGTGGGTCCGCAGTCGATTGATGAAGCTCCGGGCGCTGCCGAGGATGTCGTGGTGGGCCTGCTGGGACGTTGGCTGGAGCTTCCCCGCGTGTGCGGAACGCGGACCGGATCGCGGCCTTTCTCGCCACCAGCTCCGCCGGCATGGCCGAGATGGGAGCGTGGTACCGCTCGCTCGGCTCCGGCCTCGTCGATCCCGGGGCTCCGTTGTCGGAGCGAAGACGTCTCAGCCGACGGAGTCGGTGAGGCCATCGGTCCCAATGCGACCGGCTACACGATGGTGCAGGCGGAGTCGTTGGAGGCCGCCACCACGCTTGCGCGGGGGTGCCGGCTCTTGAAGCACGGTCGCATGGTGACGGTCATCGGAACGCTACCGATGTAACAGAGCTCAGTGAGAAGGGGGCACGAAAGGCCTCGCATCGAAGTACGCGCGCAGGCTTGTAATCTTGCCGCCGCCGACGGTGTACCACTCGGCCACCGGAGCTTTCGCGACCGGCGTGTCGAGGATGTAGAAGACGGCCACCTCGGCACCTTCGGCGACCGTCGCCTGGTGGTCCACGCCCCTGGCCATGCCGTAAAGCCGAGTGATCGCGGTCACGTAGTCGTCGGCCTTTTCGAAATGGTCGATGGGGCCCTGGAAGCGGAGATCGTCCGCGAGGTAGCCGCGAGCGGCGGCGAAATCTTTCGCCCCGAGGGCATGGTTGTAACGGTCGACGACCTCTTTTGCGCTCATTTGTGCCATGGACCCGAAGCTAGCCGCGACGCGCTGCAACCAACAGGTCTCCGGCGCCACAATCCTTAGCTGCCGCGCTTGCATGGCGTCCTGGCAAAATGCTGCGGCGAATCGGCTAACTGCGCAGGCGCGAATCGGCGCCTAAGATCACCTCACCTTGCACGAGCACAGGCAGCCGTCACCGCCGAGAGAGCTCTCCGGTTACCTCGACGCCATGGCCCGGGTCATGTTCCAGACCGGGATCAGCTGGCGCGTCGTCGAGGCGAAATGGCCGGGCATCCGCGAGGCGTTTGGAGGCTTCGATCCCAAGCGCGTGTCCAGGCTGACGTCGAAGGACATCGAAGGGCTGATGGGCGACTCGCGGGTTATCCGCAACCGCAAGAAGCTCGAAGCCATCTCCTCCAACGCCGGCCGCATGCTCGAGCTCGACGTGGAGTACAAGGGATTCCGGCGCTACCTCGACTCCCTGGGCGACTTCAACTCCACCAAGGAGGCGCTGCACAAGGAGTTCGCTTACATGGGCGACTCGGGGACGTGGTTCTTCCTCTGGATGGTCGGCCGCAAGGTGCCCGCGCACGATCAGATGTGATGCGGCGACTGGGTGAGTTTCCGGATCCGGACGGGCTCAGCGAGCTGCTCCTCCGGCTGACCGTCAACAGCACGGTCTACTGCTTCTTCATGACCTCCCCGTGGGGGTTCAAGGTTCCGGCTCGCCCGGTGCCGGCCTTCCACATCCTCACCGCGGGAGGCGGGTGGCTCGAGGTCGACGGACAGCCGGAGCCAATCCGCCTTTCGGCCGGCGACATCGCCATCCTTCCGCGCGGCGAGGGCCATGTGGTCCGCGACTCGCCGAAGACCTCGTCGCTGCCCTGGCTCGACCGCGTCCTCGCTGACGCGAGTCTGCTGGATGGCCGGCTGGCGCTCGGTGGCGGGGGTCGTCGGAGCGAGTTGCTGTGTGGTGGGTTTGCGATCGATCCCATGGCCGGTAGGTTGCTCCTGAACGCGCTACCGACTGTCGTCCACCTTCGCGGCAGCGAAGGCCTCGCTCCGGAGTGGCTGGTCGGTCTGATCCGGATGATCGCGACGGAGATGGCATCCAGCGGGCCCGGGTCGCAGGCTGTGGTGACGCGGCTGACCGACGCTCTCATCTCTCAGGCCCTGCGTCAGTGCCTGGTCGACATCGACTCGTCGCTGGACAAGGCCGCGGCGTTCACCGATCCACAGATCGCGCGAGCCCTCCGAATGATGCGGGATCACCCCGACCATCAATGGAGGGTGCCTGAGATCGCCGCCTCGGTGTCGATGTCGCGCTCGGCCTTCGCCGAGCGGTTCCGAGCGGTGATGGGAGAGACCCCGATGCAGCACCTGACCCGCTACCGAATGGCCAGGGCGGCGGAGTACTTGCGGCACAGCAATGCCGGCATCCGGGAGATCGCGCGTCTGACGGGTTATGACTCCGAGGTCTCGGTCTCCAAGGCCTTCCGCAGGCAGTTCGGGGTCACTCCCGGCGCGTACCGCAAGACCAGGGTCACCGAGCCGGTCTCGAGGGCGGACTAGACGCCGGCATGTACGACCTTTCCCCCTGGCACGACTACTTCGTCATGGTGGGCGCGGGCGCGGCCGCCCTGACAGGGCTCGTCTTTGTGGCGATGACGCTGCACCTGGAGGACATAGTCCATCACCCTGTGCACCGGCACAGAGCCAGGACCATCCTGACCGGCCTGACCGCAGTTTTCATTCGCTGCGGCCTGGTTCTGATGGGCAACCAACCGCGACAGGCCGTCGCAATCGAGCTCTTCGCAGTGCTGATCGTGGTCGAGGTGGTCCTCTACCGGAGCACTCGTGACGCGTTCCGAGCCGCTGACATGAGCGTGCTGCTGCGCGCAGTCGGCAGCTTTGTGTGTCTGGTCACGGAGCAGCTCGGGGCGCTACTTCTCTTTGCGGGCGCCGCGTGGGGACTCTACGTCGTTGGCGTCGGCATGATGGCGTCGTTCCTGTTCATGGTCACCGGCGCCTGGCTGCTACTCGTGGGGGTTGAGTCGGCGCAGCCGCAAGGCGTGGTGCGCGAGCCCTAGAAAGCGACCCACCCGCGGCGTTGACCCGCTCAGGACTTCTTGGACGCCCCTGCCTCTCGTTTGACCTCGGACTCGGACTCGGCCGCCTCGACGATCTCGCCCTCGATGTTGATGTTGACCTCGTTGCTGACCACGAACTTGCCGTCAAGCATCGCGTCGAAGTTCATGCCGAACTCCTTGCGGTTGATCCTGGTCTCAGCCGCGTAGCCGATGCGGTGACCCATCATCGGGTCGTTGAACTCGCCGTACTTCACGACGTTGAGCGTGACCGGCTTGGTAGTGCCCTTGATCGTGAGGTCGCCAGTGACCTTGTAGCGATCGCTACCGACGTGCTCGATCTTCGTGCTCTTGAAGGTCATCGTCGGGAACTTGTCGATCTCGAGGAAGTTGGACGACCTCAGGTCCTTGTCGCGCTGCTCGTTGTGCGTGCGAATGCTCGCGGTGTTGATCGTCGCCTCGACTTTGGTGCGCGTTGGGTCGTCGGGGTGGATCTCGCCGGTCGCCGTCACCTCGTTGAAGTGCCCGCGCACGGTCATCATGCCGAGGTGCTTGGCCGAGAACTCGACCTGTGTATGAAAAGGATCGAACTTCCAGGTTCCCATGTGATTTACCTCCGGCGGGCTTGTAATTCGGTTACCTCAGCCATCAATTGTTGAGTAACTGAATGGAGCTCCCATTTATTTCACCACGAACCAATCGGGCTAAACTCCCGGCGATGGCAGACCAGTTCGTCCCCGGCCTTCGCTACCGGTCCAGCGCCCAGGAGCTGTGGGCGCTCTTGATCGAGGCGTTTGCCGGTTGGGAAGAGCGGATCAACGAGGCGGCGGCGGCGGCCGGGCTTTCGCCGGTCTCGGCGTGGGTCCTGGTCCAGCTCGATCCCGAGCACGCGATCTCCCAGAAGAAGCTCGCGGCCCGCCTCCGCTGCAATCCTTCGACAGTGGTCGATCCGACCGATCGCCTGGAGGAAAACGGGCTGGTCATCCGCCGCCCCCAGCCGACCGACCGGCGGATCAACATCCTGACCGTCACCCGGAAGGGCCGCCAGGTCAGGCAGACGCTCGTCCGGCGCCTCTTCGAGCCGCCCGAGGCTTTCCGGCGTCTACCCGCCGCGGACCAGGACCGATTCCGCGACGCGATGCTCACCGCGGTCGGACGGGTCAAGACGCGGCCGAAAAGCTAGTCTGGGTCGATGGCACCGGCGATCCGCCTCGGGGCCCGAACCAATCTCGCACTCCTCGGCCTGATGGCCATCGCCTTCGTGACTGGTTGGGTCGCATTTGCCTTCGGCAGCGGGCCGTCCCGCTGGTCGCTCATGCTTCACGCCACCGGCGGCGTCGCCATCATCCTTCTCCTGCCCTGGAAGTCGATGATCGCCCGACGCGGAGTTGGCCGACCGCGCCCGCGACGCTGGCTTTCGATGGTCTTCAGTGCGCTAGTCCTGGTTTCACTGGCGGCGGGGTTCGCGCACTCGACCGGAATTTTCGTCTACGCGGGACCGCTCAGCGCGATGGAAGTCCACGTCGGGGCCGCCCTGGTGGCGGTGCCACTCGCGATCTGGCACGTAGTGGCGCGCCGGATCCGACTGCGCCCGACCGATCTCTCGCGCCGAGCGATTCTGCGCGGTGTGCTGGTGGTCGGCGGCGCCGCGGCGGCCTACGGCTCGAGCGAGCTCGTCGTCCGGGCTGCCGGCCTGCCCGGCCGCGAACGGCGCTTTACTGGAAGCTACGAAGCAGGTTCGTTCGACCCGGCCTCCATGCCTGTGAGCTCGTGGATGTTCGACGCGATCCCCGAGGTCGACGCGAATGCCTGGAAGCTGCACGTGGGCGAGCGCGAGATCTCTTACGACGAGCTCCTGGCGTTCGACGACCGGGTCACGTGCACTCTCGACTGCACTGGTGGTTTCTACTCGACGCAGGAGTGGTCGGGAGTCCGGCTCGATCGCATGATCGGTACATCGAGTCGCCCGACGGTCCGGGTCATCTCACACACCGGGTACGACAGGCGATTTCCAATCGGCGAAGCCGGCAAGTTGCTTCTCGCCACCCGTTTCGGCGGCCAGACGCTCGACGCGGGCCATGGATTCCCCGCGCGGCTGGTGGCGCCTGACCGGCGAGGTTTCTGGTGGGTGAAGTGGGTGGTCGCCATTCAGGTCGAAGACTTCCCATACTGGTGGCAGAGTCCGTATCCCCTGCAGTAGAGGTGTGAGATGGCTGTCTCTTTGAATTACTTGTTGGTCAAGGACGCGCCTCCGGCGGTGACCATCACGCTCAACAGGCCGGAGCAGCTGAACGCGCTTTCGACGGGACTGATGGAGGAACTGACCGCGGAGCTCGAGCGCCAGGCCGCGCGCCCCGAGGTTCGCGCCATCGTCCTCAAAGGCGCGGGGCGGGCGTTTTCCGCCGGCCACGACTTGAAGGAGATGCTGCAAGGCAACCTCGACGACGAGCGTGCCATCTTCGCCGTGTGCAACGCGCTCATGGCCACGGTGCAGTCGGTGCCCGTGCCTGTGATCGCAGCGCCGCATGGCATCGCCACGGCCGCGGGCTGCCAGCTCGTTGCAACATGCGACCTCGCGATCGCGAGCGACGATTGCCGCTTTGCCACCTCCGGCGTCAAGTACGGATTGTTCTGCTCCACGCCAGGTGTTGCTGTCGGCCGGAACGTCAGCCGCAAGCACGCGCTCGAGATGCTGCTGACCGGGCGCTTCATCGACGCAGCGACCGCGGAGCGATGGGGGCTGATCAACCGGGCGGTTCCTCGCGAGCGGCTCGACGAGGAAATCAGCGCACTTGTGACAGAGCTGTCGCAGCTCAGCCGCTACGCCCTGCAGATCGGCAAGGAAGGCTTCTACAAGCAGATCGAGTCGACGCAGGCGGACGCCTACACAATGATGGCCGAGGCGATCTCGTGTAACGCCGTCGCACCGGACGGGCGCGAAGGCATGGCCGCGTTCGTGGAGAAGCGCAAACCAGTCTGGACGAGCTAGACGACCCGGCGCGCGGTCCAGTAGAAGGCGGAGCCCCGGATAGTCCGGACTATCCGAGTTTTGCCTCGGGCTTCAGGCCGCTTCGTCCGGACTAACTGGGTACCTCGCCAAGACTGAGCGCGCACGCCGCACCTGAGTGACTACTGATCCTGGCGTTCGAAGGTCGGCAGCGGTGAAGCGGAGGAGGTGGTACCCGGCGTTGACGAGGGCATTCTGCCGGCGGAGGTCAGCAACGAGCCGATCTTTGTGGTTCTCCCCGTCGTACTCGATGACCAACCTGCGATCCGGGTGGTAGAGATCCGAGCGCCCGATGAAATTACCGGTTGCGTCGCGAAGTGCAGCCTGAACTGAGGGCCGTGGAAGCCTCGCTGTGATCAGCTCCAACCGCATGCGCGTCTCCATCGGAGATTCGGATCGGGGATCGGCCAGGCGAACCGCCCGTCGCAATCTCTTGATTCCCTTTTCCCCCGGATGAGCGTGTACGTGCCGTTCGAGCTTCGTCAGCTCGACCAGGCGCGCGCGAAGGGCCATGTCGACTGCAACTACGGACTCAACAGCGTCCCTGCGGCTTCCCAAATCGCAGACAGTCCGCATGGCGGAAGTCATCCGAAACCCCCGCTGCCTTATCACGTCCGACTCAGCCAGGGCTGCTCTTCTGAGTGTTACGCCAGCTCGAGCTCGAACCGGCACGTTGCGTGCGATGGTGACTTCGATCGGCTCGGACCACGAGACGTCCAAGCCGAGAAGCCACGCGGCAGTGAGACCTGAGAACGCGTATCCGGCAGGAAGGCGCTGTGCCACCGCCACGAGCTTCAGCCCGGCATCTTGCGGTAGGCCGACCCAGGCATATTGGCCGCGACTCATGCGCGTCCAGGTTTTGGTCTGCAGGTGGTCCCAACCCATGCCGGCTCGCCTGGCGTCTGCGACGGAGAATGGGCGGCGTCGCAGTGAGGCTTGAGCTACCGACCTTATGGCCATGGGGCTTAGCATCGAGCCCTCGGCGCGTGGCGACAATGGAACCTGTTAAGCGGTGCCGATCAACGCATAGTCCGGACTAACCGGGCTGAACTTGGAAGCGAACCCCGGATAGTCCGGACTATCGGGATTAGCCGAAGCCACTGAGAGCTACGAGCCCGCTCAGCCTTTCTTCGTGGCCACCATCCATTCGGTGGCGGCGTCCTTCGGCCGCCATGGATTGAGCGCCGCGATATCCAGCGACGGGTCGGGGTGGCCCGCAATGGTCTTGGCGAGCAGCTCCGCAACCGGCGGCCCATGCATTGCTCCATGGCCGCCGAAACCCGCCACCATCCACAAACCGTCGTCGACCGATCCGACGTAAGGATGCCCATCTCCCCCGACGTCCACGTTGCCGACCACATGCCTTGCGATGCGCAGATCGGCAAGCGATGGTGCGCGGACCCGCGCGAGCTCGGCGAACTCCTCGAGCATCCGAGCGTGCCCGTATCCCGGCGGGTTGTCCTCGTAAAGGATCGCGATTACGAGACCGTCCGCCTCGCGCTCGATCAACAGGCCTGTATCGAGATCGATCGTGAGCGGGACCCGCTGCCCCGCGAGCGCGGGACCGCTGATCGCAGAGTAGAGCGGCATCGGGCGGACCGTCAGCTCGAGCCCGAACGGACGCAAGAACTCGCTGCTCCAGTACCCGGTGCAAGCCACCACACGCTCCGCCTCGATGAGAGCGGGCCCGTTGAGGCGCCACCCTGAGCCCGCGCGCTCGAGCGATCTCACCTCCCACTGCTCGCGAAAGCGGACTCCGCGGGACCTTGCCGCTTTGACCAGCGCGGCCACACCCTCGGTCGGGGTCACCCTGCCGTCGTTGGGCGTATGCGTTGCGCCCAGCAAGCCGTCGGTGGCGACCCAGGGCACGACCTCGCGTATCTGTTCCGCATCAAGAACGTGCACGTCGGTGAGTCCCATCTCGCGCTGCAGCGCCGCGGCCTCGGCGAGCTTGGCCATGATTTCCGGCTGTCCGGTCATGAACAGGTAGCCGTTGGCGTGCCACGTGACGGGGGCGTCGAAGACGCGCTCAGCAGAGCGCCAGAACTCGAGCCCTCGCCGCGACAGCTCGATCTCCAGGGGTGTGCTGAACTGCTGGCGGACACCGCCGAACGAGCCGCCGGTGGAACCGCTGCCCAGCTCGCCGGCCTCGACAAGGAGGATGTCGGTTTCACCTTCGGCAGCCAGGTAGTAGGCGACGGCGCAGCCGGCGATGCCACCGCCGATGATCGCCGTCCCCACTCGCTCTGCCTTCATTCGGATCTCCGCGAGGTCCCTACGATAAGCGGATTCTCGAAGCGAAGGGAGGGCGCGCGATGTTCTCTTTCGACGGCAAGAAGGCCCTGGTCACCGGCGGCGGTCGCGGCATCGGTCGCGCCATCGCGCTCGCTTTCGCGAGACAAGGTGCCGATGTCGCCCTGGCCGCTCGCGGCCGTGCTGAGCTCGAAAAAGTCGCCGAAGAGATCCGAGCCCTCGGCCGCAAGGCATTCATTCACGTGCTGGATCTCGCAAACACCGACCACGCCGTGAACATGGTGAACGCCGCCGCGGACGGGCTCGGATCGCTCGACATCCTCGTCAACAACGCGGGCGGGATCACCGAGGTGCCCGGGTCGATCGGGCCACTGGCCCACGCCACGCTCGACGCGTTCGACGCCATGTATGCACTCAACGTCCGCACTCCTCTTTTCGCGGCCGTCGCCGCGTGCCGGGTGATGTCTCGCCAGAGCACCGGCGGCGCCATCCTGAACATCGTGTCGATCGATGCCGTCTTCCCGGCTCCGACTGAAGGCATCTATGGATCGGCCAAGGCGGCGGTGGTCAACCTGACCAAGGTCCTCGCGTACGAGGCGGGCACGGACCGGATCAGGGTCAACGCAATTGCGCCGGGCGTGATCGACACGCGCCTCACGGAACCGTGGCTGCGGACCGACGACCAGAGGGCGGATCGGGCGTCCTTCTATCCCCTGAATCGGGTCGGGGTGCCGGACGACATCGCCGGCGCCGCAGTGTATCTGTGCTCCGATGAGGCCGCCTGGGTATCGGGCAACGTGCTCTACGTGACCGGCGGCCAGCTCGCGACGAGTGATGTGTTTCGTTGGGTGCGGGCACACAACCCGGTTCCGGACTCGTCGAAGATCTGACAAGTAGCATGGTGGTCCTTGCGCCGGACCGTCATCTCCCTCGGCCTCGTCTGGCTTACGGCTTTCAACCTGCGCGTGATCCTGTTCGCGATTCCGCCTTCGCTGCCGGCTATTCGCTCTGACCTCGGGCTCAGCTTCTCCGCCACTGGCTCGATCACCGCGGTGGCCGTGCTCATGATGGGCGCGGCGTCGATCCCTGGCGCTCTGCTCGCGACACGATACGGTGCGAGGCGGCTGGTCGCGCTGTGCTGCGCCGGGCTGGCCATCTTCACCATCACCATCACGCTACCGCCGGGAGTGTTCTGGGTCTTCGCCGGCAGCGCCCTGCTCACGCTCTCGATCGCCCTGGCGCAGCCCCCGCTCGCGGTTTTGATCCGGCGGTGGTTTCCCACGGCGATCACGCGAGCCAGCAACCTGTACGGCAACGGACTGCTGATGGGCAACGTCCTCGGTGCATCGCTCTCGCCGTACATCTCGCGGGCCATCGGCTGGCGCGCCATGTTCATCGTGTGGGCGGCAGTCGCGGCGGTCGGCGCTTTGCTATGGATTCGTTTCACGCCGCGCGACCGGACGGCTGCACCGCCGGCACATATCGGGGCGGTATTGCGCGACCCGAGGGTCTGGCAGGTGGCCGCCCTTTTCACGTTCCAGAACCTCGTCTACTACACAGTTGCCACCTGGGTTCCATTCCTGCTCATAGGACGAAGCGCCGGATACGTCGCCACGACCTTCCTCTTCCTGAACTTCTTCCCCATCGTCCCCCTGTTTGCCCTGTCCTTCGTCCGCTGGCCCTACGCACTCTCCACCCCGTTTTATGTGGTCGCCGGCACCCTTGCGACCACGGGCTCGCTCGGGTTACTCCTCGGTCTGACCGACTTCGTGCAGCCGCTTGTCTTCATGGTCGGTCTCGGGACGGCGGCGGCGTTCGTGGCGTCGATCGCGCTGCCGCCACTGATCGCACGCGATGAAAGCGAGGCCTCCACGTATTCGGCGGTCATGTACACGGCCGGCTACCTGCTTGCCTTCGTGGGCCCGCTTTCGGCCGGGATGCTGGTGGATGCCACGGGCAGTGTCGAACTCGCCTTCTGGCCGCCCGTGGCGGGCGCGATCCTGATGGCGGTGGTCGGTTCCCTCGCGCCGCGGCTCCTGACAAGATCGCGGGTCGCGGTCGCCAGATGACCGCGATCGATGCCGACGCCGCGAACCGTCTGGCGCGCGAGATCGCCGGCTCGGTGGTGGGGCCTGGCGATGATGCGTATGACCAGGCGCGACGCGTGTTCAACGGCATGATCGACCGGCGCCCGCGATTGATCGCGCGCTGCGTAAACGAGGCTGACGTGGCGACGGCGATCGCGTTCGCACGCGACCATGCGCTTGCGGTCGCCGTCCGGGGCGGCGGTCACAACGTCGCCGGAAACGCGGTCGTCGACGGTGGCCTGGTGATCGACCTGACCCGCATGCGGCGTGTCGAGGTCGATCCCGCACGGCGGCGTGCCCGCGTCCAGGGAGGCGCGTGCTGGGGCGATCTCGACGCGGCCACACAAGCGCACGGCCTGGCAACCCCGGGCGGGATCGTCTCCAGCACGGGAGTCGCCGGCCTTACCCTCGGCGGAGGAATCGGGGTCTTGCGGGGATTACATGGGCTCACCTGTGACAACCTCGCCGGAGCCGAGCTGGTCACCGCGTCCGGCGACTTCGTCGCGGCATCACCGGACGAGAACGCCGATCTGTTGTGGGGGCTACGAGGAGGCGGCGGCAACTTCGGCGTCGTGACGACGTTCGAGTTCGCGCTCCACCCACTGAGCGGCGTGGTGTCGGGACCGCTCGACTATCGCTACTCGCGCGAATTCCTGGGCTTCTACGACGAGTTCGTCGACACGATCCCGGACGAGTTCTCGTGCGACCTTGTCCTGCGCCGATCCCAGGAAGGTGAACCCCTCGCCACGTTGCTGACGTGCTACTGCGGCGAGGCCGGCTCCGCGGTCAGGGTCTATGACCTCCTCCGCACGCGTTTCTCGCCACTGCGGGACGAAGCTGCTCCACGAAGTTATGTCGACGCTCAGCGCCTTTACGACCAGATCTCGCCCTGGGGCTGGCGGAACTACTGGAAGACGAACGCGATGGGCGGCCTCGGCCATTCGGCGATCACGGCCGTGGACGAAATCTTCGCGGCAGCCGCCTCGCCGCTCAGCCAGGTCCAGCTCGAGCACCTCCACGGCGCGCTGCATCGGAGCGCTCCCGGCAGCAGCGCGTTGAACTTTGCGGGTGCCAAGTACAACCTGCTCGTCAACGCCAAATGGACCGACCCAGCGCGAGACGGCGACAACGTTAGGTGGGCGCGAGACGGCTTTGCCCGCATGCAGCCGCACCTGTCAGGCGGCGCCTATCCCAACTACCTGTTCCAGGAGACGCGGGAACGCGTCCGCCAGGCCTACGGCGACGAGACCTATGACCGCCTCGTCGCGCTCAAGGATCGTTACGACCCCGCGAACTTCTTTCGGCTGAACCAGAACATCCCGCCGTCGGGCAGCTAGCAGCCGCTCGGATCGTCCGGACTATCTGGGGTTCTCGCAAGGCCAGAGTTCGGTCAGTCCGGACTATCGGGTACGGTTAGAGGTGATCCTGCGGTCGCTTCCAGTCCGAGGTGTCGATCTTGGCTGCACTCGCCGGCTCGAGCACGCGGGGCGTCTGCTTCGCGAACTTCGGCAGCGCATCTTTGGCCGCCCACTCGAGCATGTCGAGCTGATCATCGCGCGGCTGGTCGAAGATGAACTGGTTGACGCCGGCCTCGATGTACGGCTCGATCACACCGTAGAACGCTTCCCTGGAAACCCACGGGTCTTCGTCCGCCTTCGGCACCCAGTAGTACAGCGAGCGGTCCAGGGTGTCGGGATCGCGGCCCATCTCGCGGCAGTAGTCATCGAGCATCTGGTTTCGCTCGCGCATCTCGGTCGGCGTACCGAATGCGTTCCATGTGTCACCAAACTTGGCGACGATCTTGAGCATGCGCGGCCCGAACGCGCCGAGGACAAGAGGTGGTCGCGGCTTCTGGACGCTCGCCGGGCGCGAGCGCGCGTCCTTCAGCTGGTAGTAGGTACCGTCGAAGGAGCTCGTGTCCTCGCGCGTCATGAGGTCGACCACTTGAACGGCCTCACGGAAACGTGCGACCAACTCTTTGGTCTCGGGAAAATCGATTCCAAACATCGTGTGCTCCGGCTCGTACCAACCCGCTCCCAGCCCGATCTCCAGTCTGCCGTTCGAGATGTGATCGACGGTCACGGCCATCTTGGCCACGACCTGCGGGTAGCGAAACGTGTTCGACGTCACAAGAATGCCCACCCTGATCTTGTTGGTCCGTGCGGCCAGCCCGGCGAGCAGCGACCAGGCTTCGAAGTAAGGTCCCTCCGGCCGGCTTGGTTGGACAAGGTGATCGCACAGCCAGGCGCTCTCATAGCCCAGCCGCTCGAAGAGCTGCCAGCGCTCGACCGTCTTTTCCCAGGTCATGTTCTGGTCGGTGCAGATACCGAAACGGAATCGCCGGGTCATTCGACTCCTCCTTGCATGAGCACGCTCGCCGTCTCCGAATCGTAAAGCAGCCGCGCGAGCAGCCCGCATCACCGACGCCCACTAGAATCCAGCGATGGGCCTGACCACACTCAAGATGCCGCAGCTCGGCGAATCGGTCACCGAGGGTACCGTCGACCGTTGGCTCAAGCAAGAAGGCGAGATGGTGCGGCGCGACGAGCCGATCGTCGAAGTCGTCACCGACAAGGTGAATGCCGAGATCCCATCCCCTGTCGAAGGTCGGCTCGTGCGCATCAAGGTCTCTCCGGGACAGACCGTGCCAATCGGGGCGGCCCTCGCCGAGCTGGAGGTCGAGGGTGCGACGCCTGCCACCGAGGACAAGCCCCCGGCGCCGGCCGAGATCCCGTCGCGGCCCCAGCCGGCGCCGGCTCCGGCTGACTCGGGCAGGATCAGCCCGGGGCTCCGCAAGCTGATCGAGGAGAACGGTCTCGAGCTTTCGCAGATCCGGGGCACAGGCCCGGGCGGCCGAGTCAGGCGCGAGGACGTGCTGTCCTATCTCTCCGATCAGCGCGCCGCGGCGCCTGCGCAACAGCCGCCCTCACCACCGAGCGCATCTCCCATTCGTGCACCTTCGGAGCGAGGGGACGAGGTCGTGCGCATTTCCGCGGTGCGTCGCCAGATCGCGGAGCACATGGTGCGCAGCGTGAGCACGTCGCCTCATGCATGGGCGCTGCGAGAGGTTGACGTGACCCGGTTGCTCGAATACAGGGAGGCGGAGAAAGATGCCTTCCGCGAGCGTCATGGCTTCCCTCTCTCGTACGTCCCATTCTTCGTCCAGATCGTCTGCGAGGCGCTCCTCAAGAACCCGTACTTGAACTCCAGCTGGACGGACGAAGGCATCGTGCTCAAGCACTACGTGAACATGGGCATCGCGGTCGCGCTCCCCGACACGCTGATCGTGCCCGTCGTCAAGGACGCGGACCTGATGGGCTTCATGGACCTGGCGCAAGCGATCAACGATCTCGCCGTTCGAGCGCGGGGCAAGTCCCTCCGCCCGGAGGACGTGCGAGGCGGCACATTCACCCTCAACAACACCGGCGCCCTCGGTTCGGTCGCGGGGCAATCCATCATCAACCAGCCCCAGGCCGCGATCCTGAGCACGGAGTCGATCCGCCGGCGGCCGTGGGTCGTCGGGGACACGATCGCGATTCGTCCGCTCATGAACCTGACGATGTCGTTCGACCATCGCATCATCGACGGCCTGGCGGCTTCGCGGTTTCTGAATGATGTGCAGGCCGGCATCGAGGAGTGGACGCCGGACAAGATCAGCCTCTAGCGCGACCCAGCCCGTGTCCGTCGACGTAGTCCGCGGTGGCGCGCAGGTATCTGTCGATGGCTTCGGGCTCCGCGGCGCGGCCCATGTGGCCGATCCGGAAGATCTTGCCTGAAAGCTCGCCCAGTCCTCCACCGATGCGGATCCGGTGCTCGCGCAGGAGCCACGCCATGTAATCGGCGACCTGCATGCCGGGCACGCCGTACGCCGCCGTCGTCACAGGGGACGCTGTGGTGATCGGGGACAGCATCTGGAAACCCATCTCCTCCAGCCCCTCGCGGACGCGGTCTCGCGCCGCGGCCAGCCGCCTCCAGCGGTGTTCGACCCCCTCCTCGAGCAGACCGGTCAGTGCCACGTCGAAGGCCTCGACGACGTTGGTCGGCATCGTCGTCGGGTGTGGGTGCCAACCGCTCCAGGCTTCCGCGAAACGTCGCCAGGTCGCCAGGTTGAGGTACCAGCCCGCTGCTTTGGGCCTGCCGTCGGCCAGGGCCTCGAGGGCTCGCGGGCCGGCGGCCACCGGTGCCACCCCGATGGGTCCGCCGATGCACTTGTTGGCGACGGTCACGCACAGGTCCGCCCCCCACGCGTCCATCTCGAAGGGGACTCCGCCGACCGCGGAGATTCCGTCGATGACTGTCAAAGCGCCGTGCTCGCGGGCGACTTTGCAGATTCCCTCGACGTCGTTCAGAACGCCAACCGAAGTCTCGTGATGCACGGCGCAGACCGCCCGCACCTGGGGATGGGCGGCGAGCGCATCGCGGACGTGCCCCGCGGTGATCGCCTCGGCAACGCCTGGACGAACGGTGTGCACGTGCAGACCGTTCGCGGTCGCGACCTCGGCCATCCTGTCGCCGAACAGCCCGTTGGTGGCCACCAACACCTGGTCGCCGCGACTCAGCACGCTGGCGACGCACATCTCGACGCCTGCCATGCCGGATCCGAAGACCAAGTGCACCTCGCCGGTGGTCTTGAACACCTCGCGCATGCCGGCCACCGCGCGCTTGTAGAGGTGCGTCCAGGCGTCGCCGTAGTGGGCGCGCACGGGCCGAGCCAGAGCTTCCAGGACGCGGTCTTCGACGCTTACCGGTCCGGGGATCATCAAGAACTCTCGGTCGTCGATGGCGCGCCTACTCCTCGACCTTCGCGGGCGAAGCGGTTCCGGCGGCGATTCCAGAACCACCCCACACGCCTTCGGGCTCCACGCCGCCACGCTCGAAGCGGTCCAGGCGGTAGATCCCCAACTGCTCCTCGGTGCCGACCCGGATGGTGGGGCCAGCGCAGTGGCAACTCTGCAACCCCGCGCTCACGCCCGCGCCAACACTTCGCGCGCCACCCGATAGCCCGATTTGATGGCGCCCTCCATCCCACCGGGGCCGACCCGGTTGTCGGTGTGCTCACCGGCAAAGAAGACCCGGCCGTCGAGGGGCGCCGCAATGACGGGAAGGACCGAGTCTCGCTGGTCGCCTATCGGCGCCCTGACGACTGCACGCGTCCAGGGGTCGTGCGTCCAGCTCTTGACGACTCCGAAGAGCCGCTTGATCGGACGACCCACGACGGAGCTCATCGTGGCGTCGACGCTGTCGAGGATCTGCTTGTCAGTGAGGCCCGATGGTTCGACGTCACCCGCCGCCAGGCCCGCCACGATGATGGGCCCACCGCCTTGATGGACCGTCTGCTCCATGATGAAACCCGGCATCCGGTCTGTGAAGCAACCCGATCCGATGGCCTGCTTGACCAGCTCGCGTTCCGCGTACTGGACCACCAGACGTGTCGCGTTGCCGTAGCGCAGCTGGAGCAGCGCGCGCACCTTGTCCGCCGGCAGCGCCGGCTCGAATCCGAGCTCGGACACGAGAGGACCCGGCACCGTGACCACGACACGGTCCGCATGGAATGTTTCCTGGTCCGATTCGACGGTCGCGCCGTTTGTCCCCCAGCTCACGACGCGCACCGGTCGGTTGAGCCGGACGTCGACCTTTCGCGCCATCGTGCGCGGCAGCGTGTCGTTGCCGCCCTTGATCTTGCGGTAAGCCTCGCCCCACGACAGCTCCACATTGAGCTCCTGCGCGTCGGCGATGCGAAGGGGGGCGGCCGGAGTCGATTGAGCGATCGCGGCGAGCAGCAGCTCGGCCGGTACGGACACATGAGCTCGCCGCAGCCACTGCGCGACGGTTTCGTAGTGGCTCGGCCGGGTGCGCTTGATCGCCTCGCGAAGCTCGTTGACGATCTCGCCAGCAGCGGCGCGGTCGAGGCGCTCGCCGGCGAAGATCAGGTCGGGGACGTCGGTGCCGAGGCTGAATTCCTCGCTCAGCTCGATGCCATGCCTGGCGCAGAGGTCAGCGATGTTCTGCTGTCCGTGGTAGATGATCTCCGCCCCGATGTCGGCGAACTGACCGCCGGCGAATCCCTCCCGGAGCGTGAACACCCGTCCGCCAACGCGGTCCCGCGCCTCCCACACCACCACGTCGTGGCCCGCGGCCTGGATCTCAGTCGCGGCGACTAGACCGGACAGGCCCGCTCCGACGACCAGAACCTTCATAGCCCCATCACATGATCCGACCGCCGTCGAGCAGGACGACGATTCCCGATGCGTCCGGCCACGAGCTGATGTCAAGGCCCGCGCGAGCGATGTCTTCCGGTTGTGCGATGCGCTTCAGCGGCATCTCTCGCTCCATCACCTGCTGCTGCACCGCGGGATCGATCGCGAACCACATCTCGGTCGCCACCGGGCCGGGGGCGATCGCGTTGCAGCGAACGTGAGGAGCCAGCTCGCGGGCCAAGGTCTTGGTCAGCCCGATGAGACCGGCCTTGGTCGCTCCGTACGCAGCCCCATGCAGAGAGCCCGCCACACCACCGTCGCTGCTGACGTTGAGGATCGCGCCCCGCCGTGCCACGAGGTCTGCCTTGAACTCCTTGGCCAGGAAAGTGGGCGCGGTCAGGTTGATCGCGACGGACCGCTCCCACGCCTCGCGTGTGAGCTCCTCGAGCGTGAACTCCTCGCCGATGCCGGCATTGTTCACGAGCAGGCTCACCTCTCCTTTGGCATGCGCAACCGAGGCCAGCGTGTGCACACCCTCGAGGTTCTCGAGGTCGGCGCACACGCTGTTGGCTTGTCCGCCCAGCGCCGCCGCGAGCTCGACGGTTTTGGCCGCATCGGCCTCGCGGCTGCGGTAGCTGAAGACGACGTCGTAGCCGCGCTGCGCCGCCTCGAGGACGAAAGCGCGCCCGATCCCACGCGAGCCGCCGGTGATGACGGCGAGCCGCCGCGGCTCAGCCATGACTCTTCATTCTTTGACGAAGAGCTGACGCGGGAAGTCGGCCAATACCTCATGGCCGGTCTCAGTGACCCGGAATGTGTCGCTGAGCTCGAAGCCCCAGCCTTCCATCCACATGCCGAGCATGAGGTGGAAGGTCATGTTCGGCTCCAATACGGTCGTGTCGTTCTGCCGGAGGCTTGCGGTGTGGTCCGCCCAGTTGGGGGGATAGTTCAGGCCGATCGAGTAGCCGATCCGCGACGGCTTGGAGAAGCCCGCCCGGTTGATGGTCTGGCGCCAGGCCGCCTCGACGTCCTGGCACAGCGCGCCGGGTTTGACCGTGGCAAGCGCCGCGGCCATGCCTTCCGCGGTAGCGGCTGCCACCCGCCGCATATCGTCGGGCGGTTTGCCGAGGTACACCGTCCGCGACATCGCGGTGTGATAGCGCTGGCGGCAGCCGCTGAGCTCGAGGCACGTGGCGGTGTCGCGCCGGAAAGGATTGTCCGACCACGATGCGTGTGGGGTCGCGGCGTTCTCGGCGCTCAGTATCGAGGGCGGATTCGCCGGGGCGTCGCCGCCGAACTGCTCGGTGCCGCGGATCTGCGCCGCTGAGATCTGCGCCGCCGCGTCGCACTGGCGCACGCCTACCGCAACTGCGTCGATCGCCACGCGCATCACGTTCTCCACGATGCGGGCAGCCTGTCGCATCACCTCGATCTCGCGCGGCGACTTCACGGTGCGGACCCAGTTCACGAGGAGGTCGACGTCCTCAAACCGTGCGTTCGGCATTGCGCGCGTAAGCACCTGGAGGTTGCGGGCGGTGAAGAAGTAGGCGCTGCCCTCGTAGCCGATGCGGCCGCCGGAGAACCCACCGTCCGCGAGCACGGATGCAACATGCTCCATCGGATGCTTGACGGGCGACTCGACGTAGTCGTCCGCATAGCTGAGGATGTTTTCCCGTGGAAGCGTGGTCGTGAGGATCGCGCTCTGCGCGTCCATCCCTCGCCCGACCCACAGCGGCGGCTCTTGCGTTATCGGCACGATCACCGCCTGCGGTACGTAGAAGGACCACGCATCGTAGCCGGTGAGGTAATTCATGTTGGCCGGGTCGGTGACCAGAAGCACGTCGACTCCCGCCTCGCCCATCCTCAACCGTGTTCTGGCGAGCCGCTCCTCGTACTCGTCGTCTGGAAACGCTGCCACGTGCCCCCTCCTTGGCCGGCTACCGGCTGAGCAAAAGATGCTCGAACACGCGCTGAGCCGTGTCGAGGTCATCGAGGTCGATCCACTCGTCCGGCCGGTGCGCGGCTTGCTCGATGTCGCCCGGTCCGAACAAAACGCATGGTATCCCCGCGCCGTGGACGAGGAAGCCGGCGTCGCTCGCTGCCCGCCAGGCCGAGATGTGGCGCGGAACGCCCGCTTCGGCCATCGCCGAAGACATCGACCGCACCAGGTCATGGTTCTTCGGTATCTCGAATGCCAGGTAGTCGGGGCCTGCCACGACCTCGGCTTCGAGCCAGGGCAGGCGCCGCCTGGCGGTGGCGATAGCCGTCTCCAGCTCAACCACCACCTGCTCCGCCGTCTCGCCCGGGTTGATTCGCCGGTCGACCTCGATCTCGCAGCGGTCTGGCACGACGTATGGGCGCGTGCCGCCGTGGATCGTGCCCACGGTCAGGCTGGGCGGCCCGAACGCTGGGTGACGTCGACGCCCGAGCTCCTCGCCAATCAACTCGAGCTCGAGCGCGATCCGCGCGGCCGCCGTGACCGCGTTGCGTCCAAGCGCCGGCGATGAGGCATGGGCGGAGACGCCCTTGACTATGACGCGGAAGTTCAGCAGCCCGCGGTTGCTGACGACGAGCCGCATCGCCGTCGGCTCCGCGAGCACGGCGCGGTCCGCGTGAATCCCGCGCGCCACTAGCGCCCGCGTCCCGGCCGAGTCCTCCTCCTCCCCGACGACCGCGGCCAGCGTCACGTCACCCGCCGGTTCTTCCTCACGCCGGCGTAGGTCGAGGAGAGCTCCGATCATCGCGGCCAACCCGCCTTTCATATCGCAGGCTCCGCGGCCGTACAGCCGTCCATCGCCGACCTCCGCCCCAAACGGGTCGCGAGTCCAACCCTCTCCGACCGGGACGGTGTCGAGGTGACCGGTGAGCAGAAGATGCGGACCTCTGCCGACCTTCCATCGGGCGAGGACGTTGGGCCGGCCGGATGCGACCTCCTCCAGGACTACATCGAGGCCGGCGTCCGAGCACAAGCTCGCGCAGGCCTCGGCAACCGCCTGCTCCCCGCCGGTCGGCGAGGGGATCCGGACCAGGCGCTCGAGAATCGAGCGCGCGGAGCGCTGCATAGATCCCGAGCGTCCCACAACCCGCGAGCTCCGGTCGGCGCGGCCTGACGTTCGCTACGATCCGGGCGGCGCGTCAGCGCGACTGGAGGACCGCACTTGAAAGTTCTGATCTTGAGCCAGGCCGACGTGACAGGACTCCTTGACCTCGACGGTCTCCTCGACGCGCTTGAAGATGGATTTCGGGCCCTCAGCGCCGGTCGCGTCGAGGTCCCCGCGCGATCCGCCGTCAACGCCGAGCGCGAAGGGTGGCTCGCCACGATGCCGGGATATGGGTCGGGCCTTGGCCTCGGCGTGAAGCTTGTTTCGGTCTTTCCTCACAACCATGAGCTCGCTGTGCCGTCGCATCAGGCTCTGATCGCGCTGTTCGACCCCGCGACCGGCTCGCCGGTCGCGGTGATGGACGGCACGCGCATCACCGCGATTCGCACGGCGGGCGCGGCCGCTGTTTCCACCCGGCACCTCGCTCGCCAGGATGCGAGGGTGCTTGCCATTCTGGGCGCAGGCGTGCAGGGGCACGCCCACCTCGAGATCCTGCCCCGGGTGCGCGACTTCGAGGAGATCAGGGTGGCGTCGCGGACGCCCGACAGCGCAAGGCGGCTGGCAAAGCTCGATCCCAGGGCTCGCGCGGTCGAAAGGTTCGAGGACGCAGTGCGCGGCGCCGACGTCATCGCGCTGTGCACACACTCCGGCGCGCCCGTAATCCGGCGCGAGTGGGTTTCCCAGGGCTCCCACGTCTCCTCAGTGGGATTCGCGCCGCCCTCCGGCGAGCTCGATCGCGAGCTGGCCGAGGCGGCCCGTCTCTTCGTGGAGTCGCGCGCGGCGGCGTTCCTTCCTCCGCCCGCGGGCTGCATGGAGCTGGCGGGGATGGACCCGGACATCGCCACCGAGCTGGGTGAGGTGCTTCTCGGCACCCGGCCCGGCCGGCGATCGCGAGAAGAAATCACGGTCTACAAGTCGATGGGCCATGCCGTCGAGGACCTGGCCGCCGCGAGTCTCGTCTACCGCGCAGCCGTAGCGAGGAACGTTGGGTCCGCCGTCGAGCTTTGAGACCTCAGCTCTGCATGGTGCGGCGCACGGCCGCGAGCACTCGCTTCAGCGACGGCAGGTAGTGGTCCTCTAGGGACGCCGCTGGAAACGGCACGTCGAATGCGCCTACGCGCGCCACCGGCGCGTCCAGGTCGTAGAAGACCTCCTCCATCAGAGTCGCTGAGATCTCCGCCCCGAAGCCTGCCGAGAGCGGCGCCTCGTGCACGATCACGCAGCGTCCTGTCTTCACCACCTCCCCGCAGAGCGTCTCCACGTCGAGCGGAACCAGGGTGCGGAGGTCGAGCACGGTCGCCGACACACCCTCGTCCGCAAGCTGTTCGGCCGCGCGCAGACAGAGCTCGACGGCGGCGCTCCAGGCCACCAGGGTGACGTCCTTTCCTTGCCGCACAACTGCCGCCTTCCCGAACGGCACGGTGTAGGCGCCGTCAGGAACTTCCGAGCGGCCCGCCCGATAGAGGCGGTCAGGCTCGCAGTAGAGAACCGGGTCGGGGTCCCGGATCGCTTCCATGAGCAAACCCTTGGCGTCGTACGGGTTGGAAGGCATCACGATCTTGATCCCCGGAGATTGGACGAACTGCGCTTCGATGGCATCGGAGTGGAACTCCGGGCTGCGGATGCCGCCTCCGAAGGGCGCCCGGATGGTGACCTGGCAGTGGTAGCGGCCGCGCGAACGCTGGCGGTACTTGCCCAGCTGCGGTCCCAGCTGGTGAAAGCCCTGAGCCGTGAAGCCCAGAAACTGGATCTCCGCCACGGGCACCATGCCGGCCAGCGCAAGGCCGAGCGAGGCGCCGATGATGCTCGCCTCGGCGAGCGGCGTATCGACAACCCGGTCGACGCCGAAGCGCTGCACCAGGCCGCTCGTGGTCCGGAAGACACCGCCCAGCTTGCCAACGTCCAGCCCGAGCACCATGACCCGCGGATCGCTCTCCATCTCCTCCGCGAGCGCGTTGTTGATCGCCTCGACGACGTTTCGCTGCGTCATCTCAGCCTCCGCCGCCGTCGACCAGTTCGGCCCGCTGCCGCAGCACGCGCGGCGGCGGTTCCTGGTAGACGTTCGCGAAGACGTCCTCCGGCTGAGGCGCTGCAGCGCCCATCGCGTGCTCGAGCGCCCGCTCGTTCTCCTCGCGGATCTCCTCGATCCAGGCCGCCTCGCGTTTGGGATCCCACAGACCGAACGTCGCCAGGTACTTCTGGACGCGTTCGATGGGATCGCGGGTGCGAGCCTCCTCGAACTCCTTTGGATCCTGGTAGCGCGATGGGTTGTCGGTCGTGTTGTGGAAGCTCATGCGGTAGGTCACCGCTTCGATCAGGCTTGGGCCGCCACCCGACCGAGCGCGTTCCACCGCGTCGCAGGCGGCATCGTAGACCGCCATCACGTCGTTCCCGTCGACCTCGACACCTTCGAATCCATAGCCGGCCGCCCGCAGCGCAAAGCTCTTGGTCGCGGACTGAACGCGCCGCGAGGTCGAGATCGCCCACTGGTTGTTCTGCAGGAAGAAGACAATCGGCGCCTTAACCACGCCGGCGAGATTGAGGGCCTCGTGGAAATCGCCCTCTGAAGAACCGCCGTCACCTATGTAAGTGATCACCACGGAGTCCTGACCTCGAAGTCGAAGCCCCCACGCCAGCCCGGTCGCCTGCGGCAGCTGCGCCGCGATAGACACCTGGGTCGGGAGAACCCGCACGCCGTCCGGGATGCGCCCGGGGGCGATCTTGCCCAGATACTGGGCGGTGATCACCTCCAGCGGCAGGCCGTGGTGGACCGTCGCCATCAGCTCGCGGTACTGGGGGACCATCCAGTCCCGGGCGGGATCGACGGCCATCGCGGATCCGATGATCGATGCCTCCTGGCCCATGCCCGGGGAGAAGACGCCGAACTGGCCCTGCCTCTGCAGCGCGATGACACGCTGGTCGTAAAGACGCGACTTCATCATCCAGCGCAGGGCATCGAGCAGCAGCTCCTCCTCCATGCGCGACTTTGCCCCGGCGGCGATGGTCCCGTCGGCGCGCAGCACCGAGCGCCGTTCCTGCACCGGCCCATTCTTGCTCAGCGCGGCGCGACCGCGGGCCATGGCTCGCTCAGGCAGGCGCCCGCTGCGCCTGCAGGGCGGCGCGCTCTCCGCTGAGTGCCGCGCCCTCCATGTTGGAGGCCCAGCTGTAGTCACCGCAGAAATGGATTCCGCCGACGGGCTCGGCCAGCTGGTCGAAGGTTTTCATGCGGCCGACGCTGTACAGGGGCATGCCGTGAGGCCAGCGCTGAACCTCGACCCTGACAACTCGATCGCGGTATTCCGGGTGCTGGCGAAACAGCTCGCGGAGCGTGCCCGTCTTGATCGTGTGGTCCGGGTCGTCCCAGATCACGCGTGCGGTGGGGTCTCCGACGATGTTGTGAAAGCAACCGCCACTCTCATCGAAATTTCCCGGCGTTTTGATGATGAACGCATCGAGGTTGTACGCGACGTCGGCTCGAGCCGCCGTGAGCGGATAGTGGCTCGGCCGCGCGTCCCTGGGACTCACCACGATGTTCGTTGTCATGAATCGGCCGTAGCGCACCGCACGCAGGGCGGCGCTCTTCCACCCCGGGAGCTCCGCGATGACGTCTGCGGCCACCGGGGCCGGCAGCGCCGAGACGACCCGCCGTGCCCAGACGTGCCGTATCCCCTCGTCCTCGTCCACCTCGATCGCGTAGCCGCCGTCCCTCGGACGGACCGACTCGACACGTGACCTCAGCGAGACGCGCCCTCCAATTCCGCGAGCAAGCGCCTTAGTAAACTCGTTCGTGCCACCGTCGAACACGCAATCGCCCCGGTCGTGCCGCGGTACGGGCTGGTCGCTCCAGGGTGTGCTGCGCTGGTCTCCCCACAGCCAGAGGGCGCCATAGAGCGAAATCTCGACCGACGAGCCCGAGTTCATGATCTGGCACCAGCGGTCGAAGAAGCGATGCGTGTCGGGCGAAACGTCTCCGAGCCACTGGTCGAACGCCAGGTCGTCCAGCTCGGGGAGAGTAGGGGGCCTGCGATCCATTTGCTCGGCAGTGATTCGTTCGATGCAGCTCTCGATCTCTGAGCGGGAATCGGGATCGCGCGGATACAGACCTCGCCAGTACTCCTCCAGGTTGTCGTCGCGTAAAAGCCGTGCGCCAACCTTGTCTGCCAGCTCCACGACCTTCACGCGGTCCGTTGACACGTATTGCGCACCCGTGTTCAGCCAGATGCCGTCGCTCTGTTGGAGGGACCTTGTACGGCCGCCGACGTGGCCGGCGGAGTCGAACACCTCGAGGTCCTGGTCGCGCAGGAGATAAGCCGCGGTGAGCCCGGCGACTCCTCCCCCCAGAACGGCGAGATCGAGCCGCTCCATGTCCTTACTTCCCTCCGTGTGCGGCGCCTGGGTCGGAAACTTTGCGGTCGCAGAAGCCACCTGTACGATACCCGCTACCGAAGCTACCTCGAAGCCAAGGGGAAGCAGACAGTCGGATACCTGTCATCAGGGAGGTGGTGCTGGGTATGGGGGACTTTCTCCAGTACACGGTCATCGGTCTCACGGTGGGATCGTTTTACGCCCTCGTGGCCCTCGGTTACACCATCGTGTACGGGATCATCCGGCTCATCAACTTCGCCCAGGGAGACCTCTCCATGGTGGGCGCGTTCCTCGGCTGGACCCTGCTTGTGTCCTTCGGATTCGAGCACCTTCCCGTCTACCTGGCACTCGTCATCGCCTTTGTGGTCCCGATGATCGGCACGGCGATCGTGAACCTCGGCATCCTTCAATTCGCGTACAAGCCGCTGCTCCGGCGATCGCTGCTTGCGATCCTGATCACCGCACTCGGCATGTCTCTCCTGCTTCAGAACGCAGCCGAGCTCATATGGGGTGCGGCCATCGAGGCCTACCCGCCGAACCTCCTTCCCTTGAGCGGCTTCTTTGTCGGTCCGGTTCATGTGACCTACGTTCAGATCGCGCTGGTCGTGGCGAGCCTTCTCCTGATGGGCGGCCTCGTCGCGTTCATCCAGGGCACGACGATCGGCACCGCCATGAGAGCCCTGGCCGTGGACCATGACGCTGCCAGGCTCATGGGCATCAATGTGGATGCGGTCATCCGGATCGCGTTCGTGCTCGGCGCGATGCTAGCCGCCGCGTCGGGCGTGATGCTCGGGATCTACTACGTCCAGATCCATTTCACCATGGGCTTTCTGCTCGGGCTTCGAGCGTTCACGGCCGCGGTGCTCGGTGGTATCGGCAACATCCCCGGCGCGATGGCGGGCGGCATGCTGATCGGGCTGCTGGAGGCTTACACCACTGGATATCTCTCGGGCACATGGGAAGACGTGGTCGTGTTCGGCGTCCTGATCACCGTGCTGATCGTCAAGCCCACGGGCCTGTTCGGTGAGCGCGTGGCGGAACGGATGTGATCGCGCGACTCTCAGACCGGCAGGTGGGACGCGCCTACGCGACAGTGCGTGACCGTCTCGGCCGGACCCCCTATTGGTCGCGAGTCGTCGTCGCCCTGGCAGCGATCGGCGCCGCGGTGATTTCCTGGAATGACGACTACGTCACCGCCGTCGCGGTCTCGGTGGCGACCTACGCCATGCTCGGGCTCGGCCTGAACATCGTGGTCGGGTACGCCGGCTTGCTCGACCTCGGCTACGCGGCCTTCTTTGCGATCGGCGCCTACACCAGCGCCCTGCTGATGACCCAGGCTCATTGGAATTTCTTCACGACGCTGCCCTTTGCGGTGCTCTTTACCGGCACGGCTGGAGCGATCCTCGGCTATCCGACCCTGCGGCTCCGCAGCGACTACCTCGCCATCGTGACCCTCGGTTTCGGCGAGATGACGCGTATCACGTTCAACAACTGGGAGTACGCGGGGGGGCCGAACGGAGTTCTCGGCATCCCCTGGCCCAACTTTTTCGGATATGAGCTCAACACGCAAGGGGACTTCTTCATCGTCGGCCTTTTCCTGCTTGCCATCGCGATGATCTTCGCCGAGCACCTGGACCACTCCAGGCTCGGCCGGGGATGGGTGGCCATCAGGGAGGACGAGTTTGCCGCAGAATCCGTCGGCGTTCCGTCACTGCGCTTGAAGCTCTTCGCCTACGTGATGGGCGGCATGTGGGGCGGTCTCGCCGGAGCTTTCTTCGCCACCCGGATCGGAGCCATCGACCCGACAAGCTTCACCTTCCAGCTCTCGGTCTTGATCCTGATCGTGATAGTCCTGGGCGGGACCGGCAGCCTGCCGGGCGTGCTTGTGGGCGCGCTTGTCGTCGTCGCACTGCCCGAGCTGCTGCGCGAGCTGTCAGACGTGCGGCTGCTGGTTTTCGCGGTTCTGCTGGTCGGGATGATGCTGCTGCGACCCCAAGGCCTCTGGCCGCGCATAAGGCGCAAGCCGAAACCGTTCTACGGCCTGCAGGAGGAGGAACCTGAAGACGTCGCGGCCAGGATCCTTCGCGAACACCAGGTCCAGATGGAAGAAAGGGATCGCCGGCATGCCGCCGCGGGTCACAAGGTGCCGGCCAAGGGAGAGGTCCTGCTCGAGGTGGATGGCGTGGTCCAGCAGTTCGGAGGCCTGCGCGCGGTCGACAACGTTTCGTTCAGCGTGCGCCGCGGCGAGATCTTCAGCATCATCGGCCCGAATGGCGGCGGCAAGACCACGTTGTTCAACTGCATCACCGGCGTCCAGAGACCCAAACGCGGAAGAGTCCTTTTCGACGGCCGCCCCATAGTCGGCCTGCGTCCGCACGTGATCGTCGCGCGCGGGATCGGCCGCACCTTCCAGGGAATCAGGTTGTTCAAGAACATGGCCGTCTTCGAGAACGTCATGGTCGGGCTCTATGCCCGTCACCGCACCATGACCTGGCAGGCGATGCTGCACACCCCTGGCGAGCGCAAGGACGAGCTCCGGACGCTCCAGGAGTCGCGACGATGGCTCAGCTTTGTGGGCCTGGAATCCATGGCCGGCCAGCTCGCGAGCCAGCTGTCGTACGCCGACCAGCGCCGGGTCGAGATCGCCCGCGCCCTTGCCGCACACCCACATCTGGTGCTTTTCGACGAGCCCGCTGCCGGCATGAATCCGACCGAAAAGCTGGAGCTGGTGGGCATCATTCGCAAGATTCGCGACCTCGGCATCACAGTGGTCCTGATCGAGCACGATATGTCGCTGGTGATGCGTGTCTCGGGCCGCATCGCGGTCCTCGATCATGGCATCCTGATCGCCCTCGGCAAACCAGCGGAGATTCAGAACGACCCCGCCGTCATCGAGGCCTACCTCGGCCGCGAGGACGACGATACGGACGCCCTGACCGCGCGGGGAGCTTGACGGCATCATGGCTTTGCTCGAGGTCCAGGACCTTCACGTCTACTACGGAAACATCGAGGCGCTCAGGGGCATCTCCCTCCACGCCGAGCCGGGCCAGATCGTAGCCATCCTCGGTGGCAACGGTGCCGGGAAGACGACGACGCTTCGCACGATCTCCGGCCTGCTGCGTCCGCGCAGCGGATCGATCTCATGCGCGGGCAAGAGCCTGGTCGGGGTCGACGCGCATGTCATTGTCGGCATGGGCGTCAGTCATGTCCCGGAAGGCAGGCGAATCTTCAACATCCTGGACGTCGACGAAAACCTCGCCCTCGGCGGCTACCTCATCCGCTCTCAGCATCAGCTCATCAAGGAGAGAAAGGCCGCGGTGTTCACCCTGTTCCCCAGGCTGGCCGAAAGGCGAGGCCAGCTCGCAGGGACGCTGTCCGGAGGCGAACAGCAGATGCTGGCCATCGGTAGGGCGCTGATGTCGAACCCGAAAGTGCTCATGCTCGACGAACCTTCGTTGGGGCTGGCGCCCATCCTCGCGAAAAGCGTCCTCAAGACGGTGCGCGAGATCGCCAATCGAGGCGCCGCTGTCCTCCTGGTCGAGCAGAACGCGCGCCAGGCGCTCGCCATCGCGGATCACGCCTACGTCATTGAGGTCGGGCGGATCGTCCTCGAGGGTGGGGCCGCGGTACTGGCCAAGGACGAAAGGGTGCAGAAGGCTTACCTTGGCGGCTTCGAGTCCGTCGGGAGCGCCTGAACCCTCGGATTGTCCGGACTATCGCGGATCCTCGCGATTCAAGAGCGCGGTTAGGCTGGACTATCCGGCGGAGCTGAAGGCCTAAAAAAGTGGAGGCGCTGCGCGCGCCTCCACCTCGCTTTTCAGGTCTGTGACTTCAGGTTGACGCCACCCAGGTGCCGCTCTGCCGGATCGCGATCGGCTGGAACTGCGGTGGGTTCCCCACCGCGTGCACTGCGAGGAATTGGGGCGCCGGGCGGTCGCCTTTGCTGTCGAAAGCGACATTGCCCGTGATGCCGTCGGCGATCTTGACCGCGTGGATGGCGGTGTTGAGGCTCTTGGCCTCGGTCTTACCGCCGTTGTCCTTCAACGCCTGGGCGAGTGCCATCATGCCGTCGTATTCGTACGACGAGTAGTCTCCTGGGTCCTGTCCGTACTTCGCCTTGTAAGCGCTCGTGAACTTGTCGTTCTTGGCGTTGTGGATGAACTGGGTGGTGGGCAGGGTGTTGATGGTGATGCCGGGATTCGTGACCGCGGTGCCGGCGACCTTGATCACGCTCGGGTCCGCGCAGGCGGAGTCACCGTTCAGCTTGTAGGACGGGGCCAGCGCCACGTACTCCTTGGCGAGCAATCCGAACTCCGGGTAGTAGCCCGTGTAGAAGAGGACGTCGGGATGGCCCGTGTTGACCTTGACCAGCGCCGCAGTGTAGTCCTTCTGGCCAGGCGTGATCGCGTCGAAGTAAGTGACGGTCATCCCGGCCGACAGCGCCGCCTGCTTGGCGGAGTCTGCCACGCCCTTCGCGTAGGTGGTGTTGTCATGCATGATCGCGATCTTGCTCGCCTTCAGCCACTGCTGCATGAAGCTCACATCCGCGGGCGCTTCGGCGTCGTCGCGGCTGACCATGCGGAAGACGTTGTCGTAGCCCTGATCGGTGAATTTCGGGTTGCTCGACGCCGCCGTGATGAACGGGAGGTCGCCATTGCGGTGAAGAGTGTCGCTCTCCGGGATCGATGCGCCGGAGCAGTAGCCGCCGACGATCGCGATGATCTTTTGGGTCAGCAGCTTTTGTGCGGCCTGGACGCCCTGCTGTGCGTCGCATGCGTCGTCCGCGTTAACCGCCTGGAGCTGGCGGCCGTTGATGCCGCCGGCCGTGTTGATGTCTGCAACCGCGAGCTCGCCGGCATTTCGGATCGCGATGCCAGGGTCGGCGTATGGACCGGTGAAAGGACCCGTGATTCCGACCTTGATCGGACCTGAGTTGCTGGCGTTGTTGCTGCCGCTGCCACAGGCAGCGATCAACAGCGCGCCGCAGGCCGCCAGGCTGGCTGCCAGGAATCGCCGTTTGAACATTGTGCCTCCATTTCCCGTCGTCGCCGCCCACCGCCATCTTCCCGTCGCGGCGGGGCGAGAGTGCGCCGGCGGCAGGCCACTACTCCCTGAACTGGGCCCAGTATCGGTACCCCGTATCCGAGTGTCAAGGTAGGGCTGGCTAGACTTTGGGCCTCGCTATGCACCACGGGCGATAGGAGGGGTGTGATGGGTTCTGAATCGGAACCGAGGCTGCGCGTGATCTGGACCGACCCCGTGACGGGCCGTAAGGGCTACGCCGTCATCGATCGAATGGTCAACGGCCTGGCCGGAGGTGGAACCCGCATGCGCTCGGGCGTCACCCTGGACGAGGTGGAGCGCCTGGCCCGCACCATGTCGTACAAGAACGGCGCCTTCAACCTGCCGGGCGGCGGCGCCAAAGGCGGGGTCGACATCGATCCGCACGACCCTGAAGCGCGCGGGGTGCTGTCGCGCTATGTGCGGGCGATGCGACCTCTCTACCGGAATGGGTGGGGCACGGCCGAGGACCTTGGGGTCAGCCAGGAGCTGCTGAACGAAGTCTTCGCGGAGCAGGGTGTGGGCATGACTGTGCAGGCAATGCTTGACCGTTCAGGAGACCCGCAGGCCGCGGGCCGCCGTGTCAGCCAAGGCCTTGCCATCAAGGTCGATGGCATCGGGCTCGCCGACTGCATTGGCGGATACGGCGTCGCCGAAGCCGCGGCCGCCGCCGCCGAGCACAAAGGGTGGGACATCTCGAAGCTGCGAGCTGTGGTGCAGGGTTTCGGTTCGATGGGTGGTGCGAGCGCCAGGTACCTGGCCAGGCTCGGGGCCAAGGTGGTCGGTGTGGTCGACGTGAACGGCGCGGTGACGAACCCTCACGGCCTGGACGTCGAGCGCCTGCTCAAGTCGCGCTCGACCCTGGGTGAGATCGACCGCTCGGCGCTCCAGTCAGGCGACCGCGAGCAGCCGAGGGAGCGCTGGCTCGAGATTGACGCCGACATCATCGTTCCGGCCGCGGTCGCAGATGCGATTACCGCCGACAACGCTGCTGCAATACGGGGACGCATGGTCGTCGAGGCGGCGAACATCCCGACCACTGAAGAGGCACAGAGTCGGCTCTTCGAGCGCGGGGTCGTCGACATCCCGGACTATGTCGCCAACGGCGGTGCGAACGCATGGTGGTGGTGGACCCTCCTGGGGGTTATCGAACCGGACGCCGACCAGTCCTTCAAGCAGGTCTCGAAGGTGATGCGCGAGACCGTCAAGGGCATCCTCGAGCTGGCGGATACCAGGCACATCACGCCGCGTGCGGCCGCCAACCAGCTGTCGATGGAAAACCTGGACCGGCTGGCCGGACGCCTGGGCGAAGACGCATCCGCCACCCCGCTCGAGCCGGTGCGCGCCTAGCCCGCAGCCGCCTTCTTGTCCCAGTCGAAAGGCCACAAGACGAAGAATCCGATCGTGCCCGCGCGACCGCGGTAGGTGACCTTGGCGCCGTTCGCTATGAGGATCGCCTCGCCTGCATGTGCCTCCACGCTCCCCGAATCGCTGATGATCTCGAGCTCGCCCGACTGGACGAACAGCACCTCGTCGTACTTCAGCGTCCACTCGGCAAACTCGGCGTCGCTTGCGAAGCGCATGTAACCGCCCCCCAGCTGCGTCGTCCCCGCGTGCGTGATCGCGCGCGCCAGCTCGAGGCCAGGGACCAGCTCCGAGTAGGGAAGATCGCTCTCGGTCAGCAGTTTCACGCGCGCCTTTTCAGCCATCGCATCCTCCCTCGAGTTGCATCGTCTCGCGCGATCCCTGCCTCTCGCGAGCAGCGCCAAGGTTAGGACCGTCGGCTGGTCGGCTGCACGGATGGCCGCGGCTAGAATGGCGGCTTGGATCCGCGCGCGGCCGACCTCCTCAGTCGTCCGCTCATCGGGCAGCTCGGCTTTCACGGCCTGGACGGTTATCCGCACGTGATCCCGGTCTGGTTCGAGTTCCGCGCCGGAGCGCTGTTGATCGCCAGCCAACCAGGCACATATAAAGGACGCGCGTTGTCCCGTGACGGACGGGCTGCCCTGAGCGTCTCGACGGCCGAAAGGCCCTACCTGATAGTCAGCGCCGTCGGCGACGCGACCGTCCAACGCCTCGCCGAATCAGAGCGCATCGAGCTGGTCAGCGTGCTGGCCCAACGGTACCTTGGGCCGGAGGGTGCCCAACGCTACCTGGAAATCTGGAGCAAGGGGGGCCACCCCGGCGATGGCGAGCTGATCCGCATCGAGCCGCGCAAGGTTCGCTTCTCCACGAGCTAGCAGACCGAGGGAAGGCGGCGGCGCGGGGAAAAGCCCGCCGGCGGCCGCGCTGGTCACCCCCCGCCGCTTCGCGGCACCAATGGTATGTTCGCCGGGCGATGAAGATCACCGACGTGTCGGTGCAGGTGGTCGATGCGGGGGTGACCATGCTCTTCGCCGAGCGACTGATCATGAACCTGGCGAACGTCATCGTGCGCGTGCGCACCGACGACGGCGTCGAGGGCGTGGCCGGGAGCAGCACCTACCTGGGCGCGCACGCGGTGGCGGCGGCCCTGGCCGAGCTGAAGCCGCTCTTGATCGGCGAGGACCCGCTCTACCGCGAGAAGATCTGGCAGCGGCTGAACGAGGTCAGCATCCTGATGGTCCCGCCGCACTCGCTGGCCCTCGTCGACTGTGCGCTGTGGGATCTGGGCGGCCGGGCCGCGGGGCTCCCGGTCTACAAGCTGCTGGGGGCGCAGCGCGACGAGCTGGCCGCGTATGCGAGCTCGCTGACGTACGCGACGCTGGCGGACTTTCAGCGTGAGGTCGAAGCGTGGTTGGAGCATGGTTTCAGGGCGATCAAACTGCATGTGTGGGGCGATCCCGACCGCGACATCGAGCTGTGCAGGGCGGTCCGCTCACAGGTCGGGCCCGGCGTCGCGCTGATGGTGGACGCCGTGGGTTCGTACAGCCTGGGGGACGCGATTCGCGTCGGCCGCAAGCTCGATGAGCTCGCTTACGAATGGTTCGAGATGCCGCTTCGCGACCAGCACATCCAGGCGTACAAGACGCTGGCCGACGCGCTCGACATAGCGGTCACGTCTGGCGAGGTTCACACGCGGACCTACCAGGAGGCGGCCAACTACCTGACCTGCGGCGCGTGGGACATGGTGCGCATCGACGCGGTGATCAGCGGCGGCATCACGGCGACGAAGAAGACTGCGGCGCTGGCGGAGGCATTGGGCGTCCGATGCGAGATCCACAGCTTCGGCTACACGCTGGCCCAGGCCGCGAACCTGCAGGTCATGGGCGCCGTCTCCAACTGCCGGTACTTCGAGTACCCCATGCCGATGGGAGGGTACGGAGCCGGGATGGTCGATCAGATCGAGCTGCAGCCCGACGGCACGGTGCGCGTGCCGTCCAAGCCGGGCCTTGGCGTGGAAGTTGACTGGGAACGCATGGACGCGATGACAGTCGAGAGGTTCTGAGGGCAAGCCGTGAGGGTCGTCGTCATAGGTGCAGGCGTCGTCGGCGTCACCACCGCGTACTACCTCGGCAAAGCGGGCCACCAGGTCACGGTGGTGGAAAAGGAGCCGGAGGCCGCGACGCTTGCGAGCGCAGGCAACGCAGGCCTCATCGCGCCGGGCCATTCGTTCGCGTGGGCCTCTCCAACCGCGCCCAAGGAACTGCTGCGCTCGCTGACGGTCGAGGACACCGCGCTGCGCGTCAATCCCTTCAAGGCGCCTGGTATGGCGGTCTGGGGCCTGAGGTTCCTGCGTGAGTGCAACGCCGAGCGAGCGGTCAAGAACACGCTCGTCAAGCTGCGGCTCGCCCAGTACAGCCAGCGGATGCTGGACCAGATCGCAGCCGACGAGAGGATCGACTACGACGACATTCATGAGGGGATCCTCTATCTCTACCGCGACCCGAAGCGTTTCGAGGCGGGCATCAAGAAGATGAAGCTCGTGCAGGAGCACGGCCAGATGCAAGACGTGCTCGACGCCGACGGCGTCGTCGAGGCCGAGCCCTTCCTCGCCCCCGTCAAGCACAAGCTTGCCGGCGCCATCTACGGCGTCACCGACTCGAGCGGCGACAGCGTCATGTTCACGCACAAGCTGCAAGCGGTGTGCGAGCGCATGGGCTCGAAGTTCTTGTTCGGAAAGGGCGTCGTGAGGCTGGCGACGAACGGCGGCAAGGTGCGGGCCGCCATGCTCCACGGTGGCGAATCAGTCGACGGTGAGGTGTTCGTGCTGAGCGCGGGCGTGCAGAGCCCGAGAGTCGCGCGGACCGTTGGCGTCCGGCTTCCGATCGCGCCGGCCAAGGGGTACAGCGCGACTTTCCCTGTCAAGCGCAAGGGTGGCCCGGAGATGCGCGTCGGAGCCGTCGACGAGGAGTTGCTGGTGGCGTGGTGCCGGATCGGCGACCGGCTGCGAATGACGTCGAGCGCGGAGTTCACGGGATACGAGACGACGTACACCGAACACGACCTGAGGCTTATCCGCAAGCTGGCAAACGATCTGCTGCCGGACGCGGCCGAGTATGACAAAGGCACGTACCGTGCCTGCAACCGGCCGATGACCCCCGACGGCCCGCCGATCCTGGGCCAGGCCGGTCCCGACAACCTCTACATCAACAGCGGACACGGCCACATGGGGTTCACGATGGCGAGCGGCTCGAGCCGCATCGTCGCGGACCTCATCGACGGCAAGAAGCCGGACATCCCCGTCGAGGGATTGACACTGACCTCGCGACCCTGAGCCGGCTCAGATCCCCGCGTACGCGCCGAAGGCAAGCCAACCTCCGTCGACCACGACCGTCTCTCCGGTCACGAAGGCCGCCTCCGAGCTCGCGAGGTAGACGTAGGCGCCGGCGATCTCGTCGGGCTCTGCAATCCTGCCCTGGGGCGTCCGGCCCGAGACGGCTTTGAGGTCGAGCCTGCCCTCCGCCTCCAGCCGCGCCGTCATCTCAGTGCGCACATAGCCTGGCGCGACGGCGTTGACGCGGACCGCCGGCGCCCACTCCGCCGCCATGATTCGCGTCATCATCACGACCGCCGCCTTGCTCGACCCGTAAGCCAGTCTGCGGGGGAACGGCGCGAAGGCCTGCACAGACGCTGTGTTGATGATCACGCCGCCACCGACGCGGGACATGGCGCGCGCCGCCTGGCGTGAGCAAAGAAAAACGGCGGTCATGTTGAGTTTGATCACGCGGTTCCATTCCGCGAGGCTCATGTCGAGGGTCGGGCCTGCGTGCACGATGCCCGCGTTGTTGACGAAGACGTCGAGCTTGCCGAAGGCGGACAGCGCGCCATCGACGAGCGCCGCGGCGCCCGCCTCGGTCGTGACATCAGCGCCGACCCCGACACTCTGACCGCCCAGCTCTCCCGCGACCTCGGACGCGACGGCGGCGTGGCGAGAGTTGACGACCACCTTGGCCCCCTCGGCGGCAAAGGCGCGCGCCACGGCAAGTCCGATGCCTCGGCTCGAGCCTGAGATGGCGGCGACCTTCCCCTCGAGCCGGCCGCTCACTCGATGACCAGCTCGCGGCCGCCGGTCTCCAGCACGACCTGCTGCACCCCATCCACGCCGGCTTCCCGCACCTCGTAGAGAGGCGAATCGCCGAGCAGGAGACGGATCTGGTCGCGGAGGGGGCGCGGGTCTCTCGCGCCGACGACGACGCGCCGCAGCGCCGCCGGGCCGCCGCGATGCGAGGAGGCGGCTTCGCCCGGATGCAATCCGTCGGGGATTCGCCACTCGATGACGAATGGGATCGCGCTGGGTTCCGCGCCTGTGCCTACGTCCTGGGTCCGCCAGCTGAGGACCTGGCCGTCCGGCCGCCTCCGAGAACCTTCGGCGATCGGCGGAGGATCCCATCCCGCCGCCTGCAGGCTGGCGCGCACGGCATCGAGGTCTTGGGTCCGCAGCGCCCAGGCGACGAACGTCCGTCCTTCCCGCAGGGCTTGCGCCACGCGCGCGCCAAGGCGGCTCGACGCCGCCTCCTCCTGGTCGACGACCGCGATCAGCTCGAGGTACTGCAGGCCGAGCGGCACGATGACATTGGCGGTGCCGACGTTCGGGTGTCGGCCGCCCGGGATTCCCTGGAGGCCGTACTGCTCATAAAGGCGTTGCGCGCCGGCGTCGAGGTCCGCGACCGGAAGCAGGATGTGGTCCACGACCGTCGCCGGCTGCAGGCCCTTCGCGGACTGCGTGAAGTCAGGCATCGAACCTCATTCCTAGTCGTGCGCAGCGGCCGGCTACCAGCCGCCGTATGAGACCCATCCTCCGTCGACTGTGATGTGACTGCCAGTGATGTAGCTGGCGTCGTCCGATGCGACGAAGACCGCCACGCGAGCGATCTCGCCGGGGGTGGCGAACCGCCCCATGGGCGTTCTGCGCTCGATGTCCTCCCTGGTAAAGGCGCCGCCTGGCTGTTGACCTTTCAGGCCAAGGCCCGCCTGGACGTACCCGATGTCGAGGCCGACGACCCGCACGTTTTGGCGCGCCCACTCGCCCGCCAGCACCTTGGTCAGGCCGATCAGGCCGTGCTTCGCCGTGGTGTATGGAGCGCGGCGCGGAAGCCCAAGCTCGCCGAAGATCGATCCGATCTGGATGATGACGCCGCCGCCGTGGGGCACCATCAGCCGGGCCGCCGCCTGCGCGCCGTAGAAGCAGCCGCTGAGGTTGGTCGCGATGACATCGGCCCACTCCTCGGGCTCGAGGTCCAGCGCCGGCTTGATCAAGTTGATGCCGGCGTTGTTGACCCAGAGGTCGAGCTGCCCGAATCGTTCGACCGCGGCCGAGGCAAGGGAGCGCGCCTGAACCGGGTCGCGGATATCGGCGGCAAAGCCGAACGCGCTGAATCCTTCAGCCATGAGGTTCGAAGCGGCCTCCTCGGCGCGGCTTGCCTCCCGTGAGTTGACGACAACCGCCGCGCCCTCATGCGCGAACGCGGTGGCGATCGCCTGGCCGATGCCGCCGCTCGACCCGGTCACGACCGCGACCTTTCCGTGCAAGCGGCGCGAGGGCGAAGTGGTCGCGCCGGCTGCGTCAGGCACGCCCGTTTCTCACGAAGTCACACGTTAACCTTCCGCATTGTGAGGACGCTCAGGGTGGCGGGCCTGGTGGAACCGATCAGCCATTTCTCGGACGCTGTGGTCGCCGGCAAGACACTTTACGTGTCCGGGCTCGTGGCCACCGACGAGCGAGGGGAGGTGGTGGGCCAGGGCGACGTCGTCGAGCAGACACGCCAGATCTTCCGCAACCTCCGGCGCGTCCTGGACGCGGCCGGAGCCGCGCCTTCCGACGTGGCGAAGGTGACCATCTTCATGCGCGACGTCGCGCAGCGGCCCCTGATCAACCCGTTGCGCCAGGAGTTCTTCGGCGAACACCGCCCGGCGAGCACGCTCGTCGAGGTGAGCCGCCTGGTGCGCGACGACCTTCTGCTCGAGATCGAAGCCATCGCGGAGCTGCCGGACTAAGCGCCGACCTCGACGATCATTTCGATCTCGACCGAGATTCCCATCGGCAGGGAGCTCATTCCGACGGCGGAGCGAGCGTGCTTGCCAGCGTCACCGTACGCTGTGACCAGAATATCGGAGGCGGCGTTGATGACCTTCGACTGCTCAATGAAGTCGGGCCCACAGTTGACCATCCCCAGGAGCTTGACTATGCGTGTCACGCGGTCCAGGTCGCCGATCTCCTGCTTGAGGCTGCCGAGGCAGTTGAGGATCACGAGCTCGGCGGCCTTGCGGGCGGTGTCGACGTCGACGTCCTGACCGACCTTGCCCCGGTAGAGATATTCGCCGTCCTCGCGCCGAGGACCATGACCCGCGACGAAAACCAGGTTGCCGCTCCTGACCGCGCCCACGTAGTTGAACATCGGAGTCCCTGGGTCTGGCACTTTGTGACCAAGCTTGGCGAGCCGCTCCTCGACTTTCGACATCGGAATTCTCCCTCTACTA
>VBEG01000127.1 GCA_005882115.1 Chloroflexota bacterium
CCTCCTGGCGATGGTCGATTCGAGCATCGGCGGCAAGACGGGCGTCAACGGGCGGAGGTCGAAGAACGCGATCGGGGCTTTCTGGCAGCCGGCGGCCGTGATCTCCGACCTGGCGACCATCGAAACGCTTCCTGTCCCGAGCTACCGAGACGCTTTCGCGGAGGTTGTAAAGTACGCCGTCGCCATGGACCGAGGCCTCTTCGATCTCCTCCAGCGAAACGGCGCGCGCCTCGTCGAGCGCGACACCTCCATGCTCGAGCGCGTGGTCTTCAGGTGCGTCGCGGCGAAGGCCCTGGTCGTGGCAAAGGACGAGCGCGACCGGGGACCGCGGGCCATCCTCAACTACGGTCACACGGCCGGGCACGCGCTAGAGGCGGCCACGGGCTTCCGAGTGAGCCACGGCCGTGCCGTGGCGTTTGGCATGCGGGTTGCGGCGCGCATAGCCCTTGCCCTGGACCTGTGCAACAAGCGCCTCGTCGAATCCCAGGATTCGGTGCTCACCGCCTTCGGCCTGCCCGACAGGCCGCCGCAGGCCGATCCCAGGCGGGTCCTGGCCGCGATCGCGCTCGACAAGAAGGCGCGGCGAGGCAAGGTGGCCTGGGTCATGCCGCGCCGCATGGGCCATGCCGAGATCGGCCACGCGGTGCCGGGCGCGCTCGTCCGTCGGGTGGTCACGAGGTCGCTCGCATGAAGCAGTGGGTTGTCGTGGTCAACGGGCCAAACCTGAACCTGCTCGGCAAGCGCGAACCTGAGATCTACGGCACCCGAACGCTCGACGACCTCGAGAAGACCGTTACGGCAAAGGCAGCCGAGCTGGGGATCGACGTCAGGTTCTACCAGAGCAACTCGGAGGGCGAGATCATCGACTTCCTGCACCAGCACGGTCCGGGATCGCTCGGCATCGTGATCAACCCGGCCGCGCTGGCCCACTACTCGCTTGCCCTGTACGACTGCCTTCAGGCGCTGGCGCTTCCAGTCGTCGAGGTGCACATCTCGAACATCCATGCCCGCGAGGAGTTCAGGTCGAAGAGCGTGACCGCGCGAGCGGCTCGGGGCGTGATTACAGGGCTCGGATTTGCGGGATATGAACTGGCACTGGAGTACCTGACAAACCAGAAGTGATCTCTTCCAACGACTTTCGCAGCGGGACGATGTTCGAGATGGACGGGCAGCTGCTTTCCGTCGTCAACGTCGAGCACATCAAGCTCGCGCGCGCCGGCGCTGTGATCAAGGCCAAGCTGCGCAACGTGCTCACCGGCTCGATCTTCGAGCAGAGCTTCCGCAGCGGAGACAAATACCGAACCGTGCGCATCGACAGCACGGAGGCGACGTACCTCTACTCCGACGGTTCGCATCACTACTTCATGGACAGCAAGACCTACGACCAGGTGGCGGTGGATGAGGAGATGCTCGAGTCCGTGCTGCCGCTGCTCAAGGACGGGAGCACCGTCTTCCTGCAGCGCTATCAGGACCGCCTGATCGGCGTGGAGCTCCCGATCAACGTCGATCTCAAAGTTGTTTCGACCGACCCTGGCTTCAAGGGAGATACGGTGTCAGGCGCAACCAAACCCGCCAAGCTCGAAACTGGCGCCACGATCCAGGTGCCGCTGTTCATCCACTCGGGCGACGTGATCCGCGTCGACACGCGCGACCAGTCGTATATCGAGCGCGCGTGAACGGCTGCAGGCGTAGCATCAGGCGGTTATGAGTGAGAACGGTTCGCTGGGGGCTGTCCGTGTAGCCAACGAGGTGATCGCGAGCATCGCAGCATTGGCTGCCTGCGAGGTCGAAGGTGTGGAAGGCATGGACGAGGCGGCCGCGCGTCATTTCGGCGATTGGGTGCGGCGCCAGGGCGCGCATCGGGGCGTGCGCGTGCACATCGAGGGCGACCGCTCCATCCACCTCGAGGTGTTCATCACGGTCGACTCCGAGGCAAAGCTCGCCGACGTCGCAGCTTCGGTGCAGGCCAACGTCGTCGAAGCGACCGAACGCATGCTGGGTCTCGAGGTCGGTGAGGTGAACGTCTTCGTATCGAGTGTTGCCTTCGCCTCATAGACATTCGTCCGGCAAACGACACCAGGCCAGGGAGCTGGCGCTCAAAGTCCTCTTCCAGCTGGAAGGGAGCGACGACGATCCCGAGGAGGTGTTGGGCTATCACGCGTCCGAAGGTGCCGCCACCGAAGAGGTCGCGAACTTCGCGCGCCAGCTGGTGCAGGGAGTGATCTCGAATCACGACAAGCTCGATGGCATCCTGGTCGAGGCTTCGGAGCATTGGCGACTAGACCAGATGGCGAAGGTGGACCGCGTCATCCTGCGGATCGCCGTCTACGAGATCGCCGTCGAACGCAAGGTGCCCACCAAGGCAGCCATCAACGAATCGATCGAGCTGGCGAAGACCTTTTCGGGCGACGAGGCCGGCCGGTTTGTGAACGGCGTCCTCGGTCGAGTGGCCGCCACCGCGACTTGAGCGAAACGCCCGGGCTGGACGATCTGCTTGCGGAGCTGGAGAAGACGATCGGCAAGCTCGCAGACGGGACCGCGCCGCTGGAGGAGCTCGTGGCGGCTCACGAGCGGGCGTTGCGGCTGCTGGCCGATGCTCAGGCGCGCTTCGCGGAAATGAAAGCGCGCGCGGACCAAACGGCTAAGTTACTGACGAGTTGAGATTCCTGCTCGCGCCGCTGGTGGCCTGGACGATCGCTCAGGCGGCCAAGGTGATTCTCACGTCGGTCCGCCAGCGCCGGATCAACCTCCGGGTCCTGGCGGAGACAGGAGGCATGCCCAGCAGCCACAGCGCGATCGTGATGGGCCTCACCACCGCGGTCGGCAAATATTCCGGGCTCAATTCCGCCGCCTTCGCGATCGCCCTTATCTTCACGTTCGTGGTCATGTACGACGCTGCGGGCCTGCGCCGCGCCGCGGGCCGCCAGGCCGAGGTGCTCAATCGCCTGGTCGAGGACCTTTTCCACATGCGGGGGGTGCAGGAGGCACGGCTTCGCGAGCTTCTTGGACATACGCCCTTCGAGGTTTTGGTCGGCGCCGTGATCGGTCTCGCCGTCGGGCTCATCCTCTAAGCAGTGCCGCGCCTCGATGTGCTGGTGACGAACAGCGGGCTGGCTGAGTCCCGCGAGCGGGCGCAAGCCCTGATCCTGGCGGGCAAGGTACGCGTGGCGGGTGAGACCGTGCGCCGGCCCGATCACGCGGTCAGCGATGACGCCCTCATCGACGTCGACGCCGGACCTGGATACGCAAGCCGTGGCGCGCTCAAGCTCGCGCCCGCGCTCGATCGATTCGGTGTCAACCCGGCGGGACGTGTCTGCGCGGACATCGGCGCGTCGACCGGCGGTTTCACCGACGTCCTGTTGCGCCGCGGCGCGGAGAAGGTGTTCGCGCTCGACGTGGGCCGCGGTCTCCTGCACTGGCGGCTGCGCCAGGATCCCCGCGTCGTCGTCATCGAGCGCACCAACGCCCGCGACATCGAGTCATTTCCCGAGCCGGTGAGCCTGGTCGTGGCCGACGTGTCGTTTATCAGCCTGGAGAAGGTGCTGCCTGCCGTCCGGCACGCCGCGCCGCGCGCCGAGGTTGTCGCCCTGTTCAAGCCGCAGTTCGAGGTCGGTCGCTCGCAGGTCGGGAAAGGTGGGATCGTGCGCGATGAGGCAGCGGTCGAGTCCGCGCTCATTCGTTTCAGGGAATGGTGCGCCGCCAACGGATACGAGGTCGCTGGTGAGGCGCCGTCAGACCTGGCGGGCGCCGACGGCAATCGTGAGATCTTCGTCCACCTGCAACCGGTGAAGGCATGAAGGTCTGCCTCATTCGAGGTTCTGGCGTGGAGCACGACGAGGTCGACGATGTCTTTCGCGCGATGAAGGCACGGCACGTCGACGCCGTCGAGCTCAAGCGCGACGCCGAGGTGGAGAAGACCAACGATCTCTTGAAGGGCACCGCCCTCATCCTCACGCTGGGCGGCGACGGAACTTTTCTGGCCGGAGCCCGTCTGGCGGCTCCGCGTGATATCCCGATCCTGGGCGTCAATCACGGGCACCTCGGCTTTCTGACCGAGATCGAAGCGGAAGGCATGGAGGTGGGCCTGGGCCGATTCCTCGATCATTCCTACCGAATCGAGGAACGGACCATGCTGCAGGTCGCTCTCGCGCGGCAAGGCCAGAACTTGGTGCAGGAGATCGGCCTGAACGAGGTTGTGGTGGACCACGCGGGTGAGTCGCGGATCCTGCGCCTCGAGATCGACGTGGGCGGACAGCGAGTGGGCGTCATCGACGCGGACGGCGCCATCGTGGCGACCGCCAGCGGGTCGACTGCGTACGCCCTTGCCAGCGGCGGCCCGATCCTGGAGCCGACGCTGGAAGACCTCTTGCTGGTGCCCATGAGCCCGTTCGCGCTGACCGTCCGTCCGATCGTTTTCGCTCCAGGTCAGGACATCAGCCTGAGCGTGGTGCGTGGGCCCGGAGAGATGCGCGTCGACGGCCAGGGCCGCGGACATCAGGTGGCGATTGGCGATGTGATCAGGTGCGGATCCCATGCGAAGCGGCTCAAGGTCATTCGGTTCAGCCCGCCGGAAACCTTCTACCGACGTCTGGGCGACAAGCTCGGTTGGGGCCGGCCGCTGGTGCCCAAGAAATAGGGCGGGAGGCGCGTGAGGTAGCGTTACGCCTCGTGGAATCGCCCGTCGGCGAGGGCGCGCAGCTCAACGTGAACACCCCGGTGTTCGAAGGTCCTCTGGAATTGCTGCTCGCGCTGGTCGAGCGCGAGGAAGTCGACATCTTCAAGGTGTCGCTCGCGAAAGTGACGGACGCCTACCTCGCGGAGCTGGCGTCACGTGAGATCCCGGACCCTCAGGAGATGGCTGAGTTCCTGTGGATGGCTACCCGGCTGCTGCTGCTGAAGTCGATGCGCCTGCTGCCGGGTGAAAACCCGACCGACGAGGAGACGGAGCTCCTCGGCTGGGAGGACGAGGTGCGCCAGCGCCTCGAGGAGTACCGGGCGTACAAGGAGATCGCAGGCGAGCTGCTGGATCGCGCCCAGCAGGAGGCGTTCGCGTTTCCGCCGCCCGCAAGGCCGGTCGAGGCCGGCGGGCAGGAGCAGCCGCTCGATGTCGACTTCCTGGTCGCCGCCTTCAACAGCGTGCTCGCGCGAATTCCGCCCCGGCCGCTCGTCGTCCGCGGCAGGACGTGGACGTTGCAGGAGAAGCTGGACCTGATCATGGACCGGCTGCGGCAGGGCCCCATCGAGCTGATCGAGCTGATCCTGGAATCAGAGGATCGCCTCGAGGCGGTGGTCACATTCGTCGCGCTCCTGGAGCTGATTCGCCGGTCGGTCGTGCGTGTCAGGCAGAAAGAGCGATTCGGACCCATACGTGTCGAGAGCCGGGAGCCTGCGGCGTGACCAGTGTTTCCGCCGCGCTCGAGGCGATCCTCTTCAGCTCCAACCGCCCGCTGAAGGTCCGCGAGCTGCAGCAGGCGACCGACAGCGACCGCAACAGCGTGGAAGGAGCTCTCGAGCAGCTTCGCGAGTCTCTGGAGGGGCGCGGCGTGATGCTCATGCGCCACCACGACGAGATCCATCTGGCGACGCGACCCGAGTACGCGCCCGCGGTGCGCCGCGCGTTGCGACCCGAGGTTTCGGGCCGGCTCTCGCAAGCGGCTTATGAAACGCTCGCCATCGTCGCCTATCAGCAGCCGGTATCGCGCGCGCGAATCGAAGAGGTGCGCGGCGTCAACTGCGAGAGCGTGCTCGGCAACCTGGAGCTGCGCGACCTGATCACGGAGGTGGGGAGGGGGTCAGGTCCAGGCCAACCCAAGCTCTACGGCACGACGATGCGCTTCCTGCAGGTGACAGGCATCGAGTCGCTCGACCACCTCCCGACGCCAAGCGACGGCGCGGAGCTCCTCGAACGCGGAGGCGCGGACGGGAACGCTCGGCGAGAGATTCGGTGATCCAGGTGGTCCAGATCCGGGCGAAGCGACGAGCAGCGCAGCGAGCGCATCAAATCGATTCGTGAGCGAGCAGCGCTTACCGGCTGGGGTCCCCGCGCCTTAGGCGCGGGGGGAGTGGGCCGAATGGGCGCCGAAGATCCGCCGAGCGGTTCCCGGCCCGCGCCTCGGGAAAGGCTAAATCGATTTCTCGCTCGGTCTGGCGTGGCCAGCCGCCGCGCCGCCGACGAGCTCATCTCCTCCGGCTCGGTGCGGGTGAACGGCGTGCGGCCGCCGCCGACCGGCATCGAGATCGATCCCGACCATGACCGGATCACGGTTGACGGCCGCCCCGTCAATCCGCCAGGCATGCACCGCTACGTGATGCTGAACAAACCACTTGGCGTGATCACCACGGCAAGCGATGAGTCCTCGCGCTCGACAGTGCTCGACGTCGTGGGGGAGGAGGGCAAGCATGGCCACCGCCTGTTTCCGGTGGGCAGACTGGATGGCGACAGCACGGGCCTGCTGCTCCTGACCGATGACGGCGGCATGGCCTACCGCCTGACCCATCCGCGCTACAAGGTCGCCAAGGAATACGAGGCCGTCGTGGCAGGAGTGCCGGCGTCCAGACACCTGAAGACTCTGCGCGATGGCGTCGAGCTCGACGACGGCATGACGGCGCCCGCGGAGGTCGAGATGCTTCGCGCGACCAGGGGTGCTCGCGATTCTGGACGCGCCGAGATTCGCATCGTGATTCGCGAGGGAAGAAACCGCCAGGTTCGGCGCATGCTTCAGGCCGTCGGCCACAAGGTGATTTCTCTTCGACGCACCGCGTTTGGGCCGCTGAGGTTGGGGCGGCTCAAGACAGGCGGCTGGCGAGTGCTGTCGGAGGGCGAGGTCGCCGCGCTGCGGCGCGCGACCGGCCTCGATCAGACGTGATCGTCACGATCGACGGAGGCGTGGCGTCGGGCAAGTCCGCGGTCGGCAAGCGCGTCGCCGAGAAGCTCGGCCTTCCTTTTATAGACAGCGGGTTGATGTACAGGGCGATCACACGGATGGCTGCCGAGCGCGGTATCGACCCGCGTGACTCCGAGGCCGTGACGCGGCTCGCCGAGGCCTATCAGATCCGCGTCGAGGGCGAGCGGGTGTGGGCGGATGGCGTCGAGCTGACCGAAGGCATCTACGACGTGGATCATGCAGACGCGTTGCCCATCGTCTCCGCCATCCGTGGCGTGCGCCAGGCGCTCGTGGCGCAGCAGCGGCGCATGGGCGAGAAGGGCGTCGTCATGGCGGGGCGCGATATCGGCACGGTTGTCTTCCCCGAGGCCGACCACAAGTTCTTCCTGGTCGCGAGCCTCGACGAGAAGGTGAGGCGTCGCGCCGCGCAATTCGAACGCCGCGGCGAAGCTGTTGACGAGAAGGCAATGCGCAGAGAGGTCCAGCTCCGGGACCGAGTCGACTCGGAGCGCCCGGTCGCGCCGCTCAAACCGGCCGGTGACGCTGTGATCATCGACACGGACAACCTGGACCTCGATGAAGTTGTGAGCCGCATCGTGGAAGCGGTCCGTTCGCCAAGATGAAGTACACATTCCTTCGCGGGTTCATGCGGTTCATGACGCGCACATACCTCGTCGGCCTGTTCACGGTCGAAGGG
>VBEG01000142.1:0-972 GCA_005882115.1 Chloroflexota bacterium
CGCGCAGATAGTTGCGGCGCTCCGGCGAAGATGTGGATCAGAGGATTGAACGCGTTGCACAAGCCGCTGTCGCGGCCAATCGGCGGTGTGGTCATGTCGCCGACGACGTGGGCGTCGAGTCCGAGGTGCCCGAGGCGCGCTAACCGCAGCCGCCCCACGAGCACGCCACGGACGCTGATCCGTCAGAGGGCTTCGCGAAGTACCTGCAAAACGGGGATGTGCGTACCGGCGCTCCACCGTCATCGTCAACGCATGTTCCCGTCGATCGGAACTCTCAGATCAGGCCGACGTAAACACGGTTCCGGCACGGCCGTCTGTCACGACACCCCCGCGTAGCGCCACGACACCGTTTACGATCACGTGCGCAGTGCCCTTTGCCAGCTGGTTCGGGGCCTCAAGCGTACCGGACTCCGAGACCCGCTCGAAGTCGAACATTGCGAGGTCGGCGCGTGCTCCTGGCTTCAGCACTCCTCTGTCATCGAGACCTATGCGCTCCGCTGGAAGCGACGTGACCCTGCGGATGGCCTCTGGCAGAGAGAGCGTCTGGCGCTCGCGGACGATGCGCCGCAGGAACCAGGACGCCCAGGTGAAGGCGCCGTAGAACACCTCGTCACCCAAAGGCCCATTCAGGCTCAGGGCGGTGGCATCCGAGCCCACGGCGCAGTGAGAATGCTCGTAGAAGCTGGCGAGCTCGTCCTCCGGGTACATCCGGATGAGGATCTGAGGACGGTGGATGTCGTCGCCCTCGCTTCGCAAGATGTCCAAGAGGGTGTCGAGTGGATCATGTCCCCGTGGGGTCAGCTCCGCCACGGTTTTTCCCACGAGCGACGGATCGCGCGTCAGGACGACCATCATCTCCTCAGGCCCCGGAATGCGCACGAAGCGCCTCACGTAGCCCGGGTATTCCTTGATCCGCTCTCGCTCGGCCTTGTTTCCGAGCCGGGCGTCTATCTCCTCTCTCGAGCCTGCCAA
>VBEG01000142.1:1017-3036 GCA_005882115.1 Chloroflexota bacterium
GTCATCCCCCGCGGGCTTCCGGGTTGGGGCATGGCGTGTGAGATCTGCGTCCTGACCCCGGTGGCAGCGGCCGAGTTGATCGGCTCCTCGATGCCCTCGACGGCGCGCTCGTCGGTATGACGCACGCAGGCCGCAAAGAGACCGCCGTGGGCTGCGACGATCTTGTTGAACTCGTCCAACTCCTCGGAGCGGGTGTGGACGGAGTCCGGGTACTGCAAGCCGCAGGAGAAGCCGAGCGCGCCCTCGTCCAATGCTTCCTCGAGGAGGGCGCACATTTGCTTCACCTGATCGTCCGACGCCGACCGCTCGGGGTCCTCCATCGCGGTCAGGCGGAGGTTGCCCAGCGGTACAAGAGTTCCGACGTTTATGCCAGGACGTGCCTGTCGAAGTTTCTCGAGGTACTCACCGGTCGACTGCCAATCGAGTGGAATCGATCTGTTGTAGCCGAATATCGCCGAGGCATACTCGGGACGGTCCCGTAGAGGCGTGCACCCGTGACCGCAGTTGCCGACCAAGACTGTCGTGACACCCTGAGTGAGAGCGCTCTCCGCCCGACCATCGATGGCGAGGGTGAGGTCGGCGTGACTGTGCACGTCGATGATGCCCGGCGTGACCACGAGCCCGGTGGCGTCGATCTCGTCGGCGGCCGTGACCGATGACAGGTCGCCGATCTTCTTGATGACCCCTCCCGAGATACCGATGTCGGCGGTGACCGGCGGCGCTCCCGTGCCGTCCACGATCGTGCCCGACCGAACGATGAGGTCGAGACCGCCGTTCGCGAGTGACCTCTCGCTGTCGCTTGGGTGTCCCATCTTCAGTTCTCCTTCCGGACCTCGAGACCTTGCTGGATGCGCTCCTCAGTCGACGCGCGCGACCTCGTACGGCTGCAGGGGACGCTGGATAGGCGTCAGCCCGTCACCCGGGCGAACGTCGACCTCGCACGGGCCGTCGGTCAGGTTGGCAAGAGCCAAAACGGTCCGTCCATCGATGAAGCATGCGAGACCCGCAACAGACAACTCGTCTGAAACTTGCAGATCGACGAGGTTGCCGTCCGACCACTCGCCGAGCGTGACGAAGACGTCGTGCACCGGATACGGACATGCGTCGACGATGCCGCGAGGCCCAGCCGTCTCGAAGTACGTCAACGAGTCGGCGCCGGCGCGAGAAAGCGCTGCGATGCTTGCGAGCGTCCACGCCGCCGCGAACTGTGTCGACTGTCGTGGGTCGGCGGAGGACGACGGCACGCGCAGCGCGATCGGCGAGACGGCGACGGGCAGGGAGGCGAAGGTGCGGAGTGTTGAGAGCGCCTCCGGCTGGCCCGCAATGTTCTCCATGAGCGAGAGATCGTCGAATGCATGCACCTGGGGATTGAGCGAATAGGCGACCCCATCGGCGCCTGAGACGCACTCGCGGTTCCGGTTCAGCTCATTGAAGTTGGCGCTCGTCCCCCCGAAGAAAGGAACATCTGCCAGAAGCGGCCCGAGCTGCCCACGCGCCGCCGCCACCCAGACCGGACGGGTAACTTCCTCCGACTCGCGCAGCACGATCACCCGTGCGATGATCGAAGCTAGCTTCGGAAGCTCTGCCGCGAGCGCCGCCAACTCACGCTCGGGGTCGTCGGCAAGCACGATGGCGAGCTCGAGCGGGCAGCCGATCCTTGCGGCCTCGGCGTCCGCGCGTCCGAGCTGCTCGGACCACCCTTGGCGGGCAACGTGCACGTCGCTTCGCAGGTGTGACGGACGGGCCCTTTGCAGGAACCGGAGCTCCTCGGCACCGGCCGATCGACCACTGAAGCCGAGCCCGATGCTGGGCACACCTCGCTCGGTCGCCGAGCCAAGCTCGACCACCACGGTTTCGCCTGTGCTCACCGGGGCCGCAGGCACCTCACCACGCGCGCTGATCTCCACAGCGTCGCGTAGGCGTTCTCCCGCCGACGCATGGAACCGGTAGCCGAGGTCGGCGGGAAGCGAGTAGCTCTTGAACGATGCGTCCGACCAATTGCGTTGGTCCTCGAGCTCG
>VBEG01000058.1 GCA_005882115.1 Chloroflexota bacterium
GACGATCAACACGATGGTCGACCAGCTCAACGCGTTCGCCAACGAGGTGACGCGTGTCGCTCGCGAGGTGGGTACCGAAGGCCGGCTGGGTGGTCAGGCCGAGGTCAGGGGAGTCGGCGGCGTCTGGAAGGACCTGACCGACAACGTGAACATCATGGCCAGCAACCTGACCAGCCAGGTCCGCAACATCGCCGAGGTCACGACCGCGGTCCAGCAGGGCGACCTCTCGAAGAAGATCACCGTCGATGTGCGGGGGGAGATCCTCGAGCTCAAGAACACCATCAATACGATGGTCGACCAGCTCAATGCGTTCGGCAACGAGGTCACGCGTGTCGCCCGCGAGGTGGGCACCGAAGGCAACCTCGGCGGTCAGGCCGAGGTGAAGGGCGTCGGCGGCGTCTGGAAGGACCTGACCGACAACGTGAACATCATGGCCAGCAACCTGACCAGCCAGGTCCGCAACATCGCCGAGGTCACGACCGCGGTCCAGCAGGGCGACCTCTCGAAGAAGATCACCGTCGATGTGCGAGGAGAGATCCTCGAGCTCAAAAACACCATCAACACGATGGTCGACCAGCTCAATGCGTTCGGCAACGAGGTCACGCGTGTCGCCCGCGAGGTGGGCACCGAAGGCAACCTCGGCGGTCAGGCCGAGGTGAAGGGCGTCGGCGGCGTCTGGAAGGACCTGACCGACAACGTGAACATCATGGCGAGCAACCTGACCAGCCAGGTCCGCAACATCGCCGAGGTCACGACCGCGGTCCAGCAGGGTGACCTCTCCAAGAAGATCACCGTCGATGTGCGAGGAGAGATCCTCGAGCTCAAGAACACCATCAACACGATGGTCGACCAGCTAAACGCGTTCGCCAAGGAGGTGACGCGCGTCGCGCGCGAGGTCGGCACGGAAGGCAACCTCGGCGGCCAGGCCAACGTGGAGGGCGTCGCCGGCACCTGGAAAGGCCTTACAGACAACGTCAACACCATGGCGAGCAACCTCACAGACCAGGTGCGTGGCATCGCGCGCGTGGTCACCGCGGTCGCCAACGGAAACCTCAAGGGCAAGCTGACCCTGGAGGCCAAGGGCGAGATCGCCGAGCTCGCCGACACCATCAACAGCATGACCGACACGCTCGCGGTATTCGCCGAGCAGGTGACCACGGTGGCGCGCGAGGTCGGCGCCGAGGGACGCCTGGGCGGTCAGGCGCACGTGCCTGGAGCCGCCGGGACGTGGCGCGACCTGACCGACAATGTGAACCAGCTGTCCGCGACGCTGACCACCCAGGTTCGCGCCATCGCCGAGGTCGCGACGGCCGTCACCAAGGGCGACCTGACCCGGTCCATCAGGGTCGACGCGAGCGGTGAGGTGGCGAACCTCAAGGACAACATCAACGAGATGATTCGCAACCTCCGCGACACGACGGAGAAGACGAACGAGCAGGACTGGCTGAAGACCAACCTCACCCGTTTCACGCGGATGCTGCAAGGCCAGCGCGACCTTATGACCGTATCGAAGATGATCCTTTCCGAGCTGGCGCCACTCGTGCACGCCGAGCACGGTGTGTTCTATGGCATCGTGCCCACCAACGGCAGACCTACTTACCTCGCGCTGCAGGCCGGCTATGCGTACCGGCCGCGGAAGGACGTCCCGATGGAGTTCACGCTCGGCGAGGGCCTCATCGGCCAATGCGCGCTCGAAAAGAAGCGCATCGTCATCACCGAGGTCCCCAAGGACTACATCAAGATCAGCTCAGCGCTCGGCGAGTCGACCCCCGCAAACATCGTGGTGCTGCCGGTCCTGTTCGAGGGCGACGTCCGGGCCGTCATCGAGCTGGCTTCCTTCCAGCCGTTCAGCCTGACGCACCTCGACTTCCTGGACCAGCTCGCCGAGAGCATCGGCATCGTGCTCAACACGATCGAGGCCAACAGCCGCACCGAGGATCTCCTGAAGCAGTCGCAGTCCCTCGCCACCGAGCTGCAGAGCCAGCAGGACCAGCTCCAGCGGACCAACGAGGACCTGGCGGGCAAGGCCCGTCAGCTGGCCGAACAGAACGCCGAGGTCGAGCAGAGGCGGCTGGAGGTCGAATCCGCCAAGGCACTCGTCGAGGAGAAGGCCGAGCAGCTTGCTCTGACGTCGCGGTACAAGTCGGAGTTCCTCGCCAACATGTCGCACGAGCTCCGGACGCCGCTCAACAGCCTTTTGATCCTCGCGCAGGAGCTGGCCGCCAACCCCGACGGCAACCTCATGGCCAAGCAGATCGAATACGCGACGATCATCCGCTCGTCGGGCACCGACCTCCTGAAGCTGATCACGGACATCCTCGACCTGTCCAAGATCGAGTCCGGTACGGTCGCCCTCGACATCAGCCCCTGGCCGGTCGCGGAGCTGAGGCCGATGCTGGAGCGCACGTTCCGACACGTGGCGGAGGCGACCAGGCTCGCCTTCGCGATCGAGCTCCGGACGGGCCTTCCGGAGACGATTCCGACCGACCCGCAGCGCCTGCAGCAGATCCTTAACAACCTCCTGAGCAATGCGTTCAAGTTCACGGAGAAAGGCAAGGTCGAATTCGTCGCCGAGATGGCCACCTCGGGCTGGAGCCCGTCGAACGAGACCCTCAACCGCGCCTCTAATGTCGTCGCGTTCCGGGTCATCGACAGCGGCATCGGCATCTCATTCGAAAAGCAGCAGTCGATCTTCGAGTCCTTCGCTCAGGCTGACGGTTCGACAAGCCGCAAGTACGGCGGAACGGGACTGGGACTCTCCATCTGTCGGGAGCTCACCCGACTGCTCGGGGGTGAGATCCGAGTTCAGAGCGAGCCGGGAGTCGGCAGCATCTTCTCGGTCTATCTCCCGCTGATCGGGCCCGGGCACCGGCGCCCGGCGCCTGCCGACGAGGGCCACGCCGCTGAGAAGTCGCCGCGCCCGGTGCTCGTCGGGGCCGGCAGCAACGGGATGGAAAGGGAGACCGTGGCAGCCGCCTCGCCCTCCGGGGCGCCGGTCCCAACCAAGTCCCTCCTGGTCGTCGAGGACGATCCGGTACAGAGGCAATACATAACCGACCTGATGGCGCCGACCAACACGCGGACCATCGCCGTCTCCAACGGCGACGAGGCACTCGCGCTGCTGACGCAGGAGAGGTTCGACTGCGTCGTGCTCGATCTCGGCCTGCCCGGGCTGTCCGGCTGGCGGGTGATCGAGGAGCTGCAGGCCAACAAGGCGCTCGGCGAGACGCCGCTGCTCGTCTACACCGCGCGCGACCTGACACGCAAGGAAGAGGTGAGGCTCGGCACGGCGGCGAAGAGCATCGTGATGAAGGACGCGCGCTCACCAGAAAGGCTGAAGCAGGAGATCATGGCCATCCTGCAAGGTGCTGAAACAGACGTGGAGCCCGCGCTCGAATCGGGAAGCAACGGCGCCGAGGCGATGAGCGCAGCGCTGGCCGGCAAGAAGGTCTTGGTCGTGGACGACGACATCAGGAACATCTTTGCGCTCACCGCGTTGCTGGAGCGTCAGAGGATGGACGTCGTTTCGGTTGACTCAGGCCAGGAGGCCCTCGACCTGCTGACCGGGAACAGCGACGTCGACATCGCGCTCGTCGACGTGATGATGCCGGAGATGGATGGCTACGTGACGATGTCGAAGATGCGTGAGCTCAGGGCTTTTGCGGACCGGCCGATCATCGCGCTGACCGCCAAAGCCATGAAAGGAGACCGCGAGAAATGCATCGAAGCGGGGGCATCCGATTACATCGCCAAGCCGATCAACAACGCGCACCTACTGTCCATGCTCAAGTCCTGGCTGGTGCAGTGAGGCCGGGTGAGGGGGCAGCACAAAGGCTAGAAAGCGGCGGCACGGAGCTCGAGGACATCGAGATCCGCTTGCTTCTCGAGGGAATCCGCCTCTATTACGGCTACGACTTCCGGGAATACGCGCTCGCCCCCCTCCGCCGCGGTCTGTCCGCGACGATGGCACGGGAACGCGTGGCGACGATATCCGCGTTCCAGGACAGAGTCCTGCACGACGCGGCGCTCATGCAGCAGTTCCTGGGCACGGTGGGAGTCAACGTGACGACGATGTTCCGCGACTCCGAGACCATCCGGTGCCTGCGCGAAGAGGTTGTGCCTCTGCTCAAGACCTACCCATCCTGCCGGCTGTGGGTCGCCGGCTGCGCCACCGGCGAGGAGGTCTACGCGCTGGCCGTCGTGCTTGAAGAGGAAGGCGTGCTGGGCCGGTGCACCATCTACGCCACCGACCTCAACGAAGAGATGCTGGCGATCGCGAGGCTGGGTTCGTACCCGTTGGACCGGATCCGCCGCTTCGACGACGCCTACGTCGAGTCAGGAGGGCTGGGAAGCCTGTCCGACCACTACTCGGTCGTCGGCAGAAGCGCGCGTTTCAATGGCAAGCTGGGGGCTAGCGTGACGTGGGCGCGCCACAACCTCGTCAGCGATGGATCGTTCAACGACTTTCATGTAATCGTCTGCTCGAACGTTCTCATCTACTTTCGCGAGTCGCTCCAGGCGCGAGCGCACCGGCTTTTCTACGACAGCCTCATTCGCGGTGGCTACCTCGTCCTAGGCAAGCGTGAGTCGCTGCTGTCGTGTCCGGAGCGCGATCACTACGAGCAGGTCTCGGATGGCGTGAACATTTTTCGGAAAATGAGATGGTGACCCGCACCCGCGACGCGCACGAGATCGCGCCGACTCCGCCGGCCAAGGCTAAGGTCAACGTGCTCCTCGTCGACGACGACGCGACGAAGCGGTTCGCGCTGCGGACGATCCTGGCGCCGCTAGATGAGAACGTCGTGGAGGCGTCTTCTGGCGCCGACGCCTTGCGCCAGCTGCTCCGCAACGAGTTCGCCGTGGTCTTGCTCGACGTGCGAATGCCGATCATGGACGGTTTCGAGACAGCGCAACTGATCCGTCAGCGGCCACGCTCGGAGCTCACGCCGATCATCTTCGTGACGGCGCTGGACCAGGCCGAGACCGACATGGGGCGCGGCTACAACCTTGGCGCGGTGGACTTCGTCTTCGCGCCGGTCGTGCCGGCGATCATGCGCGCCAAGGTCAGCGTCTTCGTTGAGCTGTATCGCGCCCAGCAGGAGCTGAGGCGATATCGCACCCAGCTCGAAACGCTCGTCGAGGAACGGACCATCGCGCTGACGGCGATCAACCGCGAGCTCGAGGCGTTCAGCTACTCGGTCTCGCATGACCTGCGCGGCCCGCTCGTGTCGTTCGATGCGATGAGCCAGATGATGCTCGAGAGCTACGGAGGGCAGCTCGACGAGGACGCGACCGCGAACCTCGAGCGGATGCGCGAGGCGAGCAAGCGCATGACGTCGGTTTTCGACGGGCTGCAGATGCTCTTCCGCCTGACCAGTGGCGAGATCCGGCGCGAACAGACGGATGTCAGCGCGCTCGCGGCGCAGATCGTCCAGGAGCAGCAGGCCGAGTACCCGGACCGCAAAGTCGAGGTGGACATCGCGCCCGGGATCACCGTCAACGCCGACAAGAGGCTTGTCCGCATCTTGCTCAGCAACCTCATCAACAACTCGCTCAAGTTCACCGGCGGCAACAAGTCGCCCCGGATCACCGTCGGGCGCGAGATGGTAGACGGGGAGTCGCGCGTTTTCGTCCGGGACGACGGCGTGGGATTCGACATGATCGATTCGCACAGGTTGTTCGGAGCGTTTCAGCGGCTGCACAGCCAGAGTGACTTCCCGGGCGCCGGCATCGGCCTGGCGACCGCCCGCCGCATCGTCAACCGACACGGCGGCCGGATCTGGGCCGAGGGCGCCGTGGGAGAAGGCGCGACCTTCTACTTCGTCCTTTAGCCCAACCCGAGCGTTCTATCTGCGAGATGCACGCCCGCCGTGCTTTTGTCAGGCATGCCTTCGCGGTCCCGCGTGTTCGCTTCGGCCACGTCCTCACCGTGGTGTGGGCGACTTGCGTCGTCGTCGGACTCCTCCTGCTCGCCGACTTCGGCTATGGCATGTGGAGGGGCGTCTCCGAGCAGAATCACCTCAATCAGGTCTGGCAATACCAGGCTGGGCCACCGGTTGCCCCGCCACCGGTCATCGATCCGAAGCTGAAGCGTCCCCTCAACGGGGTCGACTTTGCAATCCAGATCCCCAAGCTCCATTACTTCGCCGCGGTCAAAGAAGGGGTCGGCACCGGGGTGCTCTACTCAGGGCCTGGCCATTACCCGACGACGCGCTGGCCGGGGGATCCTGGAACGGTCGGGGTCGCCGCGCACAACGTGTACTGGATCAACTTTCCGCAGCTGCATGCGGGTGACGAGGTGGACATCCAGACGCGGTACGGGCTGTACCGCTATCGCGTCACCGACACCGCGATCGTCAACCCCGACAGCAGGACGGCGCTCATCGCCGACGCCAACGGCTACTTCCTGACGCTGACCACCTGCTGGCCGCTGTGGGCAGGCGCCTTCGCGACGCAGCGCTTCATCATCCACGCGGCCCAGTATTGGCCGGTCCCAGTCCGCCCGGGTTACTTTTAAAGGCCGGCAGACACCCGACCCCGTATACCGGAAAGAGAGCAGGCCCGTCGGCGAAGCCGACCGGCCGATGAGAGGAAACCATTTGGGTTTCCTCTCATACTTCATCCTCCCGCGATCGCGCCGATGATCAGGAAGGGCTCTTTGCCGGAAGCGACCTCTTGCGGCAGCTCTGCGTCCGGCGACTCAGCGGACAGGTCTTCCTCGCAGGCGAAAAACCGGATCATCGCCCGCCGTTTCTTCGTGTTGCGATCCCTCAGCGTGCCGAGCAGAGCCGGATAGGACTCCTCGAGGGCGTCGAGGATGCTCCGCTGGGTCACTGGGCCGCTTACATGCAGCTCGACGATCCGTCCGACGCCCGCAAGGATCTGCAGGTTTTTCGGAAGGACGACCTGGATCACTTCAGGGTCTGGACTTCCACCGAGAGCACCGGGGGAAGGTCGCGCACGATGGCGTCCCAGCTGTCGCCGCCGTCAGCCGAGGCGTAGACCTGCCCCCCGCTCGTGCCAAAGTACACTCCGCACGGGTCGAGCTGGTCCACAGTCATCGCGTCGCGCAGCACGTTGACGTAGCAGTCCTTCTGAGGCAGACCCTTGGTCAGCGCTTCCCAATCATCGCCCCCCGTTTTGCTGCGGTACACGCGCAGCTTGCCTTCGGAGACGAAGTGATGCGAGTCGCTTGTGATCGGAACCACGTAGACCGTGTCGGGCTCGTTGGAGTTCACGTCGATGACAAAACCGAAATCGGTCGGCAGGTTGCCGCTGATCTCGCGCCACGACTCAGCCCCATCGTCGCTGCGCATGACATCCCAGTGCTTCTGCATGAAGAGCGTGTTCGGCCGCGAGGGATGGATGGCGATTCGGTGCACGCAGTGGCCGACCTCGGCGTCCTCGTCGGGCATGGTGTTCGAGCGAAGACCCCGGTTGGCTGGTTGCCACGACTTACCGGCATCTTCGGAGCGGAACACGCCGGCCGCCGAGATGGCAATGAACACGCGGTCAGGGTTCGTCGGATCGATCACGATCGTATGCAGGCAGAGGCCGCCGGCGCCCGGCGCCCAGCTCGGCGCCGTCTCGTGGGTGCGCAGGCCGGGCATCTCGGCCCAAGTCGAGCCTCCGTCACGGGAGGCGAACAACGCCGCGTCCTCGACGCCCGCATAGATCATCTCGGGGTCACTCAGCGAGGGCTCGATGTGCCAAACGCGCTTGAACTCCCAAGGGTGAGGCGAGCCGTCGTACCAGGTATGCGTGCCCGTGGTGCCTTCGTACTGGAAGTCGTTGCCGGCGGCTTCCCAGGTCTTGCCCCCGTCGTTGGACCGTTGCAGCACCTGACCGAACCACCCGCTCGATTGCGAGGCATAGAGGCGCTTGGGGTCGGCCGGCGAACCCTTCACGTGGTAGATCTCCCAGCCCGCAAAGTGCGGCCCCTCGATCCTCCAGCTCTTCCGGCTGCCGTCTGACGTGAGCACGAAGGCGCCCTTGCGGGTCCCGACCAGAACGCGAACTCCGCTCATTGCATCACTCCTGCTGGCGAACACGTGGACGCTTGGACTTACGGACTGAGACTGTCAGGCACACTAAAACTAATCGGTCGAGCGGCGGTTCGTGTGAACGCGTTCCTCGCCGGCGGCGCCGTGCGCACTCGAGGTCGCGCCGTTGGCCGACGCCTCTGCAGCCGAAGCCGACGGAAGGTGCAACGTGAAAGTGCTTCCCTTGCCAGGGACGGAGATGACGGTGATGTCGCCGCCCTGCAGCCGTGCCAGCTGACGGCCCAGAAAAAGCCCCAGTCCCGTTCCTTTCAGGTGCTCGGTCTCGGGCGTGATCACGCGGCCGAAGCGGGTGAAGAGCATGTGCAAGTTTTGGGGGGCGATGCCCAGGCCGTGGTCGGAGACCGCGACCCTGGCGATTCCGGCCCGCGCCCTCACGTGGCATGTGATCGGACCGCCGTTGGGTGAGTACTTGATCGCGTTGCTGAGCAGATTGGCGATGATCGTCTTGGTCCGGTCCGGGTCGACCTTCACGCGCACACGCCGTTCGGGCAGGTCAAGATCGACCTGGTGCCGGGAATCGACCAGGGGCGCCACGCTGAAGGTCGCCGACCGCGCGATGTCTCGGAGGTCGGATTCGACAAGCTTCAAGGTCAGGCCGCCGTCCTCGAGCCGAGCCGCCTCGACCATCTCATCGATCAGCTCGTTCATCTCGGACGCCTTCGCGGACATCATCGCCGCTGCCTTGCGTCCCCGGTCGTTGAGGTGTCCGAGCAAGCCGCCCTCGAGCATGGATACGTAACCCCGGATCACGGTGACCGGCCCGCGCAGCTCGTGCGAGGCAAGGTTCAGGAACTGCGTCTTGTTGCTCTCGATCGCCGCCATGCGTTCGGTTACACGGGCTCGCTCGAGGCCAGCCGAGACGGAAGACGCGTACGCCCTGAGCTGCGTGATCTCTTCAGTCCCGAACACCGGGCTGAACGGTCCTGCCACGACGCCGAGCGAACCCTGGCCGTCGGTCAGCGGCAGCGGCACCGCGACGACGCGGTCGGGCGCGCCGAGGGGATTCTTGCGCTGCTCGGCCATCAGGTGCGCTGCGCGAGCGGGGTCGATGCCCGCGTTCGCGATGAACTTGCCGTCGGGGTCGGTGATGAACGCAGCATTGCCGCCGAGCAGGCGCATCGCCCAGGTGGCCGCACGCTCGGCAAGGACCTCGCGAGTCGGACTGAAAATGAGCAGGTCCTGGATCGCCGCCCGAAGCTCGTCCTCCTCCCCCATGCGCCAGATGCGGCGAAGCAGTGCCGGGGGAGCAAAGCTGACGTAGATCGCCGGTATCACCATAAGCACAACCAGCTCTGTCACGACGATCGCCGTCGGGCTGCGCAACGCGCTACCGCCGAGAACGCTGATGAACAAGATCGCGATGAGAACCGCGAAACCAAAGCTCAGAAAGCGCATCCGCGCCCGCTGCACAGCCGGAAGGTTTCTGCTTGCCAGCCAGAACCTGGCAATCGGCTCCCCGGTGAAGATTGCCCATGCGCCGATGATCTCGAGCACGATCACCGTCGCGACCCTCGGGTCGGCATGGGCAAGCGCTGTCACATCGAGGATTCCGACGACGATCGAAATGGCAAGCAGCAGGTTGGCTGCCTGGAACGCGAAGCTGCCGAGCGGGATGAACTCGTTCCGGAACAGCAGGACGAAGTAGCCGGACAGCAGGAACCCCACGATTTCGACCAGCGACAGGACCGCCAATGGATGCTGCGGATCCCCGACCCTACCGAGGGCCGCGACCACCGCCAGCGTGATGAGCGCCAGCGCCAGCATCGCCTGAGCCCGTCCCCTCTCGCGATACCAGCGATACGCGATCGCCACGCCGAGAGCTACAAAACCGGCCGCCGCCAGGTTTTGCAGCAGCGCCGCCGCCTGGGTCAAGACTCGCCCTGCCCGCCCCTCCGGCCGAGCTCAATCCAGGTCGGGATCTGACCCGAGATGTCCGCCGGCGTGACGCGCGACTTGACGAGGTACTCAACTGCGCCGAGCGACCGTCCGCGATCGATCATCGCCGGCTCGCCGTAGTTGGACAGGATCACGACAGGGGGGTGACTCGGAAACCTCTCGTTGAGCGACGCCAAGACCTCGAACCCGCTTCGGTCGGGGAGCAACAGGTCGAGGAGGACGATATCGGGAGGGTTCGCGGTCATGGTCGTGAACCCAAGCTCGGCGGTGGTGGCGATGGTGACCCGATAGCCGTCGTGCTCGAGCTGGACCCGGTACATGTCGGCGATGGTGGCGTCGTCCTCGATCATGAGGACATGCGCAGGGGATCCACGACCGGACAGCTGCCAGCGGGCCAGGATGCCAGCTTCGAGCGGGCCGGCGGGCATGAATCCGGAATGGCCTGGAAACCAGAGAAGGAATGCAGGGGTCGGGTCGACTAGCGGCGAACTCGTGTAAGACCCCCTAGCCGTACCACCCACGTGATCATAATGTTCGGTTTCCGGTCTGGTTCGGCGGATTGCCGCCGGCGATTCGGATCCGCTGTAAACTTTTGTTAGTTTCTGTCCGAGGGGAAGTGTTGGCAACCGCAAGCCCGTTCGATGCTGCCTTACGCGGAGTTCTCGACAGGCTGCACGCCGCGGCCACGGAGCTGGGTCGCCACGACCGAGTGCCCGAGCTGTGCGATCGCGCCGTCGAGCTGGCGCTCTCGCTGACCGGATCAGGCCACGGCGCGGTCGCGCTGGGCACGCAGGACGGGGGCGATCGGCGCCTCTTCTCGCGCGCAGAAGACCGTTCGCGTAGCTTGACCGATGCGGAAGCGACGGAACTTCTCGTCGCCGCGGGCGTGGGAGGTTCGCGGACAAGGCCAACCTCCTACAACCGAAACGCGTGCCTGGGGGCAGAGCTGCGGACGGCCGGTGATGCGTTCGGCGCCATCGCTGTCGCGCGGAAAACCGATTACAGCGACACCGACCGGCAAGCATTTGCGATCTTCGCCTCGCAACTCGCGCACGCGCTGGACAGCGCGCTGATGCGCGAGCAGCAGCATGGGCTGGAGACGGCCCTTCGCGGATTCCGGGCGCAGGCGGATCGCGACGAGGAAAACCGCAGCCGCACCGCCGAGAGGCTGCGCAGCGCGGAGCGGGTCGAGAGAGCGCACGAGCTGGCGGTCGAGGTCCTCCTGGCTGTGTCCGCGCACGCGGTCGCCGGCCAGAGTCTGAGCGATTTCTACCGCCGGCTTGCCAGGACTGTCAGCGAGCTCGTAGGCGCCGGCAAGGTTTTGTTCTGGCGGCTCAACGATGACCACATGCTCGCCCCGGCGGGCGGGTTCGGCATCGACTCCACCTTCATGGGCCGCCTCGTCCCAATTCGATGCGAACCGGAGGGCGACGACCTGGCAAGCCGCGTGGTGTACCAGGACCTGATCTTTCGCGCCAGCAGCAAGGACCAGCCGGCCGACTTCGCGTACGTGCTGGAAAGGTTGGGGGTGTCCAGCGCGATCAGCGTTCCGTGGCGCGCCGGCGAAGAGCGGCTCGGACTCGTCGCCGCGTATGACTCCGCGAGACCAGGCGGCTTTTCCCGAGAAGACAGCTGGGTGCTGCAGACGGCCGGGCTTGCTGCCGGCCAGGTCACGCGCCTGTGGCATGCCCAGGAGGATCTGCGCAAGTCGGTGGACCGCCTGACCAAGGTCGATAGCGCGCGTCAGCTGCTCCTCAAGAACATGACCACCGTCGTCGAGAAGGAGCGGAAACGATTCGTCAGCGAGCTCCACGACGACGCGCTGCAGAAGCTGACCGCGGCCGAGCTGCACGTCGGCCGGCTGAGCGGCGGAACCACTCTCGATGCCGAATCGCTCGAGACCCTGCATGGGCTGCTCGAGCAGACAGAAACGTCGCTGCGGAGACTGGTCTTCGAGGTCCGTCCGCCTGCACTGGAAGGTCCTGACGGTCTCGCGCAGTCGATCCGGGACCGGTTCGTCATGCTGTCCGGTTCCGGCATCCACACTGAGCTGGAAGTCGAGCTCCCCGAAGACCTGAGCCTTGACGTCAAGACGATGGTGTTCCGGCAGGTCGCCGAGGCGATCGGCAACGTCGAACGACACTCCCAGGCAACCCGCGCGAAGGTTTCGTTGACAGTCGCGGATGAGGGCGTCCACGGCGTGGTCGAGGACAACGGCCAGGGCTTCGTCGTCGCCGAGCGCGGCAACCTTCCGGGGCACCTGGGGCTGCTCGCCCTCCGGGAGCGCGCGTTGATGGCCGGCGGCTGGTACAAGATCGAAAGCCAGCCGGGCTTGGGATCGCACATCGAGTTCTGGATCCCACTCGGCCAGTAAAGGGGCAGCTCCCCATCAATGGGGAGGAGTTAGGCTAGCTCAGCCTCGGGCTTGGGCGTCCTCGCGGAGGCGCTCCCCCATCGCCATCAGGACTTTGACCATCAGCGGCTCGCTCGCTTTGATCGCGTCGCGGAACTGCATGTGGCTCATCACAAAAAGCCGGCCGTTGGTGAGCGTCGTGACCGTCGCTGTAGCAAGGCCGCGGTCGACCATGCTGATCTCGCCGAAGAAGTCGCCCGGCTTCAGGACCCGGCGGCGCTTGCCGTCGACCTTGACCTCCGACTGGCCCTCGAGCTGGACGTAGAAGGTGTCACCCGGACGTCCCTGCCGGGTCAGCGTCTTGCCGGCGCGGACGTCGACCTCGTCGCCCTCCCGGGCTATGAACTCCAGCTCCTTCTGCGTGCAGCGAGCGAACAAGGGCACGTGGGACAGGGCGGCTAGCTTGGGGTCGGCCATGGCGAGCAGCATATTCTGCTCGGATGATTCACGCGTGCACGGTTTGTGGGCTGCCCCTTCCTGAGGCGGCGCGCTTCTGCCCCAACTGTGGCGCTGCGGCGGGAGCGCTCGTCGAGACTGAGGAGCGCAAGCTGGTCACCGTCCTGTTCGCCGACCTGGTGGACTCGACGGGCTTCACGCAAACCCTGGACGCCGAACGCGCTCGCGAGATGCTCGGGCGCTTCTTCGACGCCGCCTCCGAAGAGCTGACCGCTTTGCGCGGCCGGCCCGAGAAGTTCATCGGCGACGCGGTGATGGCCGTTTTCGGGCTGCCCCACGTGCATGAGGACGACGCGCTGCGGGCAGTTCGGGCCGGCCTTGCCATCTCCGAGCGCACGCGGCGGCTTGGCGACGAGCTGGGCCTTGACCGGCCGCTCGAAGTCCGGGTCGGCATCGAAACCGGCGAGGCCGCGGTCGGACGTTCGCCGACAGGTCAGCTGCTGGTGACAGGCCCGGTCGTCAACCTCGCGGCGCGGCTGCAAGCCGCCGCCCAGCCTGGCCAGGTGCTGGTCGGCCAGACCACGAGCATCCTCACGAGTGCCAACGTCTCCTACGCCCGGCGCCGTCGCGTCAGGGCGAAAGGCTTCGATTCCTCCCTCGACGCCTTCGCGGTGGAGGAGCTCACAGCGCGTTCCGCGCGGCGAACGATCCCATTCGTGGGCCGCGCCAGCGAGCAGGCCATCCTCGGCCAGAGCCTGGGGGTGGCGAGCACCAGCGGGCGCCCATTTCTGGCCACGGTGATAGGCGAGTCGGGCATCGGCAAGTCCCGCCTGGCTGACGAGCTCGCGGCGGGGGTGAGCGCGGCCGTTTTGATCCTGCGCGGACAATCTCGCGCGCTGACCGACACCGCGACCTTCTCGCCCGCCGCGGCCATCATCGGCGACGTCGCCGGTGTGCGCTCGGGGGACGCGCCCGACGTGGTGCGGGAGCGATTGGTCGAACTAGCGGGACGCGTCTCGGATGCCCGTGCATCAGCCCGGACGGCGCAACGCCTCGCGTTGCTGTTCGGCCCGGCGGAGAGCCGCGACGAAACCGCGTTCGTGCCCGAGGTGCAGGCTGGATTCATATCGGTCATCGACGGCCTCTCCCGCGACCACCCAGTCCTGGTGATCTTCGAGGACGCTCACACCCTCAAAGCGCCGATGCTTGATCTGATCGAGCGTCTGAGCGTCCGCGGTGCAGGCTCGCGCCGCGCGCTCATCGTGGTTCTCGCCCGGACGGAGCTCCTCGAGCAACGGCCGACGTGGGGCTCGAGCAGCAGCAACTCCGTCCTCATCCGGCTGGAGACCCTGTCCCGCGACGAGTCGGTGCAGCTGGCGCGCCACGCCGGCGGTGGTCACATCGGCGAGGTCGAAGCGATCGAGATCGCGGAGCGTGCTGGCGGCAACCCCTACTTCATCATCGAGACGACCGGCATGTTGATGCCGTCCTCGGTCGGCGCGGACGGACATGGACCTCGGAGCGTGCCCCCAACGGTTCAGGCGGTGGTCAGCGCCAGGCTCGACGCCATGGAGCCGAGGCTGCGCGACCTCGCGCGCCGCGCGTCTGTTTTCAGGTACGCGTTCGACGTGAACGAGCTGCGGTTCGTCGACGAGGACGCCACCGCCGAGGAGGTGCAGCAGCTCGAAGACGCGGAGATCCTCGTCCGCGACCAGCAACCGGGTGCGCTTCAGCGCTGGCGCATGCGCCACTCGACGCTCAAGGACGTCGTCTACGGCAGCCTGTCCAAGCGCGAGCGAGAGCGGCTGCATCAACGGGTGGCGCAGAGCCTGCTCGACAGCGGACACCCATCGCTGGCCGCCGATCACCTCGAGCTGGCCGCGGCCGCGTCGCTCGACCTCGACCCCAACAACCGAGTGCTACCGGACCGCGCTGTGGACGCGCTCCTGGTCGCGGGAGATCGCGCGCGGCGGCGCATGGAAAGCCGCACCGCGATCGACCGGTATCAGCGCGCTCTGGCAATGGCCGGCCAGGAAGCCCGTTGGGCGGCCCGCGAGGCGCGGATCCTCGCCGGCATGGGCGAGGCTCACTACTGGCTTGGCGAGTACGCCGCCGCGTCAACCGCGTTGAATCGCGCAGTCGAGATTGGAGAGGCGTGCCAGGACGCCTTCGCTCTCGCGCTCGCCCTGCGGTTCCTCGGCGACATCGCGATCAACTTCGAGGCTGACGTCGACAAGGCGGAAAGGCTCTTGAACAGGTCGGTCCTTGCGGCCGAGGAGCTGGGCGATCCGTGGGCCATCGTCCGCTCGCTTCTTTTCGCCGGCTGGGTTCCGTGGACGAGGCAGCGATTCGACGAGTCCGAGAAGGTGTGGCGACGGGCGCTATCGCTCGTCGATCCCAAGGATCAATGGGCTCGGGTGCGCGCACTGACTGCGCTGTCGATCAATCGCTCCGAGATGCGCGACCTCGAGGCCGCGCTGCAGCTGATCGAGGAGGCACGCACCATCGCCGAGGAGACAGGCGATCAGTTCAGCGTGGCCAACACCCTGGTCCAGAAAGCGCGGCTCCTCGACGATCTCGGCCGCGGCGCCGAGGCATTGCCGTGCTTCGACCGCGGCGTCTCGATCTTCGGCGGGCTGGGCGCCCGCTGGGAGATGGCCGATGCCCGGGCCGCGCGTGGCATCGCCTATCGCAACCTCGGCCGCCTCGACCAGGCCGAGGAGGATCTCCGCTTCGCGATCCGCACGGCGGAGGAGCTGGGTGACCGCCAGCTGCCGCCGTGGACGTGGCGAAACCTGGCCGAGGTGGCCGAGCTCCGCGGAGACAAGGCCGCCGCTGAGGAGCTGCTCAAACGCTCGCGAGACGCGGAGTCCCGCGGTCCTCACTGACCTCTAGGGTTTCAGAAGGATCAACGACACCTCGAGGACGATGTCGGGATTGACGCGGACAAAGCCGCCCACTTCCTGCGGGACCTCGATGCCATAATCGCCGGCGTGGACGGTGGTCTGACCCGCCGCACTCACCTGTCCATCCTTGAGTCTCACGTCGAGCTTGAAGCTTGCGGATTTGGCGATCCCGCCGATCTCGAGGTCGCCGGCGAGCGTCAGGCGCTGCACAGCGTCGCTCAATACGTTGAGCGTGAGCGCCACCGGATAAGGCTGGAACACGACGTAAGGATGTGATCGGGCGCTCAGGAAATCGCGTGCGATGTCGTCGCGGTCCGATGTGTTGAAGCCCGGTAGCTCATCGATGCTCTGCAGCGTCCGCACGTCGATGGCGATGCACCCGGTGACCACCGCGGGCGCGCTGTCTGATCCTCCGACAAGCAGCCATCCGCCGAGGCGCTCGGTGCGGGCCACCGCGTCGTGCGGAGACGTCACCTCGGCGAACTTCTCATGAGCGCGGTACCCGACGACCGAATGCGGCTGGATGACCCACAGGCCGCCGACCCCCGTCGAACCCGCGTTGCCCGGGACGGCCGGCCGGCGGCAAACCTCGGCCAGCGGGTCGCCCGGCGATGGAGAGGGCGCTGGCGTCCGCGCCGTCGCCGACTGCAGCCCTAGCGCCTGCGGGCGCGTGTGGTTGAAGTATGTGATCGCGGCCGCGGTGCCCAGGATCGCGAGAATCGCCGCCCCGGCCACGACCTTCCACATCAGCCCGAAGGACACGCATCCAATACGCCGCCGGGGGGCACCGGGTTCCCGTCAGGGAACGGCGGGGGCGACCTCCGGTGCGGGTGCCGCGACCTCCTCGGTGAGCGAGCGGGTCCGCGCGGGGACCGCGACGAGAGCCATCAGCCCCGCTGCCCCAACTACGGCGGTCGCGGCAAGGAACATCGCCCGGGCGCCGAACGCCTCGTAGACAAGTCCGCCTCCCAGCGAGCCGAGAATCGGGGCCACACCGAACAGCACGGATTTCATCAGTGCCTGTCCGGTGGCGCGGAGGTGGGCAGGTACGAGATCGTTCGCGATCATCACCGCCGCAACATAGGTGAGCGCAAAAGCGATGCCGGCGACGAGCTTGAGCAGCGCCGCCGTCAGCGCCACGGAAACGAATGCCCACGCGATGAAGATGGCGAGGTAGATCCCGCATCCGATGGCAAAAAGAAGGCGATGACCAAACCGCCCGGTCAGCACTTGCATGTACGCCATGGTCGGAATCTCGGCCAAAGCCTGGAACGCGGCGGCTGCGCCGATGAGGAACGCCCCGCCGCCGAGAAAGTCGATCTGCAGGGTGAGGAAATTTTGTGTCGCTGCGAGCGACGCGCCCAGTAGAAAGCAGCTGACGAGAAATCCGCCGAATGCGATCGGAATCCTGGTGACGGGTCGAGCCGGCGGGTTCGCGGAGCGTGCTTCTTGCGCCGTCGGCCTGAGCGTTCGCCACATCCACCTCCCGAAGAGCAGGGTCAGCGGAGCGTAGACATACGGGATGAGGCGCAGCCCAAAGCCCTGAAAAAATGCACCGGCCACCACAGACGATGCCGCCCAGCCGGCGCTCATCCGCAGCCGGATCCGCGCGTAGTCGGTGCGGCGAGCCTGGCGAAGCCGGCGCAGCGCGATCGGGTCGAGAAGCATGAAGGGAGACCGCAACAAAGAGAGCGAAATGACCACCAGTCCGACGGTCACTAATCCCGGCAGGTTGAGGAGCAATGCGGTCACGGCGGCGCCCGCGCTCGCGACCACGACCATCCGCTCGGCGCTCCACCTGCGGTCGGCCAGGTATGCGCAAATGAGGCCCACGGTGAACGAGCCTGAGGCGGCGAAGGCGAGCACCAGGCCGATGGCCGACGCGCTGAGCCCGCGCTCGACCAGGAGGAGTGGGATGAACGGGAGCAACGTTGCATCGGCAACGCCGACCAAAACATACGTCCAGTTGAGGTTGCGAAGCGTCCCGCTGGGGGGTGCGACGGGTTGTGTCATCAAGCTCACACAGGGTGCCAAAAATGCCGCACAGAATGACGTCTTAAGCCGACCTCAGAGCAGGATTGCCACGGAGTTGTGAGATGAACTCGATGTTGAGTCCGCCGGAATCACCACGCGGAGCACGCGTGCTCGATTCACTCGCCGACGCGCTGATGAAGCTGTTCGGCGATCTCCTCGCCTCATCGGGCCGCGTCGATACCGACGCGATCCTGACCACGGTCACGTCAACGATCGCAGAGCAGATCCCGGTTACGTGCATCGCGATCCTGATGAAGAGCGATCCCGATATGTCGCGCGTCGTCACCGCCGACCGCGCTCATCCGGAGATTGCTGAGTACATCGACGACTACATCGCCACCCTGACCCGCCCGCGCGAAGCACCAACGGCGGGGTTTTCGCAGAGAGTCATCGAGGCAGGCGCTCCATTGTTCGTGCCGCGGATGGAATTCGAGACTCTCATGTCGGTGGTATCGCCGGCGGGCAAGCAGTACGTCCAGGATCACCCAGCGCCGATCGCCAACGCGTTCACGTCCCTGCTCATGGTGCCTATGCACGCCGGCCCTGCGACGGTGGGCACGCTCGGTCTTTTCGACTGGTACGCGAGCGGCGTCCTCAACGAGGCAGACATCGATTGGATGCAGCGGGCGGCGGATCGAGTCGGGCTCACGACCGACAACGCCCAGGTTCGGAATCAAGCGATCGAGCGGCTGGCTCGTCTCACTTCATTGAGCGAGATCGCGCTCGCGGTGGCGTCGGCCCAGGACGTCCGCCAGACGTTGAAGCTGATCGTCGACCGCGTCATCGCGACCCTGCGCGTCGATGCAGCAGACATCCTGCTCGTCGACGAGACCGACGGCTCACTGTCCGTCGCGTCCGCGGCGGGGTTCAAGTCGAGGGTCGTCCCCGAGTTCAGGTTCGGGCTGCCATCCGAAGCCGCCAAGAAAAGCATGTGGGAGGTCAAGCTCGCACCCGCAAACGCGGTCGACTGGATGAGCCAGCCCATGCGCTCAGTGCTTGCCCTGGAGGGTCTGAAGTCGCACGTCGCCGCTCCGCTCCGGGTAGCCGACAAGATCCTGGGGGTGCTCGAGGTCTTCAGTCGCGACGATATCAGCGCCGATGAGGAGTGGGTCAGCTTCCTCGAGACGATGGCAGATCATGCCGCCGTCGCGGTCGAGAGCGCCGAGATGGCGATCGCAGTCCGAAGAGCCGAGCCGTCTCGCTCATTACGGCGAGTTTCACGACCAGAGTTGAACGACCGCGAGGTCCGGATCTTGAGGCTTCTCGTCGATGGCGCGACGAATCGTGAAGTTGGCGAGCAGCTCCACCTCAGCCACAACACGATCAAGTTCCACATCCGCCAGCTGCTGCAAAAGGCCGGAGTTTCCAACCGGACCGAGCTCGCGACCAGGGCCGCGCTTCAAGGGTGGGTGTAGACCGCCGCTGATCAACTACCCATTGGGGTAGTGAGTTTTGTCAGTTTGGGCACGGTTTCCGGAGGGGCGTTGCTGCATAACTGCAACGCCGACCTTGGACAAGCTCGCAATCGAACATCTGGCGGCGCTCGAACGGCTGAACAGGATCATCACCGCCTTCGCGTCGATGGTCAGCCACGAGACTCGCAGCGCGCTGGTCGGCGTGCAAGGCCTCAGCGAGCTGATCCGCGACGGCGGGCTGACGCCGGATGAGGTCCGGGAGTGCGCCAACGACATTTTCATCGAGGCGCAGCGGATGGATGGGCTCATCGGGGAGATGTTTGACCTACATCGGATCGAGTCCAACCAGGCACCTTTCAGGAAGGCACTTGTCGACCTGAGGGGAGTCGTGCGAGACGCGACTGACAAGGCGCGCGAGAGGAATCCAGGCCTGACCATCGAGCTCAGCATCGCCCCAGCCCCGCTGATCGTGAGCGGGGACCCGGACCGCCTGAAGCAGGCGGTGCAGTACGTCATCGGTTTCTGCACGAGGACCGCCAGAGCGGGCGGCAGGATCTGGTTGGAGGCGAGTGTCGAACGCGGAAACGTGGCCCTGACCGTGGGGTCGAATTCGTTGCCCGCGGTCAACTTTGACGATTGGCTTTACGGCCGCTACGAACGGTACGAGCAGCGACCGAGCTCGGTCATCGGCGCCGGCCTCGGGCTGGCGATCGCGCGGGCGATCATCGAACTTCACGGCGGTCAGATCGTCGCGGCTGAAAAGGGAGAGCAGAAGTCGGAGTTCCTGGTCGCGATTCCGCGAGCGGAATTGGACTAACCCTCGAGGTAGGGGGCCGCGACGTGCTTGGGAACGACCATCCGCCACGCATCGACCACGAGCTCACGCATCTCGTCCGGCTCCAGCGCAGCGAGGCGCGCGTGCACCCAGTGGTAGCGCATGTCTGACGCGCTCGGATGCATGAACTTTTCGGGCGAGCCGCCGATCAACCACTCGCGTTCCTCTTTCGGAAAAGCGAAACCCATCACCGCGTGGTCACGCGAAAACGATAGGTAGACGATTCGCCCGACCCGAAACTTGACGCGGCCTCCAACGAGCACCTCGTAGCTGCGAGGCAGCTTCTCCGCCACGGCGCGTACGTCGTCTATCGTCACCATTGGTCAGGAAGTCTGGACGGGAAGGATCGTCGTCTTCACGAGTGTGACGAGACCTACGGCAAACAGTGGAAGCGCAACGCCCAGCAGAGCCGCAAAGGGCTCAGGTGCGAATTACTTTCGCCGGTCGCTCCTCGCGATACGCGACCGCCAGCTCGGCGGCGATCTCAAAGTTCTCGCAGAACTTGTCGTTGCTTGTTGCCTTGCGGACCTGCTGCACCCGCGCTTCGAGCTGACTCCAATAGATGTCGATTGCAAAGGCATCGAAAAGCAGGTCCTCGGGTAGCAGTCCGTGAAGGGCGAGCGTGGAGATTTCCTCGAACACGTGCGCCATTGGGATCTCGTCATCCGGCTGTTGCATTCCGCTGACAAGGCGCGAGAACGCACTCGATATTGGCTCCTGATGGAGTATCTGCATGATGCCGATGAAGGCAGGAACATCTTCCCGCCGCGCGGTCCCGAATCGCGGGCGAGGCTTCTCGCTGAGTTTGTGGACTACTGGACCTGCCATGTCTTTCTCCTTGCGCGGTGGGTTGCTTCTCCGATCATAGGCCCGATGTGGTGTCGGACAGGCGGAGCGCAAAGCACCGGGAGACACGAAGCACTTTGGCTGCCAATTCAGCGAATGGTGGCGGGGATGGATGGGAATCGAACCACCCAGGACGCCTTGACGGGGGCTCTATCGCAGCCTTGTCAGCAAGACAATTGGGCTACGGTCCCACGATCAAGTGAGACACAGAAGAGGAGCACCCTGGCGGGCGCTCCTCAAGCTCTCGCAATCGATCGCCGCCTGCCAGCGTCAGCGCTTGGCGTACGTCGCCGCGCTGGCGAACTCGATGCCAACGAAGGGCTCATCACCGACGACGCGGGCGTCGTGTCCTGGCGGGATGGTGTACGAGTCGCCGCTCGTGATGGTGATTCGCGTGCCATCCGTCATCCAGGTCTCCAGCTGGCCCGAGACGCAATAGCCGACGTGTGTCTTCTCGCAGTGCTCGGTCTTGGCCACTGGTTTGATCGAGGACTCCCAGGTCCATCCTGGCTGGAACGTAAACCTGCCGATCGAGTAGTCACCGAGGTTGTTCACCTCGACGGTCGCCTTGTCCGGCTTGCGCGTTTCATCCGGATTGTCATGGGAACGAGCCTCCAACTTGCTGACAGTTCCTGTGGTCATGTTCACCTCCAATGTCGGACGCCTCGTCCGTATTGCCGCCGCCAACCTTGCCGCTGACCTATGCGGTTCAACAGTGGCGTGACGCCTGACCGCACCTTTGGGCAGCCACCGGGCGACCGATTGCGACTCTACGCGCCTAGGCCAGCATGTGCCAAACGCGGCGACATTGGGACCGCGCCGGGGCCACCAAGGCCAGAAGGTCAAGTGTCAACGGCTGGAGGGGTCACCATGAACCTGACCCGCGTCCCGGGGCGAGGCGATGTCCTTCGCAAGCGCATTGGCCGGCAGATCAAGCAATCCATTGTCCGAATTCGATTGACAGTGAACCGGCAGTCCTCGATCATCACAGCCGATTTTGCAGGGTTTTGTAAAGGCCTTACTCAACAGACGATTCCGCAGCTTGCTCCTGGCAATCGCCGGTGTTCCCATCGGAGTCTCGTATCTGTGGAACGCGTTCCTGCAACCGCTCTTGAACCCCAATCTGGTTCCCACAGACTTCCACGAGGCTTATCTGACCGCCGCTGCCTCGATCGCCGCGGGCCAGGACCCCTATGGGCCTTGTCACAACGCGGCATGTTTCCAGCAGCTGACAAACAGTGCTTCCGTGTATCCGCCGCTGTTGGGTTGGCTGCTGCAGCCAGTCATCAACGTGAATCAAACGGTTCTCGTCGTGGGCGCCCTTGTCACATGCCAGATCGCGGTAATGACCTTTCTCATCGCCACGTTGGTGGCTCTCAGGGTCTCGGATTGGCAGCTGATTGTCCTCTGCGCGATTGTGACCCTGAGCTATCCACCGCTTCTTGACCAGATCCGTTACCTCAACGTGCAGATTGTCCTGCTCGGGCTGAGCGGGATCTGGCTGCTCGGGTGGACAAAGCGCGATGTCTGGTGGGGAGGCATAGCCACCGGTATGGGTATCGCGTTGAAGCTGGTGCAGGCGCCAACACTTCTGCTGATCCTCTGGAGGCGCCGACTCGCAATGCTGCTCGCGGCGGTGGCTGCGTGGATCATCCTGTGGGCGGTGGCGGTTCCCCAATACCTTCCGGAATACCTCTTTAGGGTGCTGCCGGAGGCGGGAGGCGGCACAGGCTACGCGAAAAACATCGCCCCAATCGCCACTCTCGCGCGGTTACTGCACCCTCAAGCCATGGGCCATCCGGAGCTTGGAACTGGAGTCGGACCGTTCGAGAGGGCAGTCGCGACGCTCGCCGCCCTCGGAGCGCTCGCCCTGACAGCGTATTGCCTGGGGCGATCCAGCCGACCGGTGGAGCTCGCGCCGATCGAAGCTGCCGCTGCGGTGGCCGTCGCCCCCTTGCTGAGCACGCTGTTATGGCCGGGCCAGCTGGCGCTGCTGTTACTACCGTTTGTCGTGATGATCGTTTTCATGGTGAGAGCTGGTGAATGGCGATTGCTAACGATCACCGGCTTTGCGTGGGCTTTGACCGGCCCGATTTACCTCGCGTTCACCAACACGTATGCGTCGGGTTATTTCTGGCTGCCCATCATTCGTCCCTGGGCTGAATCCGCGCTGGTTGGCATCGTGCTGCTCTGGGTCGCGGTGTTGATGACACTGCGGATGCATCGTGTGGGACACACTTATCCATCCGAGGCTAGCTACGCGTCTGAAGTGCGGCCTCGATGATCTTCTGGTTCTTCTACTCGTGCCTGTGCGTGTTGCTCGATGTCGTAGACGTCCGGCGTCGGGTCGACGACCCGGAGGCGGAGCTTCTTCTTCTGCGGCATGAGCGGCGAGTCCTACGCCGTCAGGTCAACCGACCCGCCTGAACCTTTCAGAACGGGGGCGATCATGGCTGCGCGGAATCGCGTGTTCACCCATCCGGCGCTGGGCGGGCTGATCACACCAGAAACGATCCTCGCGTGGCACCGCGAGCTCGTGCGCCGCAAATGGGCAGCGCGTTAGGGATGGGCGGAGTCGTAGTCCCGGATCTCGGCGAGAATCGTCGCAAGGTTCTGCAGCAACCGGTGTTGGATTGCCGAGCCGTAACTTACCCGCGCCACTCCGAGTTCGGCCAGCCGCGAGACTGGCGGTGCCTGCCACGCCAGGATGTTGACGGGGCCCCCGGCCGCCTCGACGAACTTGGCGATCGTGCGCTCGTCGTGTAAGAAGATCGGATACACACAGTCGGCCCCCGCGTCGAGGTATGCCCGGGCCCGAGCAATGCCCTCATCGAGGTGCTCCACAGGACGCGCGCCGTGGTCGGCGAGGAATACATCCACACGGGCATTGATCACCAGCCCATACGCTTGAGCGGTCGCCGCGCGGCGGATGGCTGCCAGCCGGTCAGCGTAACGGTCGCGCTGAGTTAGACCGCCGGACTTGTGGTCCGTGTCTTCCAGGTTGCAGCCGGCTACGCCGGCATCCAAGAGCGCCGCGACGAGCTCATCCGGCGGTAGACCGTAGCCTGACTCCGCGTCGACCGACACCGGAACGTCGACTGACCTCGCTATCCTTGCCGCGGCCGCGAACATCTCCGCGGCCGGAGCACGCTCCCCGTCCTCGTATCCGAGCGCCTCGGCGACCCCACCGCTGGTGGTGGCGACGACCGGGAACCCGCCGGCGACAACGGCCCGCGCAGATGCAGCATCCCATGCGTTCGGCAACACCAGGGGCGTCCCCGGGATGTGAAGAGCTCGCAGCCGGTTGCATCGTTCTTGAAGAATCACGACTCCCATATTCGAACGTCAGCTTCGAGAAATGCGATCGGAATTCCGCAGACGTCCACTGACAGCCGCTGGCGTTCGGGATGTTGGCTGTCTATCTCAAGCGCTACGGCGATGGGGTGGCCGTTGGGCTCGGGGTGGGCATGCTGGTTTGAGAGGGTGGGAGTGCAACGCGCGGGGGCATGATCAGGTCACCGGTGGCATGGCGTTCATTGAGCGGATATGCGTTTGGAATCGGCAATCCGTCCGCACCATTGGGGACGTCTATCACGATGTCTGTCTTGTCTGGGACAACGGGCCGTCCATCCTGGTCATACAGCAAGACATCCTTTAGCGGCTTTCCATCCCTTGAATAGGGATAGATATTGGTGACGCCGGGGACGTAGCCGGCCGAAGCCGCCGAAAGGTACGGATCAGGCGAATAGTCGTATGAATAGTCATTGCTCCCTGTGCCCATACTCGCGAGCGTCGGCAACGCCAGCAATGCAATCGTGACATTCAGCCCGACGACCGCCCATCGCCAGCCTCTGTTTGCCGGCAGGGCGCGACGGCCCAGCCGCACTGAGATTCCGATCGCGATCACAGTGGCCACGATTTGGAGCAGCCCACCGCTGGTGAAGGGGTTGGGTATCGGCGTGAGGTTGCTCCCGTCTCTGAAGACGAGTGCGAGGAACAGCACAGCCAGGTAGGCCCGAAGGACCCACCATCCGGGGCGCAGCTCGGGGAGGAACGAGCGCATGTTGGAATAGGGCAGATTGCCCAACGCTGTCTTCAACAGTGCCGCAGTTCGTTCGCGAAACGGCCTGTTGCGTTTGGTACTGGACAGGTCATTTCCAGCGCCGTATGCCGACTGCAATTCAGCGGCGTAGTCCTCGGGCTTTCCCAGGCGTTCGTCTAGCGACAGATCGGACTCGCTGGCAACCTCGGCCAGGTGGTCTTCGAGATCCTCAAGCAGACTTTCACGCTCAGCGTCAGGGAGAGCCGCAAGTGCAGCCCGAACGGCGGTGGCATAGCTGGCAACATCGTTGGCTTGACTGCTATTTGGCATTTGCTTTGCTCCTCCCATTGAGCAGGTGTTCGAGGGCCCTGGTGAGGGAGCCCCACGTCTTGCTGGATTGGACGAGGGCGCTCCGGCCGCGATCATTCAGTCCGTAGTACTTGCGGTAAGGCCCCTCGACAGAGGGAACGACGTACGACTTAAGTGCGCCAGCCTGATACAAACGGCGCAGCGTTCCATACACGGAGGCATCGCCGACGCCATCTAGTCCGCTGTTGCGCAATTGGCGGAGAACTTCATATCCATAGCTGTCGTGGTCGGCAAGGACCGCCAGGACGGCGAGGTCCAGAACGCCCTTCAGGAGCTGGCTGGTATCGACCGGGTTTCCGTTGGAGTGCGGCATACTGCGGTTAGAAGGGTACTACGGTTTGCAGAGTAGCGCAACTCGGGACTCGCGGGTAGCGCTCGGGCCTCAACAGTTTTGAAAACCGTCTGCAGTTTTGGCTGCCATTTGCTGTCGTTGCCGGCGAATCTGGCGGGGATGGATGGGAATCGAACCCACCCAGGACGCCTCAACAGCGCCCCGCAAACGGTTTTGAAGACCGCCCTTTAGACGTCCACAACCGTCCACAGGCGGCCGCCGGAGATAGAGACCGTTCCTTCCTCATCCGAAGGCGTCCGCGCCTGTCCGCAGAAACTCGGAAAGTTGGCTGTCACCTTGGCTGTCACAGCCCCGGATCCTAGAACCGATCTTTCGCTAGGCATCGACAACGTTGGCGAAGCGCACGGCGGCCGGCAAATGAGTCTCCAATGCGTCTTGCCACGGGTGTCGCTCTCAGCCCGGTGGTCGGAAACTGGCGTCCGCCTCAACCAGATAGTTGGGCAATTTGTCGGTCGCAATTAGCTGGTCGCCCCAAGTGAAGACGAAGAGGCTCCGATTTCCGAAGTCGAGTCGAATCCCGATGGGGCTATCGGTATCGGGGAGGAATATCTCTTCAACACTGGTCACGGGTCTGTTGATCGCTTAAGAAAATGGACCAGTTTTCGGGGGGCCGCACACTCGCTGCACCCGACGCTCCCATCCGAGGGACAGATGTCCCATTGATCACTTAATGCAGCACCGGGTGTGATGGCAACCGCCATGATCTCCTTGGCTCTAAGGCGACCCAGCCTTCCTCAGGCTGTCAGGCGGGGCCCGAGCAACCGCCTCCCTCCGTTGCGGATCGCCATTCCGATCGTTGTGGCGGCCTGGGCGGTTCTGTTCGAAGCCTGGCGCTTTGTTGGAACCGTCAGCACTCAGCCCGGAAATAACGACTTTCGGGTCTTCTACCTGGCGGCCGAGGCCGGTGCGACCTGGGGCTGGCCGCACATGTACGACCCATCAAAGCTTGAGCTGCTGAACCAGAGCTTCGGAGTGGTCGGGTCGGCAAACATTGCGCCGCTGTACACGTATCTGAATCCACCCCTGCTCGCGTGGCTGATTGCGATCATGACCCCGCTGCCATTTTCGCTCGATCTTTACCTCTGGACCGGCCTGAACGTCGCCGCTATCGCTGTCGCTTCAGGACTCGTGTTCGGCCGCAGTCGAAGCGCATGGACCCTCGCGTTTTTGAGCTCGCTGGCGCTTTGGCCAGCGGCCTTCGCCATTGAACGCGGACAGCCCGAGCTACTTCTTTACGCACTAGTTGTTGCTTCATGGTGGTGCGCTCAACGTGGACACCAGCGGTGGGCCGGTGTCCTCCTGGGGCTCGCCAGCTGCATCAAGCCGCAGGACGTGATCCTCTTGCCGGCTGTCTTCTTTATCTGCGGCTTTCGATTGACCGCGCTGTGGTGGCTCGCCGCAACCGGCGTCGCAGTTGCGCTGTTCGCCGCCGTCCTCGGACCTACCGGCATCGGGACATACGGTGGTGTCATGGCCTGGGCCGCGTCGGATCCCAGCTTCACGGCTGCGCCACTGCTATCGCCATTCGGACCGCGCGCCTCGTTGTTGGTCGGGCAGGCAGTCTTTGCGGCGATCGCGCTGATTGGCGTGTGGCTAAATCGGCGATCTCTTCGGGTCGCCCTTGCGATCGGAATCGTCGGCACGTTGACGTCTGCCGTCCACCTGCATGAATACGACTACGTAGGCCTGGTCGTGTCAGCATGGCTTGCGATCGACGGATCGATGTCGCTTGATGACATCGTCTGGATAGGCACTGGCATTGTTTCTGGTCAATTGCCGGCTATTGGCATCCGCGCGGCGATTTTGATTTGGCTGCCTCTCTCGCTTGGCTTCCTGATCATGCGCGGCAGGTGGCGAGGTAGGCTGAACCCCCTGGCTGCTTTTCACCCACGCGGACCAAATATGACAGCATCGTTCCGGTCCGGGCAATCCGAATCCTGATGTCCTGACTGGAACCGTCGCACTGCCGCCGTGTGCCTCGCGAGCCTATAACGGCTCTTGGTCCACCGCTAAGGTGACCCAGCTCGTGCGTCCAAAGGCGTTCGCTGGCGCCTGCAAACGTCCGCGGCCGTGGCTGTCATCTTGGCTGTCTCAATTGCC